>NZ_JAVWWA010000032.1:0-9508 GCF_036666375.1 Comamonas sp. | reverse complement strand
GCGGCATCGGCCGGCGACGTTGGTGCCTCCTGGTCGAGCGTGAACTCGAGATCGGGCAGGGCGCTGCCGGCCGCTTCGGGCTGGTCCGGCACGGGCGGCAGATCGGCCAGAGCCTCGAAAGTGATTTCAGGCTCTGCGGGAACTGCGGGCTGCGTCGCGGAGGCGGGCTGCTTCCAGATGGGCTCGATAGGCTCGAAGTCGATGTCGCGCGGCGTTTGCGGCGCAGGTTCCACGGGGGACTGTGCAGGGGCGGGCACTGTCGGTTCGGTCGCAGCGGAAGGCAGATCGAGGTCCAGGCTCAGGTCCAGGCCGGGCAGCGCCGTGGGTTCGGCGGGGGCGGATGGCGTCGCTGCAACTGCGGCTGCGGCCAGCGTGCCCGCAAAGGACGCCTGTGCGAGCGCGCGGTCGTCCACCGCGCTGCTGCCGTGCGGCACATCGGCGGCGGCCTGGTACAGCGCATTGGACGGATCGAGTGCGCGGCCCTGTTCGGCCAGATGCAGCCACTCCGCGCCCTGGCCATTGGTCAGCATGAACACGGTCTGGGCCACGGCTTCGAAAGCCTTGCGATCCTGGCGCTTGGCGTAGATGTCGGCGAGTTTCTGGTGCAGTGCCAGGCGTTCGGGCTGGCTGCGCAGCGCTTCCTTGAGAATTTCTTCGGCTTGCAGGTCGCGACCGTAGGCCAGATAGACATCGGCTTCGGCCACGGGGTCGACTTCGCCGCCGGTATCGAGCTGGCTGTGCGAATAGGCCGTGGAGCTGCCGAATTGCGTCTGCGCCGTGTCGACCTGCTGGCCCTGACCGGCGGCAAACACCGAATCGGGGTGCAGCAGGCTGTCGCCTGCGGCGTCCTGCTGGCGGCGCTTCTGTACGCGGCGGTAGCCGGCATAGCCGAGCAGCAGGGCCAGCAGGCCCGCACCCGCGAGCGGCAGCATGGGGTCTTCGCTCAGCGTGTCGATGAAGCCCGGCGGTTCGGGCGTGGCCTGTGCGGGTGCGACGGGAGCTGCAACTGCCGGCGCCGGAGCCGGCGCGGGAACTGGAGCGGGGGCCGCAGCGGCAGCGGCGTCCGTGGCAGCGGCTGTGGTATCTGCCGGGGCGGCGTCGGCTGGCGGCGTGGCACCATCGGCTGGCGCCGGAGTGCCCGGCGTCGCAGCGGCGCTTGCCGCGGTGGCCGGTGCAGGAACGACCGCCGCGGGCACAGCCGGCACGCCCGGCGCCGGCGCTGCGCCGGCTGCTGCGGTCGCCGCAGTGCCGGCCGCGGGAACGCCCGCCGCCGGGGCGCCGGCCGCCGGAGCGCCGGCCGCAACATTCTGCAACTCGTTGAGGTTGCGTGAGAGTTCGGAGAGCCGCTCGGACTGGCTCTGCGCCTGTTTTTCCCGGGCCAGGCGTTCGTCGGCGTTCTGGCTGCCCTGGAGCGCGCCCTTGGACAGCGTGAGCTTGTCGGGTGCGGCGGTCGAGGCTTTCTTGTCCTGGACCTGGGCTTCGACGTTGCCGCTGGCGCTGCGCTGGGCCGCGGTCACGGCCGCGAGCGGCGCCGCGCCCGCGAGCCGGCGGCGATATTGGTTGAAGTCCTGGCTTTGCGCGGCGACGATCTGCCGCGCTTCGCTGGCCGATACGGCTTGCGCCGCGGCTTCATCAGGCATTTCGACCACGGCGCCCGCCGTCATGCGGTTGACATTGCCGCTGATGAACGCATGCGGGTTGGCGCGCAGCATCGCGACCAGCATCTGGTCCAGCGACACGCCTGCCGGGCGATAGCCCTGGGCCAGCCGGCTCGCGGTATCGCCCGGGCGTACCGTCAGCGAGGACGGCTTCTGCGTGCTCGCCGGCGCCTTGCGCGCTGCCGCGGTGGCCGCGGCCTGCGCCGGCACGCGCGCCGGCGTGCCGCGCGCGGAAGCCGATGGCTGGGAGGCGGGGGCGCTGATTTGCGCTGCCGAGGACATTTCCTGGACGGACTGGCGTCCCGCGGGCGGGTCGAGCAGCAAGGTATAGCTGCGCACCACATGGCCTGCGGCCCAGGAGGCGTCGATCACCAGATCGACAAAAGGCTCGGCGACGGGCTGGGCGCTGGTCAGGCGCAACAGGGCCGAGCCATCGGGGCGGCGCTGCAGCTGCACCTGGAACTGGCTGGCAGTGGCCGTGTATTCCATGCCCTGGGCGCGGAAAACGGCGGGCGTGGCGATGGTCGCGCGCAGACTGTCGGCTTCGGCCGCAGTGATCTGCGGCAGCTCCACTTCCGCGCGCAGGGGTTCTCCCAGCGCGGACTGGATGCTGATGCGGCCCAGCGCCAGCGCCCAGGCTTCAGTGGCCGTCAGGCTGACAGAGACGAGGGCCGCTGCGGCCAGCGCAGAGAGTTTCCAACGATGCATGGTGGCGTCGACTTCTGTGGTTGTGCGGCCCGGGCGAGCGGCATAGTTGTTCTCAGGAATGACCGCCGTGCCGGCACAGCGTGCGAATCATAGTGAAAAATACCTTAGCAGCAATGCATAGCAGTGACAAGCCAAGGTGAAGAGGGCATTGTCCAACACCTGACGGGCAAGGCAGGGCGACACGCCCGGGGAACGCGCCAGATGTTGTCCCTGGGCAACGAGAAACCGCCCCCCAGCCCATTTTGCATGGTCCGGAGAGCGGCAATCGGCAGAAAAGGCTGCGGCGCAGGCCGCGGCCCGGTCCCAGCTTACTTGTCGAGCAGGATGCGCAGCATGCGGCGCAGCGGTTCGGCCGCGCCCCACAGCAGCTGGTCGCCGATCACGAAGGCCGACAGGTACTCGGGGCCCATGTTGAGCTTGCGCACACGGCCCACGGCGACTTCGAGGCCGCCGGTCACGGCCGCGGGCGTCAGTTCCTTGACGGTCACGGCGCGGTCGTTGGCGACGAACTTGACCCAGGGGTTTCCTGTCTGGATCAGCGTCTCGATCTCGGCCAGCGGCAGGTCATGCTTGAGCTTGATGGTCAGCGCCAGCGAGTGGCAGCGCATCGCGCCTATGCGCACGCACAGGCCGTCGACGGGAATCACGGCGCTGGTGCCGAGGATCTTGTTGACTTCGGCCTGGCCCTTCCACTCTTCCTTGGACTGGCCGTTGGGCAACTGCACGTCGATCCAGGGGATCAGGCCGCCGGCCAGCGGGGCGCCGAAGTATTCGGTGGGCACATCGTTGCGGATGGTGTGCGCGACCTGGCGGTCGATGTCGAGAATGGCCGAAGCGGGCGTCGCGAGGGCGTCGGACACGGCGGCGTGCACCACGCCCATGCCCTTGAGCAGTTCGCGCATGTGGTTGGCACCGCCGCCCGAAGCTGCCTGGTAGGTCATGGAGCTGACCCATTCCACCAGACCGGCCTTGAACAGACCGCCCAGGCCCATCAGCAGGATGGAGTTGGTGCAGTTGCCGCCGATCCAGTTCTTGCCGCCTGCGGCGAGCTTGGTCTGGATCAGGTCGTCATTGACCGGATCGAGAACGATGACAGCATCGTCTTCCATGCGCAGCGACGAGGCGGCATCGATCCAGTGGCCTTGCCAGCCGGAAGCGCGCAGCGGGCCGAACACGGCCTTGGTGTAGTCGCCGCCCTGGGCGGTGATGATGATGTCGCAGCGTGACAGCGCGGCGATGTCGTTCGCGTCCTGCAGCGTGGTGTGGGTGCGTGCCTGTGCGGGCGCCTTGCCGCCGGCATTCGAGGTGGAGAAGAAAATCGGCTCGATCAGATCGAAGTCACCTTCGGCCTGCATGCGGTCCATCAACACCGAGCCGACCATGCCGCGCCAGCCTACCAAACCTACCAACTTGCTCATTTTCAACGCCCCTGTGGTTTAAGAAACAATGTTCGACCAGACTGGGACCCGGCTCGTCTGGCCGGGAGAGGGCGCGCGACGAACCGGGCTGTGTCAGCCTTTAATCGTCGTAATGGTTGCTGCGCGCGCAGCCACAGCTGCCGAAGGGACAGTTGTCAATGAGGCGATGCGGGTGTGGGCGGCAAACATAGCGGAGCATTGTAATGGATTCCCTCGGGGTCCATGTCGCGGATGCCTTTGCCGGGTCTGCCGCCCGGGCTCGACGGTGGATTAATAGACCGTCATGGCAATGCTGGATGCAAAGACGTTGGGCATCCAACCGCCTTCGTGGCCGGTCAGCGCCACGCATTGGTCGCCGAAGTCGCTGAAGTCGCCGAAGTCGCTGAGGTCGTCGAAGTCGTCGAAATCATCATTGGCGCGCGCTTGCAGCGCAATGGCATGCTCCTCATCGCTGTAACGGCTCTCGGTGCTCAGGGTGACAGAAGCCGGCGCCGCGCCGCCGGGCAGCACATCGCTGACGGTCACAAAGACCATGTCGGAGAACTGCAGCAAATCGTCTTCGGGGAAAGAAATGGCCATGGGGCCAAGGTCCAGCGGTTTGGTCGACAGAGTGTCCTGGCCCTCATGGGCTGCCGCGCCAACCTTGCCGGCCACGTATTCGACGCCGCCCAGCAGCGCGGCGCCCAGCACAGGTGCCTGGGCCTTGACTTCGGACCAGGCGGCCGAGCCCATCTGCGTGGTCTTGTCCGCCAGGGCCGCATAACCGATCTTCAAAGCGGCGTAGCCGAAATCCAGCAGCTTGCTGCCGGCTACCTCCGCGAGCTTTGCGACCATGGTGGCGCTGCTCTTCGCGTCGCCATCGGACTTGCCCGCCGTCGTGTCGCAATGTGTGGCGTGGGTCTGCTCCAGCGCCGAGTAAACGGACTTGGCGAGCCGATCCTTGGCGCCGTAGGCCAGCGCATGGGTGGTGGCGGCGACCTCGGTAGCGGCATTCATCGCTGCGTTGCCCACAGCCTCGGCCGCCGCGAGAGGCGCCTTTGTGGCGATGAAGCCGATCTCGCTGGCCAGGTTGCCTGTAGTGGTCCAACTGATGTTGTTGGTTTCGCAGTACTTGGCGGTTGCGGGAAAGTAGGAAGTTGCTTGGTTCCAGATGGTGTTGAGGCTGTTGTACAGAAAGGACATGGAAATAGAACAAAAGGTTGATACAGAGGCAGGCGTATGCCGCGCTGCCTCAGTTGCCTTTTTGCGCCCGATGAATCCGGCGTTTCCGGTCCGGCTGCTGCCGGTAGAGCACGCCGCTGTCGATTGCAAAAAAGTATCATAATGTTGAATCAATAGTCTTTCTATATCAATAGCTTTTTGCTATTTCGAGCTTTGCTCCTACATTGTGGAAGTTCGATCATGGCGGCGGGTGTCGCCGCCGCGAGACATCCGCAAGGCATAAAAAAAGCAGCCATTGCTGGCTGCTTCCTGCGGGACGGTGGGGGAAAACGCGATCAGCGCAGCGCGGCGACCACGGCATCACCCATTTCGGCGGTGCCCACGCGGGTCGTGCCTTCGCTCCAGATGTCGGGCGTGCGCAGGCCCTGGGCCAGCACGGCCTGCACGGCATCTTCGATGCGCTGGGCCGCGGCTTCCTGGTTCAGGCTGAAGCGCAGCATCATTGCGGCCGACAGGATGGTGGCCAAGGGGTTGGCGACGTTCTTGCCCGCGATGTCGGGAGCGCTGCCGTGGCTGGGCTCGTACAGGCCCTGGCCCTTGGAGTTGAGGCTGGCCGAAGGCAGCATGCCGATGGAGCCGGTGAGCATGGAGGCTTCATCCGAGAGGATGTCGCCAAACATGTTGCCCGTGACCACGACGTCGAAACGCTTGGGTTCCTTGACCAGTTGCATGGCGGCGTTGTCCACATACATGTGGTCCAGCTGCACGTCGGGGTAGTCCTTGCCGACTTCGGTGACCACGTCCTTCCAGAACTGGAAGGTCTCGAGCACGTTGGCCTTGTCGACGCTGGTCACGCGCTTGCTGCGCTTTTGCGCGGCCTGGAAGGCCACATGCGCGATGCGCTCGATCTCGGGGCGCGAATAGCGCATGGTGTCGAACGCTTCCTCGGCACCGGGGAAATGGCCGTCGGTGGCGACGCGGCGGCCGCGCGGCTGGCCGAAGTAGATGTCGCCCGTGAGTTCACGGATGATCAGGATGTCGAGGCCGGCGACCAGTTCGGGCTTGAGGCTGGAGGCGTGCGTCAGCTCCTTGTAGCAGATGGCCGGGCGGAAGTTGGCAAACAGGCCCATGTGCTTGCGCAGGCCCAGGATGGCCTGCTCGGGGCGCAGCGGACGGTCCAGGGTGTCGTACTTCCAGTCGCCGACGGCGCCGAACAGCACGGCATCGGCTTCCATCGCCAGCTTGAGCGTGGCTTCGGGCAGGGGGTGTCCCGTGAGGGCATAGGCTGCGCCGCCGACCGGCGCCGATTCCATTTCGAAGTCCAGGTCGAGGGCGTTGAGCACCTTGACGGCTTCCGCGACGATTTCGGGGCCGATGCCGTCGCCGGGCAAGACTGCAATTTTCATGGGAATTCTCTGTCGAAGTAAAAAATCGGGGGCTGCGGGCGCCGGCTTGGGCCGGAAGTCCCGCAGCAGGTCAAGCCATCAGCCCTGGACCAGGGTGTGGGCCAGCCAGGGCTTGGTTGCCAGGCGTTGGGCTTCGAAGGCCTTGATCTTGTCGGACTGGCGCAGCGTCAGGCCGATGTCGTCGAAGCCGTTGAGCAGGCAGTATTTGCGAAACGCATTCACCTCGAACGGGATTTCCTCGCCCTGCGGACGCACGATGACCTGGCGCTCGAGATCGATGGTCAGCTGGTAGCCGGGGAAGGCTGCGACTTCATCGAACAGCGCGGCGACCGTGGCTTCGGGCAGCACGATGGGCAGCAGGCCGTTCTTGAAGCAGTTGTTGAAGAAGATGTCGGCAAAGCTGGGCGCAATCACGGCGCGGAAGCCGAACTGGTCCAGCGCCCAGGGCGCGTGCTCGCGGCTCGAGCCGCAGCCGAAGTTCTTGCGTGCCAGCAGGATGGATGCACCCAGGTAGCGCGGCTGGTTCAGCACGAAGTCGGGGTTGGGCTTGCGGCTGGCCGGATCCTGGCCGGGCTCGCCGTGGTCCAGATAGCGCCATTCGTCAAACAGGTTCACGCCGAAGCCGGTCTTCTTGATCGACTTGAGAAACTGCTTGGGAATGATGGCGTCGGTGTCGACGTTCTCGCGGTCCATCGGGGCCACGAGGCCTTGTTGTACGGTGAATTTTTGCATGGAAATTATTCCTCGAAAGGGGAGCTCGGCGTTGTGGCGGTCGTTCAGACGAAGCGGCGCACGTCGACGAAATGACCGTGCACCGCGGCGGCCGCGGCCATCGAGGGGCTGACCAGATGGGTGCGTCCGCCCGCGCCCTGGCGGCCTTCGAAGTTGCGGTTCGAGGTCGAGGCACAGCGCTCGCCGGGCTCGAGCCGGTCGGCGTTCATTGCCAGGCACATCGAGCAGCCGGGCTCGCGCCATTCGAAGCCCGCGGCCTTGAAGATCTGGTCCAGGCCTTCACGCTCGGCCTGCTCCTTGACCAGACCCGAGCCGGGAACCACCATGGCCAGCTTGACGTTCTTGGCGACCTTGCGGCCGAGCTTTTGCACCATGGCTGCGGCTTCGCGCATGTCTTCGATGCGGCTGTTGGTGCACGAACCGATGAACACCTTGTCGATGCTGATGTCGTTGATCGCCTTGCCGGGCTCGAGGTTCATGTAGACCAGCGCGCGCTCGATCGCGCCGCGCTTGTTGCTGTCCTTTTCCTTGTCGGGATCTGGCACGACGGCATCAATGCCCAGCACCATTTCGGGCGAGGTGCCCCAGGTGACCTGCGGCACGATCTGCGTGGCGTCGAGCGTGACCACCAGGTCGAACTGCGCATCGGCGTCCGACTGCAGCGTCTGCCAGTAGGCCACGGCCTGGTCCCATTCGACACCTGTGGGAGCGAGCGGCCGGCCCTTGACGTAGCGAATGGTCTTCTCGTCGACGGCCACCAGACCGGCGCGCGCGCCGGCTTCGATCGCCATGTTGCAGACCGTCATCCGGCCTTCCATCGACAGGTCGCGTATGGCCTGGCCCGCGAATTCAATGGTGTAGCCGGTGCCGCCGGCCGTGCCGATCTTGCCGATGATGGCCAGCACCAGGTCCTTGGCGGTGACGCCGGGCGCGGCCTTGCCGTCCACGCGCACCAGCAGGTTCTTGGCCTTCTTGGCCAGCAGCGTCTGCGTGGCCATCACGTGCTCGACTTCCGAGGTGCCTATGCCGTGGGCCAGCGCGCCGAAGGCGCCGTGTGTGGAAGTGTGGCTGTCGCCGCAGACCACGGTCATGCCGGGCAGCGTCGCGCCTTGCTCGGGGCCCATCACGTGGACGATGCCCTGGCCCTTGTCCATGAACGGGAAGAACGCCGCCGAGCCGAACTCGCCGATGTTGTCGTTGAGCGTGGTGATCTGTTCCTTGCTGATCGGGTCGGCAATGCCTTCGTAGCCCAGTTCCCAGCCCGTGGTCGGTGTGTTGTGGTCGGCCGTGGCCACCACCGAGCTGATGCGCCACAGCTTGCGTCCCGCGACGCGCAGTCCTTCGAACGCCTGGGGGCTGGTCACTTCGTGCACCAGGTGGCGGTCGATGTAGAGGATGGACGTGCCATCTTCTTCGGTGTGGACGACGTGTTCGTCCCAGATCTTGTCGTACAGGGTGCGTCCCATGGCGTTCTCTCGGCTTTGTGGTTTCAGGTGGGTGGGTGATTTTAGGCGGCGGCCAGATGCTCTACCAGCAGCCGCGAAGTCATCGGCAGGGTCTCGAAATCGCGGGCCACGAGCAGCACTTCGCGCTCGGCCCAGTCGTCGGTCAGGACCACGGCGCGCAGGTGGCCCACGCCATGCATCAGCGCGAATGCGCGGTCGGGCAGCAGGCCCAGGCCCAGGCCGTTGTCTATCATGCGGCACATGGCGTCGAGGCTGGTGACCTGGATGCGCTGGCGCAGCGGCTTGCCCGCGTGTGCGGCCGCGGCCTGCATCGCCAGGCCTATGCTGGAGTCGGCCTTGAGGCCCACGATGTCCCAGTCGAGCACCTGGGCAAAGGCCACGCTGGGCGTGGACGCAAGCGGGTGGGCTTCGGGCACGACCACCACCAGGCGGTCGCTGCGGTAGGGGCGGGTCTGCAGGTCGCCCGCGCCGCCCGTGCCCAGCGTGCAGATGCCGATGTCGGCCGTGCCTTCCTGCACCGCATGCAGCACTTCGGCGCTCAGCCGCTCCTGCAGGTCGATCTTGATCTGGCTGTGGGCGCGCGCGAAGCGTCCCAGGTCTTCGGGCAGGAACTGCAGGATGGCCGACATGTTGGCGTGCATGCGCACATGGCCGCGCACGCCTTCGGCGTATTCGCTGAGTTCGCCCTGCATGCGCTCCAGGCCGAACAGCACGGTGCGCGCATGGTGCAGCAGGCTTTCGCCGGCCGGCGTCAAGGTCACGCCGCGGCTGTGGCGGTAGAGCAGGGCGGTGTCGACCGCGGCTTCGAGGTCGGACAGGCGCTTGCTGACGGCCGAGGCGGCAATGAACTCGCGCTCGGCCGCGCGCCCGATGCTGCCCAGCTCGCAGACGGCGACAAACAGCTGCAGGGAAGTGAGGTCGATGCGGCGCGCAAAACTGCGCTCGGAATTCTTCATGGG
>NZ_JAVWWA010000031.1:23925-47054 GCF_036666375.1 Comamonas sp. | reverse complement strand
CTCCAGGCATGAGAACGGGCCGTTCATGGTTCGACAGGCTCACCACGAACGGTGGATGCTCGAGGCACAGGATGAACGGCGTGCGCTCCCGGCATGAGAACGGGCCGTTCATGGTTCGACAGGCTCACCACGAACGGTGGATGGTCGAGGCCCAGGATGAACGGTCTGCGCTCAAGGCATGAGAACCGGGCGTTCATGGTTCGACAGGCTCGCCACGAACGGTGGATGCTCGAGGCACAGGATGAACTGCCTGCGCTCCAGGCATGAGAACGGGCCGTTTATGGTTCGACAGGCTCACCACGAACGGTAAATGCTCGAGGCCCAGGATGAACTGCCTGCGCTCAAGGCAAGAGAGTGGCGTGACTCAAAAGAACCCCACATTCTCCGCACGCTCCAGGTCCCACAACTGCCGCGCCACCCGCTCCAATGCGTCGGCCCCCAGCACCGGCCCGGCAAACTCCTCAAGCTTAGACTGCAGGTCGTCGTCGGTCAGCGGCAGGTCGGGGTCGCCCTTGCGCGTGGGCTGCAGGAAGCGGTGCTGCGTGCCGTCGTGCAGCGTGATCGCCACGGCAGCGGCGCGCTGGCCGGGAAACTGCTGGTCGAGCACGGGCTCGACTTCCAGCACCACGCGCGCCATCAGCGCGCGCAGCGTGGGGTCGGCCAGGCGCGCGGCGTCAAATGCCGCCAGGCGCACGCTGCCAAACAGCAAGGCTGTCGCCACCACATAGGGAATGCTGAAGCGCGCCTCGGCGGCCGTGGTCGGCGCGGGATTGCCGGCAACCGCCAGCGCGGGCGCATAGGTGCTGACGCGGATTTCGGCGATGTCCGCGGCATCTATGCCATGCGCCTGCTGCAGGGCCAGCGCGCCGTCTATGGGCGCAAACGTGTGGCCGCAGCAGGTATGGTTCTTGAACGTCATCGAACAGATGTTGAAGACCTCGCCCAGATCGGCCAGCACGGGCGCCCAGTCGGGCGCGTTGCTCATTGCCACGCCCATGCCCATCTTGCCTTCAAACACATCGAGCGAGCCGGTCACGCCCTGCTGTGCCATCACGGCCGCGGCGACGCCGGCCTCGGCGGCGCGGCCCGAATGCAGCGGCTTGGACATCGAGTCCATCTGGAAGGCCTGCTGCAGTCCGGCGGCAAAGGTCGCTGCAGTGCACAGCGCATGCGTGAACTGCGCCGCATCCAGGCGCAGCAGATAGGCTGCGGCCGCGGCCGCGCCAAACGTGCCTACGGTGCCGGTGTTGTGCCAGTGCTGGTAATGCGCGCGCCCGAGGATCTGGCCTATGCGCGTCGACACCTCGTAGCCGACAATCACCGCGCGCAGGAATTCCTCGCCGCTGGCCTGCTGCTGCTGGGCCACGGCCAGCGCCGCGGAAATCGTCGGCGCGCCCGGGTGGTAGATGGCGTGCTTGAAGATGTCGTCGACTTCGGCCGCGTGCGAGGCCGTGCCGTGGATCAGCGCCGCGGCCTTGACGCTTGCCTGGCGGCCCAGCGCCAGGCGCGCCGCGCCGCGGTCCAGGTCTTCGGCCATGGCCTTTTCCAGCAGCGGCGTGGGGTTCATGCCGTAGCCGGCAATCAGCGCCGCATACCAGTCGACCACGGCGCGCTTGGCATGGTGCATGACATCGGACGTCACGGGTGCGCAATGGAAGCGGGCGCCGAAATGGCCCAGGGTTTCGCTGACGTACATGGGTGATGGCTGGCGGCAAGCACCAGGGAATTGCAGATGAACAAAGGATATGTCTGCCGTACCTGTCCAGACATATCCTTTACTCATGCCAGCCCGCGAAATTGGAACAACTGGCCGCTGCTTGCAGGGCCGAAGATGCAGCCGTTCACCACAAGAATCGCTTCATCCAGGAGACAAGACAATGCAACGCCTCACCGCAATCACCGCCCTGCTGGCCCTCGCGGGCCTGGCCATTGGCAACGGGGCCGCCGCGGCCGACAAGTATCCATCGAAACCCGTCAAGATCGTCGTGGGCTTCCAGGCCGGCGGGCCGACCGACGTGGTCGCACGCCTGGTCGCCAAGGCCTTGCAGGATGAGCTCAAGGGTGCGTTTGTCGTCGAGAACAAGCCCGGCGCGACCAGCAACATCGCCTCAGAGACCGTTGCCGCGGCCCAGCCCGACGGCTACACCCTGCTGCTCGCTGCCGCGCCGCTGACAATGAACAAGTTTGTCTTTCCCAAGCAGAAGTTCGACCCGCTCAAGAGCTTCGAGCCGGTCTCCAAGATTTCCTCGGCGCCCGGCGTGCTGGCCGTGAGCCCCAAGATGCCTGTGAAGACCTACAAGGAGTTCGAGGAACTGGCCAAGAAGAAGCCCAATGCGCTGAGCTACGGCACGACCGGCGCCGGCGGCACCCAGCACATGGCAACCATGCGGCTGGAGCAGCTCACGGGCATAGACATGCTGCATGTGCCCTATTCGGGCGGCTCGGGCGTGCTCAACGACCTGATAGCAGGCGTGGTCGACTCGGCCTTCATGACGTCGACCGGCGCCATGCCCAATCTGCAGGCCGGCAAGGTGATTCCGCTGGCGATTGCCGGCCCGGTGCGCCTGCCCGGCCTGCCCAATGTACCGACGTTTGCCGAACTCGGTCTGCCCGGCATGGTGTCCGACTCCTGGAACGGCCTGCTCGCGCCGGCCGGCACGCCCCAGCCCGTGATCGACCAACTGGCCCGGGCCATCGCCAAGGCCGTGCAGTCCAAGGAGTTCAAGGACACGCTGATTCCCCAGGGCGCGGTGCTGATCGGCAATTCGCCCAGCGAGTTCAAGTCGCAGCTGCAGGCCGAAGTCGTGCACTGGTCCGAGCAGTTCAAGAAAGTCAAGCTCGACTGACCGGCCCAGCGCTCAGATCACCAGCTTCGAATAACCCACGCCCCCGCCTTTCTCCACCCGGATCTGCGCGGGAATGCGCTGCTTGAGCGCCTCGACATGGCTGATGATGCCAATCATCTTGCCGCTGGCGTTGAGCGCATCGAGCGCCGTGAGCGCGACTTCGAGCGTGTCGCCGTCGAGCGTACCAAAGCCTTCGTCGAGGAACAGCGAATCGATCGAGGTCTTGCGGCTCACCAGATCGGACAGCGCCAGTGCCAGCGCCAGGCTCACCAGGAACGACTCGCCGCCCGACAGCGTGCGCGTATCGCGCGCCACATCGCCCTGCCAGCTGTCGACGATGTCCATCTCCAGCACCCCTGTGGGCTTGCGCACCAGCAGATAGCGGCCATGCAGGCGCAGCAGATGCCGGTTGGCGAGATGCAGCAGATGGTCCAGCGTCAGCCCTTGCGCGAACTTGCGGAACTTGTCGCCCTTGGCCGAGCCTATCAGGCCGTCGAGGTGCTGCCACAGGTCGCTGTCCCGGGCCTGCAGCGCGATCTGCGCGAACAGCGCCTGCTGGCTTTCGCGCCGCCGGGCATCGTCTTGCAGGCGCGCATTCGCCGCGCCGCGCTGCGCGCCCAGCTGCGCACGCTCGTCTTCCAGCGACTGCAGGCGCTGCAGCACCACATCTGGCGCGTCGCCCGTGAGCGCCTGGGCCTGCAGTTGCGCCTGGCGCTCGCGCGCGGCCGTCTGCCGCACCCGCTGCTGCTGCACGGTCTCCTGCAACTGCTGCTGCAGCGCGGCGAGCTGGTCGCGCTCGGCCGCTGGCAGCAGCGCCTGCAGATAGGCCTCTTCATCGGCGAACGCGCTTTGCTGCAGCGCCTGCTGCCATGCGGCCTGGGCATCGGCGGCTTCGCGGGTTTGCACATCGAGCGTTGCCTGGGCCTGCAGCGCCTGGCCTTGCAGGCCGGCGAGCTGCTGCGCGCCCTGCTCCATCAACGCCAGGCATTCGGCGAGATCGCGGGCCGGCGCCGGCGCCGGCCCCGTCGCCAGCGCTTCCTGTTCGCGCGCGCGCTGTGCCCACAGCAGCGCCAGGGACTGGGCCGCATCGCGCAGCGGCTGCTGCTGGGCCATGGACTGGGCGAGCTGCTGCAGCCGCGCCTCGCCGGCCTGCCATTGCTGCCAGGCGCCTTGCTGGTGCTGCAGCCATTGCGCGGCTTCCTCGGGCGACGGCACTCCGCCATGGCCGGCGTCGGCCAGTGACGCCTGCAGTTGGGCTTGCAGCGCTGCAGCTGAATGGGCCAGTGTCTCCAACCCTGCCTGCGCGGCTGCGGCGCGCGCCGTCGATTCCTGCAGCGTCTGGTCGGCCAGCGCCTGGGCATTGCGCGCCGTGAGCAGCGCGCGTTCGGCCGCGCCGGCGCGCTCCCCGGCGTCGCGCAGCGCGCGTTCGGCGCGCTCCACGGCCTGCAGCGTTTCGCCCAGCGCGCCCAGCGCCTGCGCGCATTGCGCCTGGGCATGGGCCAGCCGCTCGGGCTGCTGCCAGCCGGCGTCGGCTGGCGCCAGCTGCGCGGGCAGTTGCGCGCACAGCGCCGCCCAGGCCTGCGACCAGCGCCCCGCGAGATCGTGCTCCAGCGCCGCGCGCTGGGCCTGCAGCGCACGCTGCGTGGCTTCGATGCGCGCGAGTTCCTCGGTCGCGGCCTCGCCCTGCTGGCGCAGCGCATCGAGTTCGGCACGCCGCTGCGCGAGCTGCTGGCGCGTGGCCGAAGCATCGAGCGCCGCATAGCTTTCGACCGCCGGGTGTTCGAGCGCACCGCACAGCGGACAGGCTTCGCCGGGCTGCAGCGCCTGGCGGTGTTCGGCCAGGCTCTGGATCAGCTGCTCGCGCTCGAGCAGTTGCTGCTGGCTGGTGACCAGTTCGTTGGTGAGCTTCCACTGGCTGCGCAGCTGCGCGCGCAGCGCGGCCTGCGCCTGCTGTTTCTGGGTCGCTTGCGCCTCGCCCTGCTGCAGCGCGTGCAGCTGCTGCTCCAGGCCCTGGCGCTCCTGCGCGCGTTCCTGCAGCCCCTGCCAGCTGTGCGCCTGCGCCTGCAACTGCTGCCAGCGCGCGCGCAGCGTGGCGCTGTCGCCCTGGCCGTCGAGCAGCGTCTGCAGCGCGCCGGCCGCGGTGTGCGCCGCGGCCTGGGCTTGGGCCTGCGCCTGCTGGGCGGGCGCGATGCGCGCCGCCGCCGCCGCGGCCTCCTGCGCGGCCTGGGCCACCTGCAGCTGCAGCGCGTTTGCGCCCTGCTGCTGCGCGCTGTGCTGCTGCTGCAGCGCGGCGCGCTGCTGGAACTGCTGGCGCCAGCCGCCGAGCAGTTCGCCCAACTGCGCGTCGGCCGCATGCGCTGCGCGGTACTGCGCCAGGGACTGCTGCTCGATGGCCAGGCGCTCGAGCTGCTGCTGTGCGTCTTGCGCGGCCTGGCCCGCGAGTTGGCGCGCCTGGAGATGGTGGTGGGCCTGATCGCTGCGCAGCTGCTGCGCGGCCTGCGCGAGCCGGGCCTGCCGGGACTGGCTTTCGCTGCGCGCCGCCTCGGCGCGCTGCCAGGCGAGATGCAGCGGCTGCAAGGCCTGGGCCGGAGCGCTCAGCGCCAGGCGCTGCAGTTCGGGCGCGGCTTCGGCCAGGGCCTGCTGCGCCTGGACGCAGGCGCTGGCCGCGGCCTGCAGGTCCGCGCCGGCCTGGGCCAGCTGCTGCAGCCATTGGTGCTGGGCCTGGGCCGTCGCACAGGCCTGCTGCGCGCCGGCCAGCGCCGCCTGCAGGCGCTGGTCATCGGCCAGCAGCGCCGCACGCTCGTCGTCGGACAGCAGTTGCACGCCGTCGGCCTGGGCCTGGTGGCGGGCCAGCGTCTGGCGCGCTTCGCGCGCGTTCTCGAACACCGCCGTGGAGATGTCGCCATAGATTTCCGTGCCCGTCAGTTCCTCGAGCAACTCGGCACGCTCATTGGCGCTGGCCGTGAGAAATGCCGCAAAGCCGCCCTGGGCCAGCAGCATGGATTTGGTGAAACGCGCGAAGTCCAGGCCGGTGATCGCGGTCACGCGCTTGAGCTTGTCGTTGCTCTGGGTGCTCAGGATCTGGCCTTCACGCGTCGCCAGCTCGACCTTGGGCGCCTGCAGCGCGCCGTCCACGCGGTCGCGCGCGCGCCGCTGGCTCCAATGGGCGCGGTAATGCTTGCCCTGGACTTCGAACTCCACTTCGGCCACGCAGTCGGCCGTGTGGCGCGTCATCAAATCGTTGGCCGAAGCGCTGAGCGTACTCAGCCGCGGCGTCTGGTGGTACAGCGCCACGCAGATCGCGTCCAGCAGCGTGGACTTGCCCGCGCCCGTAGGCCCGGTGATGGCAAACAGGCTGCTTTCGGTGAACGGCGCCTGGGTGAAGTCGATGGTCCACTCGCCCTTGAGCGAGTTGAGGTTCTTGAAGCGCAGGCTGTTGATCTTCATTCGGCATGCCCCTCGGCGGCGGCCTGCAGGCGCGCCACGACGCCGCGATAGCGTTCGCTGAGCGCATCCTGCAATTCGGGCGCCAGCGTCTCCTCGGCCAGCCGGCGCGCAAACACTTCATCGGGAGTCAGCTCATCGAGCGACTCACGGCCCTGGGCCGCGAGCTGCGCCGCCTGCGGACCGCGCTGGCGCCGGATGCGCAGCGTCTCCAGCGGCAGGCCCTGCAGCAGCGCCTCGACGCGCGCCGCGAGGTCGTTGAGATAGTCGTCGTCCTGCACCGTGACTTCCAGCCACACGGGCCGCTCGGCCGTGCCCCCGGCCGCGGCCGCCTGCAGCAGCGGCGGCAGGGCCGCAAGACTCGCGCTGACCGCGACCAGTGGCTGGAACACCGGCACCGGCAAGGCCGTGACGGACTGCAGGCCCTGGGCACCCAGATCGACGATCAGCACCTGCTTGGCCTGGCGCGCCTCGTCAAAGCCCAGTGCAATCGGCGAGCCGCAGTAGCGGATATGTTCCAGGCCGCCGACTTTCTGCGGCTTGTGGATATGGCCCAGAGCGATGTAGTCGGCCGCCGGAAAGGCGTTCGTGGGAAAGGCTTCAAGTGCGCCCACATAGATTTCGCGCACCGACTCGTTGCTGCTCGCGCCCACCGTGGTCAGATGGCCGGTGGCGATGATGGGCAGGCTGCGGCCCAGCGACGCCTGCAACTTCGTCTGCAGCAGCTGCGCTTTCGCATATACCGCCTGGTAGGTGGCCTGGATCGCGGACTGCAGCGCCTGCTGCTTTTCCTGCGCCGTCTGCCCGGCCTGGCTTTGCACCACGTCACGCGCCCGGATGAAAGGCAGGGCGCAGACGATGCAGCCGGGCTCGCCGCCGCGCAGCGCCAGGGTCACGACATGCGCGTCCATGTCGCCCACGGCGGCGATCACCGTGGTGTCGAGGCAGGCCAGCAGCGAGAGATTCTCTTGAAGCACGCTGACCGAATCGTGGTTGCCGCCCAGCAGCAGCAGGGCCACGCCCGCCGCATGCAGGCGCGCGACCAGCTGGCTGTAGAGCGCGCGCGCATAGCTGGGCGGCGCACCGGTGTCGAAGATGTCGCCGGCGATCAGCACCGCATCCACGGCCTGGACCTGGACCTGTTCGAGCAGCCAGTCCACCAGCGCCTGGTGCTCGGCCTCGCGGGTCTTGCCCATGAAATGCTGGCCCAGATGCCAGTCGGAGGTATGAAGAATGCGCATAGATGGTGAAAAAGGGCAGTGCCCCTATTCTCCTACTGCGCAGCGCCCGTCCCGGCGGCTATTTCCCGCGCAGCTCCACGTTGACGACTCGCACGCACTGGCACTACGCAGCACCCCGTGGCAAACCTGCAGCCAAGCCAGACGCAGCGCCTGGCCGTCGGTTCCCACTTCGCAGCTCTCTTCCCGCGGGCCAGCAGCCGCTGTGCAAGCCACCAGTGACTTCTGCACGCGGTTGTCACACTCCCTTTCAACATAGCAAAAGACTATCGAATAAACACTATTGACAGTTTTTTTATCTCATCACAATATTTAACTGCCGACCCGTATCGGCAATCAAGCAAATCTTTAACCTCACCTCGCAAGGAAAAGAATGAAATTTTCTGATTTAAAGAAGAAACTGGGATCTGCAACCATCCATCGTTCGGATGAAAAATCCGCCAATTCCATCAGGGAAATTGAAGAAAAATATCTGCCAGGTATTCATGGAGCACTCAATGAAGGCAGCCCGTCCGCGCATAACTATTGGACCCAAGCCTGGGGCAACTGGTCCAAAGCCTTCTAAACATTAAAGACATCCAGCGAAGATGCCACCTAGGCCTCTTCGCTGGTCTTGCATGAATAACATGAGTTCATACAGGGGGCCTGGCAATGAATGAATCAATTGTAAAAATCTATAGCAATGCCAAAACCAGTGCAAAGAAAGACAATGTAAGCACCCAATCAGCATCGCCTCGATGGTCAAGAATCGAGGTGATCCTCAAAGTCACAGAACGCTGCAATATCGACTGTACATACTGCTACTTCTTCAACTCCACCAACCAGGATTTCAAAGAGCATCCCGCTTATATACAACATAAAACCGTCGAGGCCTGCGCGAAATTTCTGGCCAATGCCGTCAGAGAATCGAATGCTCCCTATCTACAAATAGATTTCCATGGCGGCGAGCCGTTGATGATGAAGAAGCATCGCTTCGACGAAATGTGCAATACATTCAAATACCACCTGAATCAGATAGTTGAATTGAAATTTGCCATACAGACCAATGCAATGCTGATTGATCATGAGTGGCTTTCCATTTTTGCAAAACATGAAATATCGATTGGCATCAGCCTTGACGGGCCAAAACATATACATGACACCAATAGAATTGACCACCAGAAAAAAGGCACCTACGATCAATCGATAAAAGGACTTCGCTTAATTCAAGACTCCGATCT
The DNA here is from genome assembly GCF_036666375.1 of Comamonas sp. Lineage (GTDB taxonomy): Bacteria > Pseudomonadota > Gammaproteobacteria > Burkholderiales > Burkholderiaceae_C > Comamonas. The sequence goes on along the minus strand of NZ_JAVWWA010000031.1, from coordinate 38,306 downwards.
TCCAGGACTTGAAAATAGTGCTGGTGTCATATGCGTCATAGACCCCGACGCGGATGCGAGAACAATATTCAATCATTTCGTCGACGATCTCCAACTTAAATCACTGCACTACATCCTGCCTATCGAGGACCACGACACATTCAATAAAGAAAAATACACAAGAATGACAAAATACCTTTGCGATCTATTTGACGCATGGGTGGAAAGAAAAAACCCGGAAATACAGATTCGCTATTTCTTTCGCCTTCTTTCCAGATTGACAGGAGGCAAGAGAACAAAAATCATTACCGATAGAATTTTGAGCGAGACTTTTGCTTTTACCGTAGCCAGCAACGGCGACATCGGCCCGGCGGATGACCTGCGCAATACATTCCCTCAATTGTTCCGAACGAATAACAATGTCTTCGATAGGCAATTGAAAGACTTTATTCACAGCCCCAGTCTATCCAATCATTTTCTAGCGACGCAGGAGAGGCATGAAGAATGCTTGAGCTGCTGCTGGGGCAATATATGTGATGGCGGCGATATATTGGGAAGTGAAACATTCAGGTACTCCAGGCAGAACAGCTTCAAAAACAAAAGTGTCTACTGCACGTCAATTGAAGAACTATTGACCCACATGACGAACTTCACTCTGGAGAAGGGCGTTGCATTTGAAAAAATATCTGAAGTACTGATAACCGACTAATCATCAAAACCCAAATCATGCTCAAACTTCTGGCACTTTTATTAATCACCCTCCACATCTCTTCATCTTTTGCAAAAGAAAAAATAATCATCCCAATAGAGATAAAGGACAAGATACCATACATCCAGATGAAAATAAACAACAAGACAATCCCCTTCGTCCTCGATTCAGGCGCCAAGACCAGCCTCCATCTGACGCCAGAGGTTGCTCAATACATCGACGGATTGCGCTACACAGGAAGGACAAAAAAGTCCATGGATCTTGCAGGGATCATGCGCGAATCGAAAGAGTTTACGGTGCCCGAACTGAATTTTGATGGCATGAAGTTCTCCAATTTGACAGGTGTTATTCTTTCACCCTGGGGAATATATATTGGCGGAGCACAAGGACCAGACCCCAATATTTCAGTAATAGGAATGGACTTTTTCAAAAAAAAGAAAATAATAATAGATTTCCCATCCAACACCTTGACAATGTATGAAGGAGACAAAGACATTTCGAACAATATGGACGATTGGATTCGCCTCCCCTTTGAAATATCGGACGAAGGCTATGTACTGACTATCACGGATGGCAAGAAAGAGTATCGAATGATCTTGGATACGGCTTCAACGGTCTCCATGATGAAGTCGTCATCCATGGGCAAAGACACCATTATCGAAAAATGTGAAGACTACGGGACTGAAAAAATCTGTCGCACCAGGCTCTCATTTCTCGAAAATTACTTTTTAGAACCACTTGTACTGAATCTGGCAAATGAATTTCACGCAGATGGAATTGTGGGCAATGATTTCTTCAGCTGTTTCTCAGTCCTACTGGATCTGAAAAATAAAGCTTTCTATGTGAAACCGCACAAAGTGTAGTTCGACACCGCGACCCATGCCAAGCCGCAGGCCTGTGCATTCCCTGGTCATGGGCTTCACCGTATCGGACACTGCAGCGGCCTGACGCCTCCAGGATAATGCAATGGACGCGCTTGTGCCAATTCTGCGTTCGTCGACGGCATGCCCATCGCTCCCGCGGTACGCGTGATTGCGATGCCCGAATCCCTACCCCTACCGCACCGGCCTCAGCTAGCAAAGACTCGGTCACGGGCAGCCGCCCATGCACTTCACTGCCTCCGCATGATTACCCGGCTTGTTCGCGCGCCTGCCAAGACACCCGACTACAGCGAGGAAAAATCGCTTTCAGGCCGGAAATGCTGACATATTGCAGGTGACCGAACGAAATCAAAATTACCGTACAGATGATAGAGGATCCACTATTGATCTCGAACTGGCGACCTCACAGGGCACCATGCAACTGTGAACAATTGGATTCATGATCAATGCGATTCAAAGGGGGAAATCCCCTGGCACTGGTCTCGCACAATTTGACCTTTTTCCATGACAATGACGCGCTGAGCGCTTCGTATGGTTTCAGGTCTGTGGGCGACGATGATGCGAGTCAGTTCAAACTTTTTTATCACATCGTTTACGGAAGTTTCGTTGCCAATATCCAGATGACTCGTCGCTTCATCCAGAACAAGTATTCTAGGATTCACATAAAGCGCACGTGCCAATAAAATTCTTTGCTTTTGCCCGCCTGAAATACCTGTCCCAATATCACCCACCAACGTGCTGTAGCCCATTGGCATGGCTACGATTTCTTCGTGCACTGCAGAGAAATGAGCGCAAGACATGATTCTTTCTTGATCGGCATAGGCATCAAAGAACGAGATATTATCTGCAATCGACCCTGAAAACAAGGTGTCATCTTGCATCACCGTTCCAAACATTCGCCTAAGATGGGTCCGTTGAATTTTCTCCAACTTCACACCTCCGATCAGGACATGGCCACTGCTTGGCTCCATCAAGCCCAGAATTAATTTCAACAATGTTGTCTTACCACAGCCCGACGTCCCCGTAATGGCCACCGACTGCCCCGATGGGATGAGCAGATTCAAATCTCGCACCACATATGGCTCGGTATCTGAATAGCGAAATGAGATGTTGCACAATTCGACGCTAGGCAACACCTCCTTCATATCCAGATCACCAAATGGCAAATCCTCCTGCGCTTCACTCAGAACGATGTCCGCAACCCTTTCGCCGTGAATTCTAAGCATTTTCAATTCAAACACTTTGTCAATCAGACTGACCATACGCTCGCTGAACTGATCTCTATAACTGATGAATGCGAACAACATTCCAATGGAGAACTTGTTATCCAGCACAGCCAAGGCAGCAAGCCAGATAATTATCACGCGCTCGCAACTGAATATCAAACTATTTGCAGCCTGATAGGAAATCGAAATTTTAAAAATGCGGACATCAGCATTGAACTGGTCAGCCAATGAATTCATCCAACCACTTCGCCGCTCATCAATTTTCCCAAACAATCTAACACTTTGAATCCCGCGTACTGTCTCCATGAAATAGGTATTCTGCTTTGCAGCAAGAATGATCTGCTCTGCCGTTGCATTCTTGAGAATTCCAAAGACAAATAATCTCACCATCACATACATCATCAGACTTGTAGAGACCAACACAGCGAGCATTGGACTATATAAAAGCATCATTATTGCAGCACCGAAAACCAGCACACCATCAATCACACCCTCCACAAATTGAATCGTAATGCTGCGCTGCATCAACTGTATAGATCCGAACTTGGAAACTATATCGCCAATATGCCTTTTCTCGAAAAACTCGACGGGAAGCTTCAACAAATGACCAAATGCGTTGCCAAGCCATTGGAAGTTGAAATTCGTGGAAAGAGCCGCCGTGATCCATGATCGCACGGCAGACACCGATGTTTGTACAACACCCAGCAACAAGAATCCTATCCCCAGCACCTGTACTAGATCACGATCACCGGATATCAAGGCTTCATCAATTAACCATTGCATGTAGAACGGAGAAATCAGTGAGAATGCCTGCAGAACCAGGCCAAGAACCATCAACTGCAGTAGCGCTGTTTTCAGCCCGATAACATGCCCGGTCAAAGAGAAAAAAGAGAAATTTCGCACTTCCCTTTTTTTCTTGAAATCCGCACTGGGAAATACCTCCAATGCGACCCCTGTGAAATGCTTGTCAAAATCCTCGATTCTCAGCATGCGCTCGCCCACGGCAGGGTCAATGATTTCGAAGCGATTTCTCTTCACCGATTTCAATATCACAAAATGATTCATATCCCAATGCAATACGCACGGCATCTTTATCGCATATAAGTCCCCAGTATCGACCCGCAGCGCCCGTGACTGCAAAAGAAGAGCTCTGGCTATTTCCATCAAACTCTTCAAGCCCATGCCCTTAAGAGAAATTGAATGCCTGCGCCGTATATTTACAAGATCAATCTTGTGCCCCCAGTAACTGGCAATCATGCAGATACAAGCGAGGCCACATTCTGCCACTTCTGTCTGCAGAATAACTGGCACGCGCTTGCCGAAAAATCTCACCAGCAGAGGGGCAATTTCGTTTTTCATTTTCTTTCAAGGAATGATGGAATTCTCACAACATCAACCGGCAATCCCTCATGATCTTCCAATGACGCTATACAACGGATCCAATATCCACTCATAGAGCCGTCTTTTTTCCAGATGTATACTCGCATCAAGCAGCATACCGACCTTGATAGGCATCATTTCCCCGTAGGCTTTGATATTTTCTCCATCGAGTTTTAAACGGACTCGGTACATTGGCTCATTTCGCGACTTGAACAAATGCTGAGCGTCTGATCTCGAAAGGTCTTCAGGACGAATGGATGTGTTGGAAATTTCCTTTACACAGGAACTCAACTGTCCAAACTTCTGATACGGATAGGCTTGCAGCCGAATGAGGACCTGATTTCCTGGTTGAATAAAGCCAATGGCCTTGGACGAGACATATATCTCGGCTTCCAGTTTCGCATCGGCAGGCAACAATGAGGCAAGCGTTTGACCAGGAAAAACGGTCTGGCCTACCTCAGTAGTAACCCCAGAGATGATTCCATCGTGAGACGCTCTGATGAAAATTTCGCGTTTAAATTCATTATCTATGATATTCTGATCTACCTCCAGGATATTTCTTTGTATCGCAGAGGCATCGCGCTGATATTGAATTTTCACATCCTGAATTTCACTTTTTGCCGCCTGTAAATTTCGCTGAGCCAGCATTTTCTCTCTTTCCATATCCGACCATCGCTGGCGTTGATCTAGAAAATCCGCTTGCTTCTCCTGTATTTGCGCTGTAGAAATATAATTTATCGCATGGAGTTCGCTAAAACGATTCAATGCTCCTTCGGCTAGAATCATTCGCTGTTTCTGCAGATCAATCTTCTCTTCCAATTTTTGAATTTCAATAGTCAGATTGACAATGCGGTTTTTTATTTCCACCAGGCGCTGTCGTGATTGCCAGTTCGACCTATCCAAGTCTGTTTCCAAGCTGTTTTTCTTGCTCTGCAGGATTTCAGAGATCTTGGTTTGCAGGCCGACCGACTCCTGAGTAAATTGTTCAGTCGACAAAACAAAAACAACCTCCCCCGATTTCACCTGCTGCCCTTCTTGTATGCGTTGCAACTTGACCACTCCGCCTTGTGCTGCAACAAGACGAACCAAGCCAGAATTCGGAAGAATTATTCCGCTGCTTTTAATCTTTCGCGTCGTTGAAAAAAAGAACAAAAATGCAATCAAGACGATTGCAATACCAAGAAATATAAAAGTCAAAACGCCAAAATTAACCGGCCGCGTCAATATGACTTTTCCATATGCACTGACGCCAGCGTGCTCTAATGCAGACCGCCTGAAGAATGAATCATCAGAAAAGGCCCTGTTGATCACATCGCCTGGAATTCTTTGTTTAGACAAGATTATTCGTCCACTCAAATAAGAAACAAAAAATGTCCCGCATCGAATACCGACTTGTGGCTTGACAGATCAGACAGCCACGGAAGTCGATGTCGCGGCCAGGCATCTCAATCAGTGCCGTCGGCACCTTGCCGCGCCACACCCGCGCGCGGGTCATGTCCGCAACACGGTCCGGGCGGGGTTCAATGCTTTGAACAGACAAGAAAAATGCCTGGGGTGATGATGCCTCGCATCGGCACCCGACTCCGACAAGGCGTCAGCGACCGCATCGCGCCGTCTATGAACCCGGGGCCGTGCCGCCTCGCGCCGCTGCAGCGTTGCGCGTTGAGACCTGAATCGCAGGTCTGGCGCGGGGAGGCTCGATGTCCCCCGTGGCCAGGCGCAGGTGATAGCGCGCGATATCCAGGTATTCGTGCAGGGCTTCATCGGTCACGGTGAAGTTGTGCGGACTGGGCAGCAGCGACTTGTGCGCGCACAGGTATTCGGCGCGCACCTGCGTCGCGTCTATGCCGAAATGGGCGAAATACAGTTGGCTGCGGCGCAGATGCACGCCCGACGAGATCAACACCACATGGTCGGCAGCAAAATGCTGCAATACGTCGCTGCTGAACCGCGCATGCTGCCACGTGGTCGTGCCGCAGGGCTCGATCAGCACATCCTCCCCGGCCAGTCCCAGGGCCAGCAGGGCCTGGCGATAGACCTCGGCTGCGGAAACGCCGCTGTGTGCTGAATCTCCCCCATTGAGGATGATCTTGCAGTCGGCACCCGTTGCGCGGCAAGCGCGCTGCAGCGTGGCCGCCTCGACAATGCGCGCATAGGACGTGAGTCCTGGCTCTATGCGGCCGGTGGCGGCGATCTTGTCCGTGCCCGCGCCCAGCACCACGATCGCGTTGCGCTGACCCCAGACATGGGCTGGTTTGGCGCCATAGGAAGCTTGCAGGTCGTCCAGCATCCAGGCCGGAACAAGGCCGCAGCCCACGCCGAGAAACAGCAGCGCCGCCAGCGCGTACAGCGTGCGGCCCAGGCGCCGCCGGCGCAGGGCCATGCATGCCGCGGCCAGCACCAGCAGCCCGAACAGCAATCCGAGCGTCATACGCTGCCGGCGCACGCGGCGTGCGCTGCGGGCCGGAGCGTGAAGCAGTCCAGACCTTTTTTCACGGAACAGATGGTGTGCATGACAACTCCTTGAATGCAGCAAAAAAAGGGGGCAATGGAATCAACTTGAAAGATAGCCAAAATAAATCAATTGGTCAACATCGATTGCATCCAGCCATGAGAAAGCGCCTTCATGACAGCTTGAGCAGCAGCACGCCGACGACGATCAGCGCAATGCCCACGCAGCCGCGGCGCGCCAGCGGCTGGCGAAAGAAGATCCAGCCCGCCGCCGTGGTCAGCACGATGCCCGCGCCGCCCCACAGCGCATAGGCCACCGACAGATCGATGCCCTGCACGGCCTGGGACAGCGCGGTGAAGGACGCGAGCACGCACACGATGCCCAGCAAGCCCCAGCTTTTGCGCCGCCAGCCGGAAGAATGCTTGATGAAGACATTGGCCGCCACTTCGAGCAGCACGGCCAGTGCCATGTAGGCATAGTGGATGAATTGTGCGTTTTGCATGGTTTACTCCTGGGCCGGCTTTCCGCTGGCGTTGACCAGCACCACGCCGGCCACCAGCACCGCCATTCCCAATGCCTTGAGCGGTCCTATGCTTTCGCCGAAGAAGCGCCAGCCTATGAAGGCCACGGCCGTCAGGCCCAGCGTTTCCCAGGTGGCATAGGTCACGGCCATGGGAATGTGCTCCATGGCCGTGGCCAGCAGAAAGAACGACAGGCCGATCATGGCGTACATGAACAGCAGCGCCGTCCAGCCCGCGTCCTGCGAAACCAGCTTCATGACGCTGACGCCGACGATTTCAGTGGCCACCGCCGCGAGCAGAAAAATCCAGGGGCGCGAGACCATGTCAATCCTTGAAGTTGAGAAGAAGAACAGCGTTGTTGCCGCTGTGCCGCCATTATTCAAGCACTCTGCCAATTGAAAAAGTCAACATCCATCTGTTTTTTAGATAGAGTAGCGCCATGCACTGGACTCTGGACCAATTACGTCAATTCGTACTCACGGCCGAAAGCGGCTCTTTCAGCGAGGCCGCGCGCCGGCTGGGGCGCGCGCAGTCGGCCGTCAGCACCGCCATAGGCCTGCTCGAGGCCGACCTCGACATCGCGCTGTTCGATCGCTCACGGCGCAATGCCCAGCTCACCGATGCCGGCGAGCTGCTGCTGCTCGAAGCGCGCGAGCTGCTGCGCCAGGCGCAATCGCTGGACCAGCGCGCGCAGTCGCTGAGTGCCGGCGGCGAAGCCAAGCTGGCGCTGGCGCTGGACGAAGCCCTGCCCTATACGGCCGTGAGCACGCTGATACGCGAGATCGCCCAGCGCTTTCCCGATCTGGAACTGACGCTGCTCAACGGCACGGCGACCGAAGTCGCGGACTATGTGGACCAGCAGCGCGCGCAGATGGCCATCCATTTCGTGCGCGGCGCGATTTCCGCGCGCTTCGACCAACGCCATATAGGCACCGTGGCCCAGGGCCTGTTCGTGCCCGGCGGCCATGCGCTGACGCGGCGTCAGCCGGTGCAGCGCAAGGACCTCGTGCCTTACCGCCAGTTGATACTGCACGCCGAAGACGTGCACGAGACCGCCTACAGCCCCAAGGTCTGGCGCTCCGACAGCTTCTACAGCCTGGCCGAAATGGTCGCCGACGACCTGGGCTGGGCCATCCTGCCGGTCAACATCGCGACCGACGATACCTACCGCAAGCCGCTGCAGCAGCTCGACTGCCCGTCGCTGGCCCTGCCCCAGCTGTCGGTGCGCGTGCTCTGGTGCCAGGGCTGGCAGCCCGGGCCCACCGCGGCCTGGGTGCAGACGCGTTTCACCGAGCTGCTGGTGTAGCGACGCGCGCGGGAAACTCGGTTTCCGCAATGCCGCGCGTGCCCGGGCGCAGCGCGAACACGCCGCCCGCGGGCGAGTCCTGCGGCGTGCCTGGCAGGCGTATCGAGGTCACGAACAGCGTGTCCAGGCCCGCGCCGCCAAACGCGCACATCGCCGGCTTGCTGACCGGCACGGCAATCGAGCGGTCCAGCCGGCCCTGGGGCGTGAAGCGCAGCAGCAGGCCGGCGTCGTTGGCGCAGATCCAGTAGCCGCCGTCTTCGTCGACAGCCGCGCCGTCGGGGCGGCCCGGGTGCTGGCGCATGTCGACAAACAGCCGCTGGCCCGACATCGTGCCGTCCTGCGGGTCATAGTCGAACTGCCAGATCTGCTGCGACTGCGGGTGCGAATCGCTCAGGTACATGGTGCGCCCGTCGGGGCTGAAGGCCATGCCGTTGGGCGTGAGCAGGCCCGTGTGCAGCGGCTGCAGGTCCGCGCCGGATTCCGCGTCCAGCCCGTAGACCGTGCCCACGGCGCGCGCCGCGGCCATGTCCTGGAACATGGTGCCGGCGCGAAACCGCCCCTGGCGGTCGCAGCGGCCGTCGTTGAAGCGCATCTGCGCCAGCGGATGCTGCACCCTGGCAAGCCACTGCAGCTGCGCCGCCCCGCCCTCGGGGGCGAGCGTGGCCAGCGCAACGCCGCTTTCCAGCCCGCAGATCCAGCGCCCCCCTGCTGCGGGCGCGATGCATGCGACCTGCTCGGGCAGCAGCCAATGCACGAGGCTGGCGCCATGCGCCTGCCAGCGCCAAATCCTGCGTGCCGGAATATCGACCCAGAACAGCGCATTTTCTTCGGCACGCCACACCGGGCTTTCGCCCGTGGCATGCCGGCCATCGACCAGCAATTCGACCTTCACTTCCATCTGCCCACTCCTTTGGCCGTGACGGCCTGTCGTTTCAGCCCGCGCGCTGCGCGCCCGGGCGCTGCGCGGGCGGCGTGTAGTCCAGCGTGACGAACTCGCCGCCCTGGAAGCTGCGCGCCACGGCGTTCATGCGGTTGGGCCGCGCCAGGATCTCGGGCGCGAAGTCCTCGGCGTTCTGCTGCGGCGCAAAGCCTATGCGGTTGCCTTCGGACAGGTCGTAGTAGGCGCGTTTGTTGTCCGAAATTCCCCAGACCACGGCGAAATCGACCGGCGCCTCTATGCAGCGCAGCGCCAGCGCGACCAGATCCTTGGCCCCCATCCAGGTGCTGAGCTGGCGAAAGTCCTCGGGCGGGCAGTCCTTGGTCGTGCCTATGCGCAGGCAGATGCCTTCGATGCCGTGCTTGTCCCAGTACATGCGCGCCATCGCCTCGCCCCAGACCTTGGACAGGCCATAGAGGCCGTCGGGCCGATAGGCGGCGTCCGAGCGCAGCTTGACGTCCGCGCCGTACATGCCGAACGCATGGTTGGAGCTGGCGAACACCACGCGCTTGACGCCGTTGCGGCGCGCGCCTTCATACACCGCGTGCAGCGCAATCAGGTTGTTGTCTATGATTTCCTGCAGCGGCCGCTCTATGCTGGTGCCCGCCATGTGGATCAGCACATCGACGCCCTCCAGCAGCGCGTCCACGGCCGCCGCATCGCGCAGATCGCCATGCGTCAGATCCTCGCCGGCATGCAGCGCCGGCGCCGGCTCCAGGCCCACGGACGAGCGCAGATCGATGCCGTGCTTTGGCAGCTCGCGCCGCAATACCGTGCCTACATGCCCGCAGGCACCACTCAGTGCAACCTTGACCATTTTTTTCTTCCTTGCGATTTCAGTGTGCATAGCCCATGAGCAATCGCGGCAAGGCCAGCGAGAACGCAGGTACATAGGTGACGAGCATCAGCGTCGCCACCAAGGCTCCGTAGAACGGCCAGATGGTGCGCATCACCTGTCCGACCGAGATGCCGCCGATGGCGCAGCCGACGAACTGCGTCGTGCCCACGGGCGGAGTGTTCAGGCCCAGCGCGCAGTTGAGCAGCATCACGATGCCGAACTGCACCGGGTCCATGCCGTACTTCATGGCGATAGGCAGGAAGATGGGCGTGGCGATCAGGATCGTTGCCGCCATGTCCATGAACGTGCCCAGCAGGAACAGGATCACGTTGATCAGCAGGAACACCTGCCAGGGCTCGAGCGACACGCTGGAGATCCAGCTGCCCATGAAGTCCGCGACTTCATACAGGCCCATCAGGTACTGGAACATGGCGGAGACGCCGATCAGCAGCAGCACCACGCCCGTGGTCTTCACCGCCTTGGCCGCGGCCTTGATGAAGTTGTGCCAGCTCATCGTGCGGTAGATGAAGAACGTCAGCAAGATGGTGTAGACCACGGCCACCGACGCCGCCTCGGTCGCGGTGAACACGCCCGACAGGATGCCGGCCAGGATCACGACGATGATCAGCAGCCCCGGCACGGCGGCCACGGCAGCGCGCCAGACACCGGACCAGCCGGGGAAAGTGCCCGCGGGATAGCCGCGGTGCACGGCCACCAGATAGGCCGCGACCAGCATGCAGATCATCAGCAGCGCGGCCGGCAGCAGGCCCGCGGTGATCAGCGCGCCTATCGACACCGAGCCGCCCGCGGCCAGCGCGTAGATGATCATGTTGTGGCTGGTGGGCATGAGCGCGCCGACCAGGGCCGCATGGGTCGTCACGTTGACCGCGTAGTCGGCGTGGTAGCCCTCCTTCTTCATCGCCGGAATCATCACCGAGCCCATGGCCGAGACATCGGCCACGGCCGAGCCGCAGACGCCGCCGAACAGCGTGCAGGCCACGACGTTGGACATTCCCAGGCCGCCGCGCACATGGCCGGCGACGCTGTTGGCCAGGCGCACGATCTTGTCGGCCACGCCGCCATAGAGCATCAGCTCGCCGCTGAACACGAAGAACGGGATTGCCAGGAAGGAGAAGATGTTCATTCCGGACATCATTTGCTGGAACAGCACGCCTATGGGCAGGCCCTCGTAGAGGATGGTGACGATGGACGCCAGGCCGATGGCAAACGCCACGGGCACGCCCAGCACCAGCAGGCCGAAGAATGCAATGCAGAGAATGGTCAGTGCCATGAGGGCTCCACTTCCGTGCCGTCGATCAGGGCAACGATGTGTTCTATGGAAAACGAAATGATCAGCAGGCCGGACAGCACCAGCGGCGCGTAGCGCACCGCCTCGGGCAGGGCCAGGTTCGGGATCTTGTAGCTGATCACCGACTCGCCCAGCATCAGGCCGTTGTAGACCATGGCCGCGCCAAAGAGGGCGACCAGCGCGTGGATCACGAACTCGATGCGCTGGCGCAGTTTGTCGGGCGCCAGCACCAGCAGCGACTCCAGGCCGATATGGCCGGCGTCGCGCACGCCCACGGCCGCGCCCAGCAGCGTGACGTAGAGCACGATGATCAGCGACAGGCTTTCGGTCCAGGTCGGCGAACTGTTGAGCACATAGCGCCCGAACACCTGCCAGAACACGATGACGACGATGAACAGCAGGCCGGCGACGCTGGCGACCATGCAGGCCTTGGCCAGCGGCGCGTTGATGCGCGTCAGAAGCCGCGCCGGCGCAGGCACGGCGCTGCCGGGGCCGGCCTTGCCGCTGCCCCCTTGAATCAGGACATTCATGATGGAGCTCCTGGCGCGGGCTTACTTGGCCGACTCGCGGATGCGCTTGACCAGGTCCTGCAGCTTGGGCGTGTTGGCGAACTTGGCGTAGACCGGCGCCATCGCATCGACAAACGGCTTCTTGTCGGAAATGGTGATCACCTGCGTGCCGCCGGCTTCGGCGACCTGGCGCGACTTGGCTTCGCGCTCGTCCCAGAGCTTGCGCATCACGGGCACCGACTCCTTGGCGGTCTTGCGGATCAGCGCCTGGTCTTCCTTGGGCAGCGTGTCCCAGATCTTCTTGGAGAACACCAGCACCTCGGGCACCATCGAATGCTCGGTGACGTTGTAGTACTTCGCGGCCTCGAAGTGGCGCGAGGATTCATACGAGGGCCAGTTGTTCTCGGCGCCGTCGACGATGCCGGTCTTGAGCGCGGTATAGACCTCGCCGTAGGGCATGGGCGTGGGGTTGGCGCCCATGGCCTCGACCATGGCGACGAACAGGTCGGACTGCTGCACCCGCACCTTCATGCCCTTGACGTCGGCAAAGCTCTTGATCGGGCGCTTGGCGGTGTAGAGCGAACGCGCGCCGCTGTCGTAGTAGGCCAGGCCGATCATTCCCTGCGCGGCCATCGCGTCCAGCACTTCCTGGCCTATGGGGCCGTCCAGCGTCTGGCGCATGTGCGTGGTCGACTGGAACACGAAGGGCAGCGAGATTGCAATCGTCTCGGGAACGATGTTGTTGAGCACTGCGACGTTGATGCGCATCATGTCCAGGCCGCCGATCTTCAGCTGCTCGATGGTGTCGCGCTCGGCGCCGAGCACGGCGTTGGCAAACACCTTGATGCCATGCTTGCCGCCCGACTGCTCCTTGAGCGCCTTGGCCATGGAGCGCACGGCCTCGACCGTGGGGTAATCCGTGGGCTGGTTGTCGGAGGAGCGGAATTCGCGTGCCGAGACGCCCGAGACCGTGAGCGCGATGGCAATGGCAATGGCGCCGTGGAAGAACTTCTTCATGTGATTCCTTGGATGCGCGAACGGGGCATGGACGCCCAGCCGCCGGGTAGAACATTTCAGGCAGCCTCTATCGCGCGCATCGTCACGAGTCCTTGCTGTCTCCTTTTGGAGCCCATGCACGGTGGCTGGGCCCTCTTGTCAGCGTCCGCCCGTTGCCAGGCTGGCGCATGCTGCAATTCTGAAACCGTATGCGCAAAACTTCTATTTCTTATTTAGTGGATGTTGATACCTTTTTGTTTCTCACGCTCTGACCTGCTTCGCGAGCTACGGTGCCGCTGGATATAGTGGAAACCCGCAGTTTTTCACTTACTGGAGCGGTCCGACTCATGCGCTGCCGGCGCCAACAGCAGATATTCTCGGTTCGCAGACATTGATACCTTTTTGTTTAGGAAGACATGGATCTCAGACAACTCCACTATTTCGTCACGGTCGCCGAGGAACGCCATCTGCGCCGCGCCGCCGAGCGCCTGCACCTGTCGCAGCCGCCGCTCACGCGCCACATCAAGGCGCTGGAGCAGGAGCTGGGCGTGGAGCTGTTCGTGCGCACACCGCGCGGCATGGTGCTGACCAATGCCGGCGAAACGCTGCTGCGCGACGCGCGCGCGGTCTTCGGCATGGTCGAGTCGGCCGGCGAGCGCGCCCGGCGCTCGGGCCTGGGCCAGCTCGGCCGCCTGGACGTGGGCATCTACGGCTCGGCGACCTTCGGCGCCGTGCCCGAGGTGCTCAACCGCTTTCGCGCCCGCCACCCGGATGTCGAGATCCAGCTGCATTACGCCCAGTCGCCGGCCCAGGTATCGGCGCTGCGCCAGGGCCGCGTGACCATCGTCTTCGAGCGCCTGCTGCCCAACGACGCGGACATAGAGATCGAACTCGTGGCGCGCGAGCCGCTGGTCGTCGCGGTCAACGAGCACCACCGGCTCGCGGGCCTCAAGTCGGTGGAGATGACGCAGCTGCGCACCGAGACCCTGCGCATAGGCAATGCGCCCATGGAAGCCGCGCGCCTGGTCGAAATGTGCCACCGCCATGGCTTCGAGCCGCATTTCGCGCCCGCGGCCAGCGACGTCATCATGTCGACGCTGCTCACGGCCATAGGCACCGAGGTGGCGCTGGTGCCCACCTCGATGACCCATGTGATGTTTCCGGGCGTGCGCTACATCCCCCTCAAAGCCAGCCCCGATGCCTACATGGACCTGCACTGCTTCTACCTGAAGAACGAGCGCTCGCCGCTGCTGTACTCCATGCTGGACGTGGTGCGCGACTACCGTTCGGAGAGCCTGCAGCGCCCGGCCAGGCGCGCGGCGGGGGCCAAGGCAAAAA
>NZ_JAVWWA010000031.1:12915-23825 GCF_036666375.1 Comamonas sp. | reverse complement strand
CGTTCGGAGAGCCTGCAGCGCCCGGCCAGGCGCGCGGCGGGGGCCAAGGCAAAAATTTGATGCGCCGCCGGCAAGGCCGGCTCAGGACGAACGGTTTTCATGTGGCGCGGTGGGCAGGCTTCCCGCCCAACGTTCGCCCTGAGCATGTCGAAGGGCGTTTCAGGGCGCGATGGTTAGGATCCAACCGCTCTGGCCCCTAGCGCTTCGCCCCGGTCCTGGGCAAAAACGCCGTCACCAGTCCCAGCAGCGGCAGATACGCGCACTGCTGGTAGACCCAGGCGATGCCGTGCACGTCGGCCAGCTGGCCCAGGCCGGCCGCGGCCATGCCCGCAATGCCGAACATCAGGCCGAACATGATTCCCGAGACCATGCCCACGCGGCCGGGCACGGCCTCCTGGGCGTAGACCACCAGCGCGGCGAAGGCCGACGACATCACCAGGCCGATGACCACGGCCAGCACCGCGGTCCAGAACAGATTGGCATGCGGCAGCGCCAGCGCAAACGGCGCCACGCCCAGGAACGACACCCAGATCACGGCCTTGCGGCCTATGCGGTCGCCCACCGGGCCGCCGGCAAACGTGCCCAGCGCGACGGCCGCGAGAAACACGAACAGATAGAGCTGGCTTTCGCGCACGCTGGTGCCGAAGCGCTCGATCAGATAGAACGTGAAGTAGTTGGTGAACGCCGAGATATAGACGAACTTGGCGAACATCAGAACGGCGATGACCACCATCGCGCGTATCACCTCGGGGCGCTCCAGCCCCTTGGCGTGGTGGCGCGCCATGCTCTTGGCCTGGGCCTGGCCGTGGCGCAGCGTCCAGCCCGTGATGCGCCACAGCACCCAGATGGCCAGCAGCGCGACCAGCATGAACCAGGCAATCGCCGACTGCCCGAACGGCACGACGATGGCCGCGGCCAGCAGCGGGCCTATCGCCGAGCCGGTGTTGCCGCCCACCTGGAAGGTCGATTGCGCGGTGCCGAAGCGCCCTCCCGAGGCCATGCGCGCCACGCGCGAGGCCTCGGGGTGGAAGGTGGCCGAGCCCACGCCGACCACGCAGGCCGCGACCAGCAGCATGGGATAGCTGCCCGCGGTCGCGAGCAGCGCGATGCCGATCAGCGTCACCGTCATGCCCGCCGGCAGCAGGTAGGGCTTGGGGTGCTTGTCGGTGTACAGGCCTATCCAGGGCTGGAGCAGCGAGGCCGTGATCTGGTAGGCCAGCGCGATCCAGCCGATCTGCGCGAAGCTCAGCGCGAAATCGGTTTTCAGCATCGGGTAGATCGACGGCAGCAGCGCCTGGATCAGGTCATTGAGCAGGTGGGCGAAGGCCGCGGCGCCGACGATGCGGTAGGCGAATCCCGCAGGCGGGGAAGGTGGGGACTGCGGCGGTGCATCGATGGTCACGGCAGCGCTGGAAAGGGACATGGGACAGAAACCTTGTGATGTAGCAAGCGCGCCCCGCGGAAGTGCCGGGCAGCCGTACGGATTCTAGAAAGCGCGCTAAAGTCTGTCTTGCGCCATTTGGTGCTCAACCATTGCAAAAAGGACATGCGCCACACGCCCGAAACCACGCCCCACACCCAGGCCCTGGCCCAGGTGGAAAACAGCGCCGCGCCCGTGACCTGCCGCGCCACAGACTACCCCGCGGGCTGGGTCATTCCGCCGCATGCCCATGGCAAGCACCAGCTGCTGCATGCCTTGCAGGGCGTGATGGTGGTGCACGCCGACGCCGGCCAGTGGACCGTGCCGCCCAGCCGCGGGCTGTGGATGCCCGCGGGCATGACGCATTCGCTGCGCTGCATAGGCGAAGTGCAGATGCGCAGCCTGTTCGTGCAGCGTGACGCCGCGCCGCAGCTGTTCGACAGCTGCCAGGTCGTGGGCGTCTCGGCGCTGCTGCGCGAGCTGATACGCGCGGCGGTCCAGGTGCAGCCACCCTCGCCGCCCGATTCGCGCGATGCGCGCCTGCTGCGGCTGCTGCTCGACGAGCTGCACGCCCTGCCCGTGCTGCCGCTGCACCTGCCCATGCCCACCGACCCGCGCGTGCTGGCCATCTGCCGGCGCCTGCAGCTGCGGCCCGACGACACTTCGACGCTGGCCGACTGGGCGGCCCAGGCCGCAATCGACGCCAAGACCATACAGCGGCTGTTTGCGGCCCAGACCGGCATGACGTTCGGCCGCTGGCGCCAGCAGGCGCGGCTGCTGCGCGCGCTCGAGCTGCTGGCCGGCGGCGACAAGGTGATCGACGTCGCGCTGGCCCTGGGCTACGACAGTCCGAGCGCGTTCGCGACCATGTTCCGCAAGCACTTCGGGCAGACCCCAAGCCAGTTCTTCGAGATGCGCACCCAGCCGGCCTAGGACGCGGGTACGGGAGCGGGCTTGCGCCGGGCCTGGAGCTGGGCCAGCGTCCACAGGCCGCCGTCGACCAGCCGCACTTCATCGCGCACATAGCCGCCCATGGCGTTCCTGCGGAAGTAGTCGTTGAGGGTCAGGCTGTGCGTGCCATCGCGCAGGCGCAGCACCAGGTGGTAGCCCGAGCGGCTGACCACGATGTCGCGCGTGCCCAGGGCCGCGCCATCGTGAAGTCCTGCCGCGTCGCTGTCGTTCTCCATTGTGATTTCCCCATCGCGCTGGGCGCCTGCGCTCGGCGCCGGATTGCAAAACATGCAATCCTCAGATCAACAAACGGAAGTTGAAAGTTAAAAGCTATCAATTTTGCAGATGATCGGGCGTCGAGGTCGCGACGAAGACCGAGCGTGTCCTACAGCGGTTCGAGAAATGCGCCTGCCAATGATTTGGCGCCTGCGCGGAGGATAGAACGCTGCGGCGCACCGCTGTTGCTGCCGTCCGCCGATCGATTTTTTGAGGAACCTGCCGCCATGAACCACCGTCCCCTGATTCCCGCCAGCACCGCCGTGCTTTCCGCGCTTGCGCTGTTCCTGACCGGCTGCGCCGCCAGCGGCGGCAATGACATGTCCGGCGCGAACTCCACGCCGGGCGCGCGGGTCGCCCTGGTCACGGCCAGCGGCGCGCCCGCGGGCAATGCCACGCTGCGCGAACTGCCCGGTGGCGCGGGCGTGGAAATCACCATCCAGGTGCAGGACATGACGCCGGGCCCGCACGGCTTCCATATCCACACCAATGGCGCCTGTGCCCCAGGACCCGATGCCGCGGGCCAGACCATTGCCTTTGGCGCGACCGGCGGACATTTCGATCCGTTCATGACCGGCAAGCATGGCCGGCCCGGCCAGTCGGCGCACGAAGCCCATGCGGGCGAAGCGCCCAACATTCTCGTGGGCACCGACCGCCAGGGCAGTCTGCGCTTCACCAATCCCCATGTGACGCTGCAGCCCGGCAAGACTTCGGTGATGGGCCGCGCGCTGGTGGTGCATGAGCGCGAGGACGACTACGCGAGCAACCCTGCGGGCAACTCGGGCGGACGCATCGCCTGCGGCGTGATCACGCCCGCAGCGGCCGGAAAGGGCTGAGAACGATGGAACGGTCCGAACCCATTTCTGCCGATGACCAGAACTCCACACAGCCCCAGGACCTGGTGGTCGTGATCACCGGGGCTTCCAGCGGCATTGGCCATGCGAGCGCGCTGGCCTTTGCCGAGCGCGGCGCGCGCCTGGTGCTCGCGGCGCGCGACGTGGCAACGCTCGCTCCCGTGGCCACGGCCTGCCGCGCGGCCGGCGCCCCCTCGACGCTGGTCGTTCCCACCGACGTGACCGATGCCAATGCGGTCGAGCGGCTGGCCGAAGCCGCGCTCGCGCTGCACGGCCATATCGATATCTGGGTCAACGGCGTGGGCGTGGGCGCCATCGGGCGCTTCGACGAAACGCCGCTGGCAGCGCACCGCCGTGTGGTCGAAGCCAATCTCATAGGCCATCTGCAGGGCGCGCATGTCGCGCTGCGCCACTTCCGCGAGCGCGGACGCGGCACGCTGATCAATCTGATTTCCGTGGGCGGCTGGATTCCCGCGCCCTATGCGGCGGCGTACACCGCGAGCAAGTTCGGCCTGCGCGGGCTCTCGCAGGCGCTGCGCGCCGAAGTCGCCGATCTGCCGCAGGTCCATGTCTGCGATGTCGCGCCGACCTTTGTCGACTCGCCCGGACTCTCGCACGGCGCCAACTACACGGGCAGCAATATCCGCGTGCCGATTCCGCTGGTCGACCCGCGCCGCGTCGCGCGCGCCGTGGTCGCGCTCGCGCAGCGGCCGCGCGCCGTCACCTGGGTGGGCGCGGGCGCGGGTGCGGGCCGGCTGGCCCAGGCGATCGCGCCGCAGTGGCTGGGCGCCAGCATGCAGCGCGTGACGCGCTGGGCGCTGGGGCGCGCGCGCCCGGCGATGCCGTCCGACGGCAATCTGTTCACGCCGTCGGTGGTCACGGCAATCGATGGCGGCCAGCGACAGGCCAATCAACGGGCCGTGGGCACGGTGGTCGCCATGGGCGTGCTGGGCCTGGCCATGGGCATGTGGGTCGGCGGGCGGCGCCCGGCGCCTGACGATACGGGAACGTAAGGAGGCAGGCATGGCCAGTCGAACGCTCTGGAAAGGCGCCATCAGCTTCGGCCTGGTGCATATTCCTGTCGCGCTGCACACCGCGGCCACCGAGCAGGGCATAGATTTCGACTGGCTCGACAAGCGCTCCATGGACCCCGTGGGCTACAAGCGCATCAACAAGCGCACCGGCCGCGAGATCGGCCAGGACAACATCGTCAAGGGCGTGGAGTACGAAGACGGCAAGTACGTGCTGATCAGCCCCGAAGAGATAGAAGCGGTGTTTCCCAGGACCACGCAGACGATTGAGATCGAGCGCTTCATCGATGCGCGCGAAATGCCGTTCGTGTTCCTCGAGCGGCCGTATTACATCGCGCCCATCAACAAGAGCGACAAGGTCTATGCGCTGCTGCGCGAGACGCTGCTTGCCACCGGCAAGATCGGCCTGGCCAAGGTGGTGATCTCGACCAGGCAGCATCTTGCCGCGCTCGTGCCTTCGGGGCCGGCGCTGGTGCTGAACCTGCTGCGCTGGGGCGACGAAGTCCGGACTTTCGAAGGCCTGGAGCTGCCGCCCGCGGGCGCGAAGAACGTCAACGCCACCGAACTCAAGATGGCCAAGCAGCTGGTCGCCGAAATGTCGGGCAAATGGGATCCGGCCGACTTCAAGGACGAGTTTCGCCTGCAGGTCATGCAGCTGGTGGAAAAGAAAGCCAAGGCCGGCGACAGCCACACAGTCGTCGAGCCCGAGGAAGAAGCGCCGCACAGCGCGCAGGTGCTGGACCTCACGGCGCTGCTGCAGCGCAGCCTGCGCGGTGCCAAGGCGCCCACAAAAACGCCGGATAAATCACCGGCCAAGGCGCGCGCCAAGACAACGACCAAGGCGCCGGCCAAGGCCGCCGCCAGAAAATCCGGCGCGTCCACGGCGCGCAAGAAAGCCGCCTGAGCGCAGCAGCACCCGCGATGACAAAGCCCGCCGCGCCGCTGGGGCCCTACAACGCCAAGCGCGACTTCAACAAGACCGCCGAGCCCGCGGGCGTGGTCGCGCCGCGCAGCGCGTGCGGGCCGCTGCAGTTCGTCATCCAGAAGCACTGGGCCTCGCATCTGCATTACGACTTTCGCCTGGAACTCGACGGCGTGATGCGCAGCTGGGCCGTGCCCAAGGGCCCTTGCCTGGACCCCGGCGTCAAGACGCTGGCCATCCAGGTGGAAGACCACCCCATGGACTACAACCGCTTCGAAGGCGAGATTCCCAAGGGCGAGTACGGCGCGGGCACGGTGATCGTCTGGGACCGCGGCAGCTGGCAGCCCCAGAGCGACGCGCGCGCGGGCCTGGCCAAAGGCAAGCTGGTCTTCACGCTGCACGGGCAAAAGCTCGCGGGCCTGTGGGAGCTGGTGCGCATCTCCAAGCCTGCGGACAAGAAGCGCAACCAGTGGCTGCTGTTCAAGAAACGCGACGCCTGGGCCAGGCCGCGCAGCGAGTACGACGTGCTCACGGCGCTGCCCGACAGCGTCATCCAGAAGCCGCTGGCGGCGCCCGCGCTGACCGTGGGCGCGCCGACCGGCGCCAAGAAGGCCGCGCTGCCCGCGCAACTCACGCCCCAGCTGGCCACGCTGGTGTCCTCGGTGCCCGAGGGCGACTGGATTGTCGAGAGCAAGTTCGACGGCTACCGCGTGCTGGCGCGTGTCGATGGCGACGAGGTGCGGCTGTTCACGCGCAACGGCAATGACTGGAGCGACAAGCTCGCGCCGCTGGTGCCGGCCATTGCCGCACTTGGATTGACCCATGCCTGGCTGGACGGCGAAATCGTGGTCTTCGACGACGCAGGCCTGCCCAACCTGCACCGATTGCAGAACGCGATCGACAGCGCCCAGGCCGGGGACATCGTGCTGTTCCTGTTCGATCTGCCGTTTCTGGGCGACAGCGACCTGCGCGCGCTGCCGCTGCGCGCCCGGCGTCAGTTGCTCGAACAGCTGCTGGACGGGCGCGAGAACGCGCAGCTGCGCCTGAGCCAGACCCTGCAGGCGGCGCCCGCGCAGCTGCTGAGCGCCGCCTGCGAAATGGGTCTCGAAGGCGTGATGGTCAAGCAGGCCGATGCGCCCTATGTATCGGGGCGCAGCACGACCTGGCTCAAGCTCAAGTGCCAGCTGCGCCAGGAATTCGTGGTGCTGGGTTTCACGCTGCGCGCCGGCGCCAGCCGCGAGGTCGGCAGCCTGCTGCTGGGCTACCACGAGAACGGCGTACTGCGCGCCGCGGGCGCCGTGGGCACGGGCTGGGACGCGGCAACGGCGCGCCAGCTGCTGGCGCTGCTGCGGCCGCTGGAAATCGACCAGCCCGCCGCAGCCCCGCCCAAGCCCGGCCGCTGGCCGCAGCGCAAGTCTGGCAGCGAACATTGGGTCAGGCCGTCGCTGGTGGTCGAAGTGGCGTTCGGCGCCTGGACGCCCGACCAGCAGCTGCGCCATGCGGTGTTCAAGGCAATCCGCGGCGACAAGCCGGCCCGGGAAGTCGTCAGGGAACAGGCCAGGCAAGCCGCCGCCGCGCCGGCGCCGGCACCGGCACCGGCACATACGCGCGCCAGCGCGGTCACGGTCACGCATGCGCAGCGCGTCATAGACCCGACGACCGGGCTGCGCAAGATCGATCTGGTGCGCTATTACGAAAGCGTTGCCGAGTGGCTGCTGCCGCATCTCAAGAGCCGGCCGATCTCGCTGCTGCGCGCGCCCGCGGGCGTAGTCGGCCAGCAGTTCTTCCAGAAGCACGCCGAAGGCAAGATTGCCGGCGTCAAGGAACTCGATCCCGCGCTGTCGCCCGGCCATGCGCCGCTGCTGGCGATTGATTCGGCGCAGGCGCTGATCGCCGCGGCGCAGATGAACGTGATCGAGTTCCACACCTGGAATTCGAAGATCACCCATATCGACAAGCCCGATCGCCTGGTTCTGGACCTGGACCCGGGCGAAGGCGTGGGCTGGGCCGAGCTGCTGGAAGCCGCCGAACTCACGCGCGTGATGCTCACCGAGCTGGGCCTGGCAAGCTGGCCCAAGACCAGCGGCGGCAAGGGCCTGCATGTCGTCGTGCCGCTGACGCCGCGGCGCGACCACGCCCAGGTCAAGGCGTTCTCGCAGGCGCTGGTCCAGCATATGGCGCGCGTCATTCCATCAAAGTTCGTCGCGGTGATGGGGCCGCAAAAGCGCGTGGGCAAAATCTTCATCGACTACCTGCGCAACGGCCCCGGCCAGACCACGGTGGCGGCGTTTTCGGCGCGCGCGCGGCCCGGCATGGGCGTGTCGATGCCGGTGTCCTGGGAGCAGCTGCCCACGTTGTCGGGCGCGGCGCACTGGACGATTGCCACGGCGCGCGACTATCTGAGCCTGCGCAACAGCGACCCGTGGAGCGACTACTGGACGACCAGGCAAACCATCACCCAGGGCCTCAAGCGGCTGAAATGAGCCGCGCGTGGATGGTGTCGGCGGCGCGCAGGCCGCTCAGACAGGCGCCGCCGCAGGTCTGGACCAGTTCGCTGGCACAGGCCTCGCCCGCGAAGTGCAGGCGCGGTCCGCCCGCCTGCGCCAGTTGCGCGCGCGCAGCGCCGCCGCCGCTGCGCAGATAGGCATAGCTGCCGCCAAAAAGCGCATTGCGCGACCAGTCGGTCACGGCGCAGGTCTTGGGCCTGCCCAGCCCGCCCACGCAGGCACGCAACCGCGCCAGCACTTCATGCGCCGCGTCGCGCGGGCGCGCGCAGGACAGCGCGCGGCCATAGGCACCGCCCGCGAACGCGACCACCAGGCGGGAATCAAAGGGGTGGACCAGAAAGTCCAGCGCCTTGTCCGGCTGAAAGCTGCGCCCTTCACCGAACCAGTCGCCGGGTGCCAGGCCGGACAGCGGGCCGTCGAACTCCAGGATCACCTTGTTGAAATGCCCCATGGGCAAGGCATCGAGCGCCGCGAGCGCGCCCTGGCCCAGGCCCGGCGTGAAGCGTATGCCTTCGCCGCGCAGCACGCCCGTCGACACCGTGACCAGGCAGTGCGCCGCCGTGATGCCGCCCGTGGCGGTCGCGACCTTGACGCTGCGCGCGCCCTGCGTGATGGCCGTCACGCGCTGGCCCAGAGCGATGTTCACCCCCCGGCCGAGCGACGCGACGATGCGCCCCATGCCCTGGCGCACCAGCCAGTTCGGCGCGGTACTGCCTTGCGCGCGCAGGCCCAGCACCGAAGTGTCCTCGGCAGCGCCGCCCGCATCGAGTTCGCCGATCTGGCGCAGCGCGCGCAGCATTGCGGCATCCCGGGGGGCGTCAACGAGGCAGGCCAGCGCCCGGTCGGCCGGCCCCACGCGGGCCATGGCCAGGGCCAGGCGCTTTTCGGCGGCAAGAATGGCCGCGCGCTGGTAAGCGCCCAGCGCAATTCCGGCATCGAGATAATGCCGGGCCGCGCCGTCATGCGCCAGCAGCGTGAAGCCCAGCGCGCGCGCGATGGGCGTGAGCGGATTGCGGTCGGCCTGGTGCAGCCAGCTGCAGCCCAGGTCCATGGGCAGGGCAAACGAATGCGCGTCGGTCAAGGCGCGCCCACCGATGCGCTGCGCGGCTTCGAGCACCAGCACGCTGTGGCCCTGGGCCTGCAGGCGCCGCGCCGCGGTCAGCCCGGCCGCGCCCGCGCCCACGATCACCACATCGACCGCCATGCGCGCCGACGCGCGCGCGCCTGCGCCCCAAGACAGGCGGGTCGCGCCCAAGGCCAGAAAGCGCCGCCGTGACAAAGCGTGGGAACCCATGCGTGCGACTATCTTCCGCGGCCCGCCGCGCGGGTTCCTCCAAAACCCCCGATGCGGTTGCCGAACGACAATCCCCGGGCTCAGAGATAGCGCGACCAGAGCTGGTTGGAGAACTTGCCCTGCGGGTCCAGGCGCTGCTTGAGCTGGCGCAACTGGGCGACTTCGGGATAGGCGCGCAGGAACTGTTCGCGCGTCGCATGCAGCTGGTAAGGCAGGTAATGGCGCCCGCCGTACTGCAGCGCGGCATCGATCATCGCGCGCGTCCAGGCGCCCGCCTGCGCGTGGGCTTTTTCATGCACGCGCTGCTTGTAATAGACGACCAGCGAGAACACCTCCTGCCTGGCCCAGGGCAGCAGGCTCAGTTCGTCCGCTGGCGAATGGCGTATCGACACATTGAGCACATTCGCACCATGCTGGCGAATGATGCCGGCCATCTCGCGCACGAAAGCCACCAGGTGCCGCACGGGAATGAAGTATTCCTGCAGCACATAGGTCGATATCCGGCGCGTGCGCGGCTCCAGCTCTGCGACGTCGTGGCTGGCCTCGTGGTTGCGCCACACCACGGCGGGCTTGTCCAGCACCAGCGGGTTCACCACATGGGTGCGCAGTTCGGGTCCGCAGGGCAGCTCGGTCAGCGCAAAAATGGCGTTCTGGTGCATGTCATAGGACTGGCCGCGCGCAATCAGCCGCGCCGTTTCGGTCAGCGGCTTGGACGTGGCGCGCCACGAGATCGCCACCGGCGCATCGAACAGCGGCGGCAGCAGGTCGGCGTTGTGCAGTATGCAGTCGGGGTCGTCGCGCACCGTTCCCAGGAAGTAGTCGGGATAGTCCTCCAGGGCCACCGACGCCATGCTGCGTTCCATGGGAACGTTCTGCGCCAGGTCGAGCTCGACTTCGCTGATCACGCCCAATGCGCCATAGCCGCCGATGGCGGCGCGAAACAGCGCCGCGTTGCGCCTGCGCGTGGCCTCGACCACGGCGCCGTCGGCGAGCACGATCTGCAGCGCGCGCACCGAATTCCCCAGCGGGCCGTTGCCCACGTAGCGGCCATGCGCATTCACCGCGACCGAACCGCCGATGGTGAAGTTGGCAAAGCTCTGCATGGTCGTCACGGCCAGGCCCAGCGGGTCTATGCGCTCCTGCAGGTCGCGCCAGGTCATTCCGGCCTGCACGCGCACGGTTCTGGCATTCGCATCCAGCCACACCAGCTGGCGCAGTTCGCGCATGTCCAGATGCAGGCCGCCGGCGCAGGCGATCTGCCCGCCCATGCTGAAACGCCCGCCGCCGACCGCGACCTGGCCCGGCCACTGGCGCACTTCCTGCGCCAGCTGCTCCACTGCGCTGGGCGCAACGGCCTTGGCCACCATGACGGAATACAGCCCGGTGACATTGGAGATCAGCAGCCCGGGCGTGGCCAGCGCCAGCTGCGGCGACAGTGTGAGCAGCCCCGCGCCCGCCAGGGCCCGGGCCAGAAAGCAACGGCGTTGAACAAGCATGCAGTCCGCGCAATCCGCAAGTGGTAGATCGCCCCATCTTGCGTGGTTTTGCCATGCCCGGCCATGGGATGTTCCTGCCCCGGAAAACCGGGAGAGAACCGCCGCCGCTAGTCCACCGCTAGTCCACCGCTAACCGGCGCCGCCGCGAAGCCGCGGCTC
>NZ_JAVWWA010000031.1:0-12815 GCF_036666375.1 Comamonas sp. | reverse complement strand
CCGCTAGTCCACCGCTAGTCCACCGCTAACCGGCGCCGCCGCGAAGCCGCGGCTCAGGAAGCGCGAGCCTTTGAGGCCGAAGCGCCAGGGCACATCCACCGCCTTGGAAATGCCTATGCGCGGCCCGGCCAGCACCTCGATCGGCTCCGCCGCCGCGCGCGCCAGCAGCTCGAACGGCGGGCACGCCAGCGGCTGCGCATTGAGCCGGGCATCGATGCCCAGCGCCTGCGCCAGCCGCCCCGGCCCGGCGCACAGCAGGCGCAGCTCCTGCAGCCCGCGGCGCGCACGCATGGTCTCTATGCCCTGAGTGGGCTCCATGGCGCGCAGCAGCACCCCGGCGCCATGGCCGGCCTCGCGGCACACGGTATTGAAGCACCAGTGCAGCCCATAGGAGCGGTAGACATAGGCATGACCGGGCGGGCCGAACATCGCGCCATTGCGCGCGGTCTGCCCGCCAAAGGTGTGCGAGGCCGGATCGGCCTGGTCATAGGCTTCGGTCTCGACGATGCGCCCGCCCACGCCATCGACCAGCAGCGTGACGCCAATCAGTTGGCGTGCGACTTCATGGGAAGGGGCGGAAAAGTCGATGGCGGCAAGCATGCAAGGCGGCGGAAGTGTTGGACCCCGCCATCTTCTGCGAGCCGGCGGCGCTGGTCAATGCGGCGCAAACACCAGCGACCGGTGCGCAGCCAGCCCCGCCATGGTGCCGTCACCCACGGCCAGGGGCACAGAGCCGCCCAAGCGCGCGGCATCGCCGCAGGCAAACACGTTGGCTACCGTGGTGGCCTTGAGCGCATCGGTCTGAATCACGCCGCCCATGGGACCTGTGCTGATCTCGCAGCCCAGCGCCCGTGCCACCGGGCTTTCGACGCGGGACTGCGGCGCGGTGAACAGGCCGTCGAAAGCCAGCACCCGGCCGTCGTCGAAGCGCACATCGGCCTGGCCGGTGATGGCTCGCACGGCGCCGGTCTCGATGCACACGCCGCGCGCCTGCAACTGCGCGCGCTGCTGGGCGTCAGGCGTGAAGCGGTCATTGAGCAGCAGCGTGGTCCGGCCCCAGTCGGGCAGCAGCAGCGCCTGGTGCATGGCCAGCTCCGAGGTGGCAAGAACGCCGATGCGGCCCTGCTGCAGCTCATAGCCGTGGCAGTACGGGCAATGGAAGACCTGCCGGCCCCAGCGCTCGGCCAGGCCCGGCACTTCGGGCAGCGTATCGACCACGCCGCCGGCCAGCACCAGCCGCCTGGCGGTGTGCAGCCCCCCATCGTCGGTCTCGACTCCAAAGCCGTTCTCGACCGGGCGTGCGCCCGTGGCGCTGGCAGCTAGCCATTGCACCGTGCCATAGGCCAGGACCTGCTCGCGTGCCACGGCCGCGATGTCGGCGGCCTTGGCGCCGTCCTGGGTCAGGAAGCCATGCGAGCGATCGGCAAAGCGGTTGCGGCGCTGGCCGGCATCGATGATCAGCAGCTGGCGCCGCGCGCGCGCCAGCGGCAGCGCGGCGGCCAGGCCGGCGTAGCTGCCGCCGATGATGATGACGTCGTAAAGCATGAAGACTCTTTCAAGAAACTTTTGATGTTTCATGATACGCAGCAAGCCCAAGTCATGCAACCTATAATGATTCATGACTTCTGTCTCCGGAGCCCCCCATGAGAAGCGATAGCCGCCTGTCCCGCATGCTGCATGTGCTGCTGCACATGGCGCGCCAGGACGCGCCCTTCACCTCGGAGCAGCTCGCGCAGATGCTGGCCACCAACCCCGTGGTCGTGCGCCGTACCATGGCGGGGCTGAAGAAAGCCGGCTACGTGCAATCGGAAAAAGGCCATGGCGGCGGCTGGAAGCTGTCCTGCGACCTGGCCCAGGTGTCGCTGCTCGACATCCACGCGGCCGTGGGCGGGCCGCGCATCTTTGCGATCGGCAGCGCCAGCGAGAACCCGGAGTGCGGCGTGGAGCAGGTGGTGAACGCGGCGCTCGACGACGCGCTGGCCCAGGCCCAGGCGCTGCTGGTGCAGCGGCTGGCGGCAGTGAAGCTCGGCGACCTGGCGCAGGAGTTCGATGCGCTGTGCCAGACCAAGGCAGCGCACGCCCAGCACGCCCGCGGTTGACGCTCGCCGGGCATGGGTCGGCATCGTATGGTCGCCCAGCGGGAGTTTGGCCTGAAAAAGTGTGCCCGGCGGATGTCCCTTGCGTGCCGGCCGTGCGGACCCCGGTATGCCATACCCACGGTCTGCAAGGCGTCCATCGCATGGGCCGGGGTGGCGCGCAGCGGCAGGTGCTCGGGCGCAAGGCGCTGCAGGCGATGCTGAGCCCGTTCGCGCTGGACTCTTGCTCATGATGTCCAGCACCGCCGCCTGAATGGTGGGACATGATTGCCAGGCGCTGTTCGGGCGTTTCGGCCTGCGCGAAGCCGCCGTGAGCCTAGGCGCCGGGCTGCTGGCCAGCGTCGCGTCAATCGGCGCCGCGCTGTGGGTGAGTGAATTCGCGCCCCTCAGCCCCAACCCCGTGGCCCAGTTCGGCGCCACCCTGCCGTTGCGCGAATTTACCCGGCTGCTGCTGATTCTGCTGCCCCAGCTGCTGGGCGAGGAATTGCTGACCATGCTGCCGTTTCTGGCGATTCTCCAGCTCACGGCATCGCATTGGGGCTGGGGGCGGCGCAGCAGCATTGCGCTGGCCTTGCTGGGCTCGACGCTGCTGTTTTCTGCCGGCCACCTGCCCACTTACGACTGGAACTGGGTGCAGTGCTTCGTCGTGATAGGCGCGGCGCGCGTGGTCTGGACGCTGGCCTACATCGCCACCCGCAGCCTGTGGGTGTCCATTGGCGCCCACATTCTCACGGACTGGGTGGCGTTCATGCTGGCCTTCCTCGCCGCACGGCTTCTTCCGTGGGCGATCTGAAGCCGGCCAAAACCGCAAAATAACTGTATTTATATACAGCTACCCGCAAAAAGCCCACTATCCGCCCCTTTTGCTTGACCCATACGGCCCAATCGGGAAATGCGTGCAATGCCGTTGTCCCCTCGAACAGCCACGTTGCGGCGCGTGTGATGCCGCACCGGGTTCCCCAAACACGAGGATGGCAGATATACTGTAATTAAATACAGCATATCGCCATGAGCCCCCCCACTCCTCTCTCTTGCGCCCCCGGCTTCGACCGCTGGCAATTGCCCGCGCATGTGGCGCAGGCCGTGTGGCGCGGCACGGAAGTCGGCGCCGCGCCGGGGCGCACGCTGCCCACGGGTTTTGCGCAGCTCGACGCCGCGCTGCCCGGCGGCGGCTGGCCCACCCAGGGCCTGAGCGAAGTGCTGCTGGCCCAGTCGGCGCTGTGCGAATGGCGGCTGCTTGCGCCTGCATTGCCGGGTTTTGTCGCCGGGCGCAACAGCCGCGTCTACCTGGTCGCGCCGCCCAAGCCGCCGCTGGCCATGGGGCTGGCCCAGCTGGGCCTGGCACCCGAGCAACTGGTCTGGATCGATGTCAAGGCGCCGGCCGACAGCCTCTGGGTTGCGGAGCAGCTGATCAAGTCGGACGCCGCGGGCGCGCTGCTGGTCTGGCTGCCCCAGGCGCGGCCCGAGCAGATCCGGCGCCTGCAGGTGCAGGCGCTGCACTGCGATGCGCCGGTGTTTGTGTTCCGCCCCGAGGCCGCCTTGCGCGACGCCTCGCCCGCGCCGCTGCGCGTGTCGGTCGCGCTGGGCAAGAGCTGGGGCATAGAGCTGCGCATACGCAAGCGCCGCGGCGCGAGCGCCGATGAAGTGCTGCACCTGCGCGCGCTGCCGGCCAATCTGCATTCCGTCATTCCTCCGCGGCTGCACGAGTTGCAGCCCATCGAGGTCCAACGCGAGCAGGTGTTGCCTGCACCGGGCCAGCCTCTTGCCGCGGCACAGTTCCAGCGCAGCGCCCATTGACGCGCAGTCGCTCGCGGTCCGGGCGCTGCAGTTCACGCCGCTGGCGCAAGCAAGAACCAGAAGGCCCTCATCTGCGCCGCGCGCAAATCCGGTAGATCAAGTACGCGCCGCTCAAGCCGATGACCGCCCAGGGAAGATACCGGGACAGGGAGACAAATCTCCAGAGCGCGCCTTCACCCACATACGAGGGGGAGTGAAGAAGGGCCAAGTGAAGCCATAGCGAGGCCGCCGCTGCGCTCCCAATGCAGGCGAACATCACTTTTTCTGCCCAGGGTTTGAACGCGAAATTCAGGGCGATCACGGCGAACCCCAGGTAGCAGGCCAGGGAAAGCCACGCCACCCCATTGAATCTCTCACTCCCCGCAGGAGTGAGCGCATGCACCCAAAGTTGGAGGGCCGCAATCATTTCGCTGAAGCTGGAAACCATGTGTGCCTGTTGCATTGAAGCCGAATCAGGCATTGTCCCGCATCTGGCCGGCGTGGCCTGCAGCCCCCAGCCTGGCCTTCGCCCAGTAAGCCGAACTGCAAAAGCCAAACAGGTTGATATACTGTGGTTAAATACAGTATCCCACCATGACTTCCTCGGCCCACCTCCCGTCCTCCCCTGCAGGCTTAGACCGCTGGCAGCTGCGTGCGCTGCCGGCCAATCCGCATTGCGTCACTCCTCCCCGGCACGCGCTGCAGCCTGTCGAGGTCCAACGAGAGGAGGTGTTCCATGCATTGGGCCAGCCTCTTGCCGCTGCACAGCGCATCGCCGATTGACGCGCAGTCGCTCGCGGTCTGGGCGCTGCAGTTCACGCCGCGCGTGGCCCTGGTCGAGGAAGCGGTGCTGCTCGAAGTCGAAGCCAGCCTGCGGCTGTTTGGCGGCGCCGAAAGCCTGCAGGCGCTGATCGAGGCCGGCGCCCAGGAACTGGGCGCGCATGTGGCCTGGGCGCCTACCGGGCTTGCGGCGCTGGCGCTCGTTCGCCAAGGCCTGGCCGATGGTTTGTCGCGCCCGCTGGAGCAGTGGCTGGATGCCTTGCCCTTGACCAGCCTCAGCGCCGTCGCGCTGCACCAGGCGACGCTGGCGCGCGTGGGCTGCCGCACGCTGGGCCAGGTGCGCGCGCTGCCGCGCGGCGGCATTGCGCGGCGCTTCGATGCCGCGCTGCTCTCGGCGCTGGACCAGGCCTATGGCCTGCGGCCCGAAACCTATGCCTGGGTCAGCATTCCCGAGACCTTCCATGCGCGGCTGGAGCTGATGGCGCGCGTGGAATTGGCGCCCGAGCTGCTGTTGGGCGCGCAGCGGCTGCTGCTGCTGATGGCCGGCTGGCTGCGCGCGCGCCGGCTGGGCGCGACGGCGTTCACGCTGCGCTGGTGCCACGACAGCCTGCGCGCGCGCGCCGCGGGACCGGGCGGCGAGCTGACCATACGCACGGCCGCGCCCACGCAGAACGTGGCGCATTTCGCGCGCCTGCTGGGCGAGCATCTGGCCAAGGTCGAGCTGCGCGCGCCCGCGGGCGAGCTCGAGCTGCTGGCCATCGAAGTGCAGGCGCTGACGGAAGAAAGCCATTCGCTGATTCCCGATCCGGCGCACCAGGGCGCATCGGTGCGTCAGGCGCTCGAGCGCATACAGGCGCGGCTGGGCGAAGACTGCATTCGCCGCCCGCAGCTGCGCGCCGACCACCGGCTCGAATGGATGCAGCGGTGGTCGGCCCAGGAGCCGCGCCGCAGCGCCAAGCCCCAGCCCCTGCATGGCCTGCCCCTGCCCACCTGGGTGCTGGCGCAGCCGCTGCAGCTGGTCGAGCGCGAGAACCGGCCGCATTATCAGGGCAGGCTGCAGCTGCTGCTGGGCCCGGACCGCGTCGAAGGCGGCTGGTGGGACCGCGACGCCGACAGCACCGGCAATGCCGAACCGACGCGCAATGTGCAGCGCGACTACTGGCTCGCCTTGAGCCCGCATGCGGGCCTGCTGTGGGTGTTCCAGGCGCGGCTCGCGGGCGAGAAGACCGCCTGGTTTCTGCACGGGCATTACGGCTGAGCGCTTGCCATGGACCACCTCCTGCCCGCGTATGCCGAGCTGCGCTGCATCTCCAATTTCACGTTCTTGCGCGGCGCAAGCCAGCCCGAAGAGCTGGTGGCGCGCGCCAAGGCGCTGGGCTACAGCGCCATCGCCCTCACCGACGAATGCTCGCTCGCCGGCGTGGTGCGCGCCCATGTCGCGGCCAAGGCGCATGGCATGGCGCTGCTGCTGGGCGCGCAGTTCTGCGTGCAGCCGCGCAATGCCGACGAGGCGGCGTTCACGCTGGTGCTGCTGGCGCAAAACCTCAACGGCTACGGCAACCTGTGCCAGTTCATCACCAAGCTGCGCCGCGCATCGGAAAAAGGCACCTACTTTCTCGATCTCGACGGCATACGCGGAGCCGAACTCGAAGACTGCCTGGTGCTGCTGTGCCCCGAGCGCGCGGCCAGCGACGCCCAGCTCGAAGCCATGGGCCGCTGGACGCTCACGCATTTCACGGGCCGCGGCTGGATAGGCGTGGACCTGGTGCGGCGCATCGACGACGAGCTGTGGCTGCACCGCATGCGCACGCTGTCGGCGCTCACCGCGCTGCCGCTGGTCGCCGTGGGCGACGCCCACATGCATGTGCGCTCGCGCAAGCCGCTGCAGGACGTGCTCACCGCCACGCGCCTGGGCCAGCCGCTGACGGAATGCGGCTACGCGCTGCTGCGCAGTGCCGAGCGCCATCTGCGCAGCCGGCTGCGCCTGGCCCAGACCTTTCCCGCCGATCTGCTGGCGCAGACCCTCAACGTCGTCGCGCGCTGCAGCTTCAGCCTCGACGAGCTGCGCTACCAGTACCCCGACGAAGTCGTTCCCGCGGGGCATACGCCCGAGAGCTACCTGCGCCAGGCGACCTACGAAGGCGCGGGCCGGCGCTGGCCGCAAGGCATTCCCCCGAAAGCCCAGACGCAGATCGAGCACGAGCTGGCGCTGATCTGCGAGCTCAAATACGAGCCCTACTTCCTCACGGTCTACGACATCGTGGTGTTTGCGCGCTCGCGCAATATCCTGTGCCAGGGCCGGGGCTCGGCGGCGAACTCCGCGGTCTGCTACTGCCTGGGCGTGACCGAGGTCGACCCGGATCGCACCGCCGTGCTGTTCGAGCGCTTCATCTCGCGCGAGCGCAACGAGCCGCCCGACATCGACATCGACTTCGAGCACCAGCGGCGCGAGGAAGTCATCCAGTACCTCTACACCAAGTACGGCCGCGACCGCGCCGCGCTCACCGCCACCGTGATTTCCTACCGCCCGCGCTCGGCCGTGCGCGACGTGGGCAAGGCGCTGGGCTTCGAGCTGGCCACGCTGGACGCGATTGCCAAGGGCCAGCAATGGTTTGACGGCAGCAGCATACGCCTCGAACGCTTCGAGGAGCTGGGAATCGCCACCGACACGCTGGCCGTGCAGCAGCTGATCACGCTCACCGCCCAGCTCATTGGCTTTCCGCGCCACCTGTCGCAGCACACCGGCGGCTTTGTGCTCACGCGCGGACTGCTGTGCCGCATGGTGCCGGTGGAAAACGCGTCCATGGCCGAGCGCACGGTGATCGAATGGGACAAGGACGACCTCGACGCCGCGGGCCTGCTCAAGGTCGATGTGCTGGCGCTGGGCATGCTGTCGGCGATCCGCCGCGCGCTCGACTTCATCAGCCGGCGCCGCGGCTATGACTTCAGCATGCAGGACATTCCCGCCGAAGACCCCAAGACCTACGACATGATCTGCCGCGCCGAC
Organism: Comamonas sp.; assembly: GCF_036666375.1. Lineage (GTDB taxonomy): Bacteria > Pseudomonadota > Gammaproteobacteria > Burkholderiales > Burkholderiaceae_C > Comamonas. The sequence continues at coordinate 5,156 of NZ_JAVWWA010000031.1, read as the reverse complement.
ACCATAGGCGTGTTCCAGATAGAAAGCCGCGCGCAGATGAGCATGCTGCCGCGCCTGCAGCCGCGCGAGTTCTACGACCTGGTGGTAGAAGTCGCCATCGTGCGCCCCGGCCCCATCCAGGGCGGCATGGTGCATCCCTATCTGCGCCGGCGCCAGGGCCTGGAACCCGTGACCTACCCCAACGACGACCTGAAAGCAGCGCTGGGCCGCACCATGGGCGTGCCCGTTTTCCAGGAGCAGGTGATGCAGATCGCGATGATTGCCGCGGGCTTCACGCCCGGCGAAGCCGACGGCCTGCGCCGCGCCATGGCTGCCTGGAAGCGCAAGGGCGGGCTGGAGAAATACCACGACAAGCTGGTCGGCGGCATGACCGAGCGCGGCTACGAGGCCGCCTTTGCCGAACAGATCTTCGAGCAGATCAAGGGCTTTTCCGAATACGGCTTTCCCGAAAGCCATGCGGCCAGCTTCGCGCTGCTGGTCTATGCGTCGAGCTGGATCAAGCGCCACGAGCCCGCGGCCTTTCTTGCGGCGCTGCTCAACAGCCAGCCCATGGGCTTTTACTCGGCCAGCCAGCTCACGCAGGACGCGCGCCGCCATGGCGTCGAGGTGCGGCCCGTCGACGTGATGCACAGCGCCTTTGACTGCACGCTCGAAGATATCGAGCACCGGCCCGCCGTGCGCCTGGGCCTGCGCCTGATCGCCAGCCTGCGCGGCAGCAGCGCGGCGCGCATAGAACAGGAGCGCGGCCGCGCGCCTTTCGACAGCGCGCCCGAACTGGCCCAGCGCTGCGGCCTGGAGCTGCATGAAATGAAGGCCCTGGCCGCGGCCGGCGCGCTGGCCACGCTCTCGGGCCACCGCCGCCAGCAGGTCTGGGACGCCGCGGCGCTGCACGCCGCGCCCGCGCTGCTCGAAGAAGCCACCATAGACGAAGCCCAGCTCGAACTGCCCGAGGCGCCCGAAGGCGAGGAAGTGCTGTGGGACTACGCGTCCACGGGGCTGACATTGCGCTCCCACCCCATGCTGCTGCTGCGCCCCCGGCTCGACAAATACAAGCTCAAGACCTCGCAGCAGCTGCGGCGCATTGCCGACGGCCGGCGCGTGCGCACCGCGGGCATCGTGACGCTGCGCCAGCAGCCGCCCACGGCCAAGGGAACGATCTTCGTGACGCTGGAGGACGAGCACGGCGTGACCCAGGTCATCGTCTGGCGCGACGTGCGCGAAGCCCAGCGCGAAGTGCTGCTCGGCGCGCGCCTGCTGGCCGTCGAGGGCCGCTGGCAGCGCGAAGGCATGGTCTGCAATCTGATTGCCGAGCGCATGGCCGACCTGTCGCATCTGCTGGGCCGGCTGCGCACGGAGAGCCGGAATTTCAAATAGCGAGCCCCCCATGAACCAATGCAGCCTGTTTGGCGATGAAGAAGTGCAGGCCTCGATTCCGGGCCTGGTCTACCAGCCCGAATTCCTCAGCCGCGACGAGGAGCAGGCCTTGATCGCCATCATCCGCAGCCTGCCGCTGCACGCGGCCAAATACAAGCAGTACTTTGCGCGCCGGCGCGTGGTGAGCTTCGGCGGCTCGTATGACTTCGACACCCATGAACTCAAGCCCGCGCAGGCGCTGGACGCACGGCTGCTGCCCTTGCGCGACCGCGTGGCCGCCTGGCGCGGCGTTGCACCCGAAAGCCTGGTGCATGCGCTGGTCGCCGAGTACGCGCCCGGCACGCCGCTGGGCTGGCACCGCGATGTGCCGGACTTCGAGGGGATCTATGGCGTGTCGCTGGGGAGCGAGGCGACGCTGCGGTTTCGCCCTTATCCCTACCAGCCGCAGCTGCCGCGCCAGGTCGTCGAACTGGCGGTGCAGCCGCGCTCCGTCTATGTGATGGCGCACGAGGCGCGCTGGGGCTGGCAGCACTGCGTCGAGCCCACGCGTGCGCTGCGCTGGTCGGTGACTTTCAGGGATCGGTGAAGGGCTGGACAGGATTTGTTGCCCTGGGCTCCATGGAGGCGCAAGGCGCGCTGGCCCACTGCATTTTTGCTCGGCGCCATCGCCTACACGCATACGGGCGCTTATTTCTATCCTGGCGGTCGCGCCGCGTTCACACTGAGGCTCCGATCGAAGGCGGTCCGTTATACCAGCCGGTATTTCAGGAAACAGGCCTCTGCCGAACAGGCAGAAAGCTCTTCCTCCGTTTCCCAACCAGGCAAAAGAGAAAAAACCATGTTCAAGAACACCATCAAGACAATTTCACTGGGCGGCGCGGCACTGACATTGGCAGTGGCCTCCACCGGCGCTTTTGCGCAGACGACCAACAACAGCACCGTCAACACCAACCAGACGCCCGCGGCCATTGGCGTGACACCGCAGACCGCCAACGAGGCCAACCAGAAGGCGATTCAACGCTCCGACACCGGCACGGTGGTGCGCACCGACCCCACGGCTGCCGATCAGGCACGCGACGCCGCCAACCGCGCGCAAGCCCCCGCTCCCCGCAGCACCATGGACAGCACGGCCCCACGCCGCGCCGCCCGCGCAGACCGCAACTGAGCGGCATCTGAGCGCTTTCCAGATTTCCCCCCATCACTGACCCCAAAGGACTTCACATGATCGACAACAACAATACCACCCTGCACACCGGCACCACCACCACTCCTTCGGGCACCCTGGTCACCGGCCTGTTTCGCGACCGTGACAGCGCCGAAGCCGCCTACAACGCAGCCTCGGCCCGCGGCTACTCCAAGGACGACGTGAACCTGGTGATGTCGGACGAAACGCGCACCCGCCATTTCGCCAACGTGGCCGCCATTGAAACCGAACTCGGCAACAAGGCCGCCGAAGGCGCCGGTATCGGCGGCGCCATTGGCGGCACGCTGGGCGCGATTGTCGCGGCCGTCGCGGCTGTCGGCACCACCCTGGTGCTGCCCGGCATCGGCCTGGTCGTGGCCGGCCCTCTGGCCGCGGCCATTGCCGGTGCCGGCGCTGGCGCTGCCAGTGGCGGCGTGATCGGCGCGCTGATCGGCTGGAACATTCCTGAAGAGCGTGTCAAGCACTACGAGCAAGGCATCAAGGACGGCGGCATTCTGATGGGCATGCGCACCAAGAACGAAGAAGATGCGACCTACCTGGAAAATGAATGGAAGCAAAATCGTGGTGAGCATGTCTACCGTTAAGGTGAGCTGACCCAAAGCAGGATGTCCTTGGCATTCTGAGCGGCCATTTCCACGGAAATGGCCGTTTTCCGTTGGCCCCCAGTTTCTTAAAGTCTGCACGTAATGCTGTTTTCAATGCTGTTTGCGCGCATGGCCGGCCCGCGCGCAATGCCCCGCTTGCCTCGCTTGCCCCGCCTCCTTGCGCGCTGCGGCGCCGGCGTCGCCATGGCTTGGGCGCTATGCCTTGGCGCAGCGCCATTCGCCCACGCAGGCCAGCGCGCTGCGGCCGCCGCAGCCGCCCCACTGAGCAGCGAAGCGCAGCAGGTGGCGCAATGGATAAGCAGCTCGAAAGACAACCAGGGCCTGCCGTATCTGCTGGTCGACAAGCGCGCCGCGCGGGTGCATGTGTTCAACGCGGCCGGCGTGCTGCAGGCGTCTTCGGCCGTGCTGCTGGGCCTGGCGCGCGGCGACCATTCGGTGCCAGGCATAGGCGAGCGCCCGATGTCCGCCATCGCGCCGCATGAACGCACCACCCCCGCGGGCCGCTTTGTCTCCGAGCCGGGAAACAACCTGCAGGGCGAGGACATTGTCTGGATCGACTACGACGCGGCCGTTTCACTGCACCGCGTGCGCACCGCCAACGCCGCCGATCGCCGGCTGCAGCGCCTGGCCAGTGCCACCGCGGCCGACAACCGCATCTCTTACGGCTGCGTCAACGTGCCCCAGCACTTCTATGACCGCAATGTCGCGCCGGTCTGGGGAAAGAAGCCCGGGGTGATCTACGTCTTGCCGGAGACCCAGACCGCGGCGTCCTTTTTCGGCTTCGGCACGGCGCGCGCACACTGACCACGGGATTTCGCAACGCTCTCAGGAACATCATGCAAGTGCCAGGCGCAAGCCGCGCCCGGCCTTGCGCATCGGATAAGCTGTCGCGCCTCCTCCTCCATGGCGCAGCCAGGTGCAATCCCGCATGCCTTTTCCTTCCCAACTGCTTTTCCTGCCCGGCGCTTCGGGCAACACCGACTTCTGGAAACCCGCGGCGCAGCGGCTGCGCCACCCCGCGGCCCATGTGCATCCAGGCTGGCCCGGCTTTGGCGACACACCGCCCGACCCCGGCATCCACGGCATCGAAGACCTTGCCGAACGGCTCATTGCCCAAATCGACCAGCCCACGGCCCTGATCGCACAGTCCATGGGCGGCGCCATCGCGCTGCTGGCCGCAAGCCGGCGCCCGCAATGGGTCACGCATCTGGTGCTGACGGTCACCTCGGGCGGAATGGACATCAGCGATCTCGGCGCCCAGGACTGGCGCCCGGCCTTTTGCGCGGCAAATCCCGAACTTCCGCGCTGGTTCATCGACTCCAGGCTGGACCTGACGGCCGCACTGGCCGAAATCAAAGCACCGGCCCTGCTGCTGTGGGGCGACGCCGACCCCATCAGCCCGGTCGCTGTCGGCCAGCGCCTGGCCGCGCTGCTGCCGCAAGCCACCCTGCATGTCTTCGCGGGCGGCGACCACGATCTGGGCCATGCGCTGGCGCATGACGTGGCGCCATTGATCGATGCCCACCTCGCCAGCGCCGCTCCCATGCACGACAATGCGCACCCTGCCCAAAACCGATACGAGAAAACGCCGCCATGACTTCCTGGAGACCGCCGCAACACATCAAGGTCAAAGCCATTGGACTGCACTGGCGAAACGCCAAGCTGCTTGCCGCCGAAGTCTTCGATGACCACGGCCGGCTCAAGGGCGTGCGCCCGCTGGGCGGCAGCGTGGAATTTGGTGAAGCCTGGCAAACCGCCCTGGCGCGCGAGTTCAAGGAAGAACTGGGCGTAGCCATCGAAGTGACCGGGCCGCCCCTCGTGATGGAAAACATCTACACCCACCATGGCACAACCGGTCATGAAGTGCTGTTCATTGGCGCAGTGCAGTTCGATGCCGATGCCTTTGCGGGCCTGGAGGTCATTGAATTCCTCGAGGACAGCGGAGCACCTTGCACGGCGCGCTGGTTTGATCT
>NZ_JAVWWA010000030.1:42310-47527 GCF_036666375.1 Comamonas sp. | reverse complement strand
TGCTGCCGGCTTCGGTGAAATAGACCTGGTCGCTGATCTCCTCGGCAAAGCGCATTTCATGCGTGACCAGCACGCAGGTCATGCCTTCCTTGACCAGGTCGCGAATCACCGTGAGCACCTCGCCCACGGTCTCGGGATCCAGCGCCGAAGTGACTTCGTCAAACAGGATCAGCTCGGGCTGCATGGCCAGCGCGCGCGCAATCGCCACGCGCTGCTGCTGGCCGCCCGACAGTTCGCCGGGATAGGCGTCGGCCTTGTGCGCCAGGCGCACCTTCTCGAGCAGTGCGCGCGCGTCGCGCTCGGCGACGGCGCGGCTGCGCCCGACCACGCGCGTGGGCGCGATCACCAGGTTCTGCAGCACCGTGAGGTGCGGAAACAGGTTGTACTGCTGGAACACGAAGCCCACGCGCTTGCGCAGGGCGATCAGCTCGGCCTCGGTGCGCAGCGCGTCGACGCGCGTATCGCCCACGGTGATACGCCCGGCTTGCGGCCGCAGCAGTCCCGTGATGCAGCGCAGGATGGTCGACTTGCCCGAGCCCGAGGGCCCGATGATGGACACCGCCTGGCCGCGCCGCACTTCGACGTTGATGCCCTTGAGCACCTGGTTGTCGCCAAAGGACAGGTGCACGTTCTCGAGCTGCACCAGCGGCGCCTCGAGCGCGTCGGCCGCGGGCGTGGAGAAAAAGGAATCAGTGGCGTTCATGGCGTCGCTCCAGGGCGCGGGTGGCGCGGGCAATCGGATAGCAGTAGGCGAAGAACAGCGCCAGCAGCGTGAAATAGACAAGGATGGTGAAGTCGGTGCGCACCACGGTGTTGCTGGCGATCTGCGCCATGTCGACGACGTCGTGCACGCCCACCAGCGAGGCCAGCGAAGTGCTCATGGTGATGCTGGCGTAGAGGTTCATCCACGGCGGCAGCATGCGCCGCAGGCACTGGGGCAGGACGATCAGGCGGAAGATCTCGCTGCGCTTGAAGGCCAGCGACTGCGCGGCCTCCCACTGGGCGCTGGGAATCGACTGGATCGCGCCGCGAAAGATCTCGGCAACGTTGGCGCTGGTCGGCAGCGCCAGGCCCAGCACCACCTTGACCCAGTCGGGAAAGGGAAAGCTCCACTGCACGACATGCACTTCAAAGGGAAACACATAGGTCGTGAAATAGATCAGCACCAGCACCGGCGCATTGCGAAACGCCTGCACATAGAGGCGCGCCATGCGGCGCACGACGGCCGAGGGCGACAGCAGCAGCGCGCCTATCACCAGGCCGACCACCGTGCCCAGCGCCACCGCCAGCACGCTGATCTCGATGTTGACCAGCAGGCCGCGCAGCAGCGAGGGCAGCCATTTCCACAGCAGAGCGACGGCCACCGGCGTCGTGCCCGTGGCGCTCCAGAACGCCAGCAGCGCAAGCAGCGCCAGGCCGGCAATCAGCCAGGGATTGCGCAGCGCATGGCCGCGCCACGGCGGCAGGGGCAGGGTGGCGTCATTGGCCATAGCCAGGCATCCTCAGTCGTTGTTCCAGCCAGCGGCCCGCCAGGCTCAGCAGCCAGGTCAGCAGGCCGAACCACAGCAGTATCAGCAGCAGCAGCTCGAGCACGTTGTCGCGCTGCGTCCAGATCATGATGGATTGATAGGTCACGTCGCCGACGGCAATCGCCGAGGCCACGGCCGTCATCTTCACCAGATCGATCAGGTTGTTGATCAGCGACGGCAGCGCAAAGCGCAGCGCCAGCGGCAGCTGCACGCGCGCCAGCAGCTGGCGGCGCGAAAAGCCCAGCGAACGCGCGGCTTCCAGCGTGGTCTGGGGCACGCTTTCTATGCCCGCGCGCAGCGCCTCGGCATGGAACACGCCCTTGTGCAGCGAGACCACGATCACCACCCAGATGAACGGCGTGAGCGGATTCGGGCCCGCGCCCCAGTCGCGCAGCTGCTGGGTGATCAGCATGTTGAGCACCAGGAAGGCGCAGTACAGCTGCACCAGCGTGGGCGTGTTGCGCGTGACTTCGACAAAGGCGCGCGCGGGCTGGGCCAGCCAGGCGCGGCCCGAGGTCAGCGCCGCGGCCAGCAGCACGCCCACGGCCAGGCTGCCGGGAATGGTCAGCAGGCACAGCTGCAGCGACACGCCCAGGCCGCGCACGAAGGCCTGGCGCTCCATGTCGTCCAGCACGAAGGAATAGTTCAGTCCCAGCGCCTTGAACGCCTGCACGCCCTGGACCAACAGGCTGTCGCTCATGGCAGCCTTCAGCGCGCGGCGGTCTTGAACCTGGCCTGCAGCTCGACCAGGTACGGGTTGGCCGGCGAGATGCCCAGGCGCTTCTCGGTGGCGATCAGCCAGCCGCTGCGGTGCCATTCCTGCACCACCTTGTCGACCGCGGCAATGGTGTCGGCCTCGCCCTTGCGCGTCCAGACCACCGACGGCGCGGGCAGGATTTCCGTGGTGATGGGCGCGGCGTACTGCGCCCATTCGGGATTGCCGCGCACCAGCGGATGGATCAGCGTGCTGTCATGCACGGCCGCGACGCAATTGCCGCCGCGCAGCGCCAGCAGCGAATCCGACGAGCTCTTGTAGCCCTGCACCTGGGCGCCGTACTCGGTGGTCAGCGGCTTGGCGAAGCTGCTGCCCTGCGATACGCACACCGCCTTGCCGCGCAGATCGGACCATTGGGTGATGCCGCTGTCCTTGCGCACCGCGGCCGTGCCGCCGACGCGGAAGAACGGCGTGGGCGCATAGCCCAGGATCTCGGCGCGGTCGGGGTTGAGCTCCATCGAGGCAATCAGCAGATCGACCTTGCCCGCCTGCAGGAACTGCGTGCGCGTCGCGGTCTGCACCTGCACCAGCTCGGCTTCCACGCCCAGGCCCTTGGCCAGGGCGCGCGCGAGCTCGGGGTTCCAGCCCACGAGCTGCTGGGTCGCGGGGTCTATGGAGCCAAACGGGCCGCCGTTGGCCAGCACGCCGATGGTGACCTTGCCGCGCTGCTTGATCTTGTCGAGCGTGGCATCGGCATGGGCCGTGCCGGCCAGCAGGGTGAGGGCCGCGGCCACGCCGGTCAGCGAGCGGGCAATGGAGCGGGAAGAAGCAGGGAGTGGGCGCATGGTGGGCAGAACAGAGGAGTGCGGATAGGCACTTATCTTCTGACAGCCCCGCCATGGCGACAACAAAGCTTATCGATGAACGATATGCGCGCAGCGCGTTAAGGCGTTGGCCGGCGCGCCGGCCTCAGGCAGCTGCCGCCGCGGGCAGCCGGAAGCCGGCGAGTTCATCGGGCGCGCACTGGGCAATCAGCCCGGTTTCCCAGGACAGGTAGCGGCGCGCGGCGTCGAGGTTGCCGTCGTGGCGGTCGTGCACGAAAAACAGATAGTCAATGGCCTCGCTGTCGGCCGGGCTGTGGGGCGTGCTTTCCAGCGCCAGGCCCGCAGCTTCCCAGTCGGCGGCCAGCGCCCATTGCAGCCTGCGGCCTGGCAGTTCGGTCAGCGCCAGGGCGGCGGTCGCGGCGTCGGGCGCGAGCAGCAGCACCGGCTGATCGGCGCGGGCCGCGGCCTGCACCTGCGCGGCCAGGCGCGGGCGCAGCGACCAGAGCGCGCCGGCGGCATGCTTTTGGCGATAGGCCAGCGAAGCCTGCAGATCGACCAGCAGCGGCGCATGCTGCGCGTGCCAGGCCGCCAGATCCTGCCTTGCCAGCGGCGCCGTCGTCGGCGCTGCGTCGGCCTGGGCCGGCAGGCGCAGCGGCGCGCGTATGCCGCCTTCGACCGTGGCAGTTTCATAGCCCAGGCGCCAGAGCCAGCTGGCAATCACCGGCGCGCGAATGGCTTCGTCATCGAGCAGCAGCACGCGGCTGTGGCGCACGCCAATGCTCTGGTCGGTGGCCTGCAGCAGCTGGCCGCCGGGCGCGTGGCGCGCGCCTGCCAGCGTGCCCGCGGCAAACTCCTCGGCGCTGCGCACGTCAAGCACATAGGTGGTGCGCGTGCGCTCGTCTATCCAGGCCTGGGCCTGGGCGGCGCTGAGCTGCGGCACGCCGAGTTCTTCGGCCAGCGCCGCGGCCGCGGCCTGGTCCTGCGGGCGCACGTCACCGGCGCTGGGATCGCGGCGCGCGCTGCCGTGCTCGAGCTGCAGACCGGCCAGCGCCCAGCCCTGGGTGCCGTTCTCCAGCGCGATCACCGGGTTGGGAATGCCCAGGCTGCGCAGGATCTGCGCGCCAATGATGCTGCGCGTGCGGCCCGCGCAATGCACGACGATGGGCGTATGCGGATCGGGCGCGAGCGCATGCCAGCGCAGCGCGAGTTCGCCGTTGGGCAGGGGCGTGGCGCCGGGAATCGTCATCTTGCGGTGCTCGCCCAGCGTGCGGCCGTCCAGCAGCACCAGCGGCTCGCCGGCCTGCTGGCGGCGCTGCAGCTCCTGCGCCGAAAGCCGCGGCGTGTCGAACGCATGCTCCACGAGTTCGCCAAAGGTCTTGGACGGCAGGTTCACGCCCTGGAACAGCACATAGCCCGCGGCCGCCCAGGCCGGCGCGCCGCCTTCGAGCACATGCAGGTGGGTGTACTTCAGCGCCGCAAGGCGGTGCGCGGCGCGCTCGGCGACGCCGTCGCCGGCATCGAGCAGCACGATGCGCGTGTCGCGCCGCGGCACCAGGCGCGGCACCTCGTTTTCCAGCTGGCTGTAGGCCGCGGGAATCGCGAAGAACGGGTGGCCCTCGCCGAACTGGCCGGCTTCGCGCACATCGAGCAGCGCGATTTCCGCGCCATCGTTGAGCCAGGCACGCAGCGTGGTGGCGGGAACCAGGGAAAAGAAGGGGGAGGGCATGGGCGAGAAGGCGCGTGCGCGCGGCAAAGATGGAAGGAGGACCCTGTGGTCCGCCTGAATCTACGCGCGCGCACGGCCCGGGCCAAGGAAGGAATGTGCATATGCAATGCAGGAAATCTTCTTTGGGGACTGGTAGCGGGGCGCTATCCGTTCGCCCTGAGCCCGTCGAAGGGTGAACGGCCTGTCCTCTGGTTTGAGTGCAGGGCGTTCATGGTTCGACCGGGCCGCGCAGGCAAGCTCACCACGAACGGGGGCGCGCTAACCGTTCGCCCTGAGCCCGTCGAAGGGTGAACGGCCTGTCCTCTGGTTTGAGTGCAGGGCGTTCATGGTTCGACCGGGCCGCGCAGGCAAGCTCACCACGAACGGGGGCGCGCTAACCGTTCGCCCTGAGCCCGTCGAAGGGTGAACGGCCTGTCCTCCAGC
>NZ_JAVWWA010000030.1:0-42210 GCF_036666375.1 Comamonas sp. | reverse complement strand
GCGTCAATCCACGCGCAGCTTCGCCACCTTTGCCAGGTTCTGCCACACCGCCACATCCGTCTTCACCGTGGTCGCGAACTGCTCCACGCTCTTGATCGGCGGCTTGGCCATGTTCTGCAGCGCGAACTTCTGGATCACGTCGTCGGTCGCCAGGATGCGGTTGATTTCCTGGTTCAGGCGCTGCACGACTTCGGGCGGCGTGCCGGCCGGCGCGAACACGCCGTACCAGCCGTTCATGTCGAAGCGAAAGCCCTGCTCGTACAGCGTCGTCACTTCGGGCAGCGCCGGGCCGCGCGCCGAGCCGGTGCAGCCCAGGGCGCTGAGCTTGCCGGCGCGGATATGCGGCACGGGCGAGGCAATGTCGGTGAAACCCACCGAGATGTTGTTGCCCAGCAGATCGGTCACCAGCGGGGCCACGCCCTTGAACGGCACATGTTCCATCTGCAGCCCGTAGTGGGCCTTGATGCCTTCCATTGCCAGGTGGCCGGTCGAGCCGCTGCCCCAGGAGCCGTAGACCAGCTTGTTGGGATTGGCCTTGACGTGGCGCACCAGGTCGCCGAGGTTCTTGAAACCGGTCGAGGGATGGGCCACGAGCAGCACGCCGGCCGAGCCGACCTGGGCCACGGGCAGCAGGTCCTTCTCGGTGTCGTAGGGCATCTTGGCCTGGATCACGGGATTGATGGCGATCGCCGACGAGGGCGAGAGCAGCAGCGTATAGCCGTCGGCCTGGGCCTTGGCGACGTTGTCGGTGCCTATCAGGCTGTTGGCGCCGGGCTTGTTGTCGACCACCACGGTCTGGCGCAGCGCTTCCTGCAGGTTCACTGCGAGCAGGCGGCCAAAGATGTCCATGCCCGAGCCCGCGGGGCCGGGAACGACCAGGCGTATGGTGCGTGCCGGCCAGTTGCCCGTGCTGCTGCTGGCATGGGCCTGGAGGGCGAAGGCGGCCGTACCGGCCAGCAGCGTGCGGCGGGTGAGAGGCGTGTGGATCATGATTTGTCTCCTTTATGTTCTGCGTGGTCAGCTACCGGGCTGCCCGCAATTGGGTTGGCATCATGGCAGGGCAGGCATAAGCACCTGGCCTGTAAGGAACTGGGCGCGTGCGCCGCTCATGTAGTCAAGCAGCGCCACGCAGTCGGCGGGCGCGCAGGCGGGCGCCAGCGCATTGATGCGCAGGCCCGCCGCGCCCCATTCGGCGGCCAGCGTGCTGAGGGCCATGCGCGCCGCGGCGGCGTCGCCGGCAAGCTGCCAGTCGACAGCCGCAGGGGGTGGCGGCAGCAGCAGCGTCAGGCTGGCCTGGCGCGCATGCCGGGCGCGGAAGGCGCGCGCCGCCTCCAGCACGGCGGCAAGCAGGCCGCCGGCAGGTGCCTGCAAGGCGCGGCCGTCGATCACGGCCGGGTAGCCCGCAGCTGCGCTGGGCAGCTGCGCCAGCGCGGCCTGCCATTCGGCGCAATCAATGGATGCGGCCTGCAGCGCGCGCGGGGTGTCGAACGCCAGCGCGGTCAGTTGCGTGGGCGGCAAGGGCTGGCTGCCGCCATAGACGGACGAGCCGCCATCGAGCACCAGCAGCTGGCCGGCGCAGGGCCGGGCGCCGGGGCTCACGAGAAACGCCAGCGCCTCGGCCATGTCTTCGGGCTCGGCCATGCGCGCCAGCGGAATGCGCGCCAGCACCTGGGGCAGGTCCAGGCGCTGGCTGGCGATCAGCCGTTGCACGAGCTCGGTGCGCACAAAGCCCGGCGACAGCGCGCTCACGCTCCAGTCGGGCCGGGCGCGCGCCAATGCCTGGGTCTGGGCAATCACGCCGGCCTTGCTGGCGCTGTACAGCCCACGCCAGGGAATCGCGCGCAGGCCCGCGCCCGAGGCGACATTGACGATGCGCGCGCCGGCGCGCAGCTGCGGCGCGCAGGCCTGCACCATGCGCGCCGGCGCTTCGAGATTGAGCGCCAGCAGCCGCTGCGCCGCGCCGTCCTCGACACCCGCCAGCACCTCGGCGCCGCCGGCCGACATGCCGGCGTTGTTGATCAGCGCGTCCAGCGGCGGCAGCTGCGGGCCGAGCGCGGCAATGCGCGCCGCGTCGGTGAGATCGGCCACCAGCGCCAGCGGCGCGCGCGCCTGCTGCGGCCATTCGGCCTGCAGGCGATCGAGCGCCGCGGCGTCGGCGTCGACCAGCACGCAGTGCCAGCCGCGCCGCGCCAGCAGCAGCGCCGTGGCGCGGCCTATGCCGCCGGCGGCGCCTGTGATGAGTACGCTGCCTGGCATGGTCAGAGATTGGTGAAGGTCACGCCGCCGTCGACGGCCAGGCCCTGCGCGGTGACAAAGCCGGCGTCGTCGCTGGCCAGGAAGCAGATGGTGCGCGCGATGTCTTCAACCGTGCCCAGCCGGCCCATGGGCGTGGCGGCAATGCGCGCCGCGTCGCGCTCGGCGTTGCGGTTGCGCTGCGTGCCCTCGGTGGGCACGGCCGAAGGGCAGACCGCGTTGACGCGTATGCGCTGCGCGCCGAGTTCGGCTGCGGCCGCGCGCGTGATGCCCAGGATGCCCGACTTGATGCCCGAATAGACCAGCGAGTTGGGCGCCGAGCGCAAAGCGGCCGTGGAGGCGACGTTGACGATGGCGCCGCCGCGCTCGGCGTCCATGGCTGCCGTGGCGGCCTGAATGCCCCAGATCACGGCCTTGAAGCCTACGTCGAGCATGCGCTCCATGGTGTCGGCCTGGATGTCGGCCACGGCCTGGTAGCGCACCCAGGCCGCGTTGTTGACCAGGATGTCGAAACGCCCGCCTTCGCTGCGCGCCTGGGCCACGGCCGCATGGATGCCTTCGCGGCTGGCGATGTTCTGCACCACGCCAAACGCGCGGCCGCCGGCGGCGCGGATCTCGTCGACCACGGCCAGCACGAATTCGGGCTTGAGGTCGTTGACGGCCACCACGGCGCCGCGCGCCGCCATCTGGCGCGCGGTTTCACGGCCAATGCCGTTGCCCGCGCCGGTGATCAGGGCCACGCGGTCCTGCAAGTCGAGTTTGGCGCTGCTCATGCGGCCTCCTGTGCATTGATGAAGTCTTGTCCGATCCGGCGCGCGGCAGCGCCCGCGCCGCAGGCCGCTTCGAGCGCGCGCACGCTGCGCAGCGCGCGGTGCAGCGGCAGCTCCCAGGTGAAGCCCATGCCCCCGTGCAGGTGCATGGCCTTTTCGATGATGAACGCCGCGTGCTGCAGATTGAGCACCAGCGCGCTGCGCGCCACGCGTGCAGGCTTGGCGCGTTCGGGTTCCGCGGGATCGACGCGCAGCGCGTGGTAGATGGCCGCGCCGCTGGTCTCGTGGAACAGCTTCATGCGCGCCAGCCAGTGGCGCACGGCCTGGCGTGTCGACAGCGGTGCGCCGAACTGCACGCGCGTGCCGGTGTGTTCGACTGCGGCCTGCAGCGCGCCGTCGGCCGCGCCATGGGCGCTGGCCGCAAACAGCAGATCGAGGTCATGCCACAGCGCGGCGGCGGCCGCGGCATCGAGCTGCGCCAGCACCCGGGCCTGCGACAGGTCATGCCAGGCCGCGGGTTCCTCGGGGTCCAGCGACGGGTCGAGTTCGCGCGGCGCGCCGGCGAGATCGACCAGCTGCGCGCCGTCCCCTTCGGGCGCACGCAGCAGCAGCCAGTCGGCCTGCTGCGCCTGGCGCGCATGGCCTACCCAGGCATCGCCCAGGCGGCCCTGGGCGGCAATGGTCGCGCGGCGGCTGCCGTCGATCAGCGCGGCGCGCAGCGCGGCATCGGGCAGGTGGCGGGCCAGCACGATCTGCTCGGCCAGCGCAAAGCGCAGGCGCAGCTTTCCTGCGGCCTGCACCACGGGCACGGCAAAGGCCAGCGGCAGGTTCATGCCGCCGTCCTCTTCGGGTGCGCAGACGCCGAACAGGCCGGCCGCGGCCAGCACGCCCGCATGGGTGTCTTCGGGGCGGCCGAGCGCATCGGTGATCGCGGCTTCGGCGGCCTCGCCGAACTCTTCGGGGCGCAGCCCCTGGTCTTGTTGGGTCATGTCAGTGCTCCCGGGGCAGCTGGAGAATGCGTTGGGCAATCAGATCGAGCTGGACTTCGGAAGTCCCCGCATAGATCGTCTCGGCGCGTGAGAACAGGTAGGCCTGGGTGAAGACCTTGCGCGCGCGCCGGGCCAGCGCGCTTGACTGCGGGCCGATCTGGCTGACCTGCGACAGCGCGAAACTGGCGAACGACTGGTGGCATTCGGACCAGAACAGCTTGGTCAGCGAGCCGCGGGCGCCCACGGCCTGGCCTTGCAGGATCTGGTCGACCGAGCGCTCGACCAGTCCCTTGAGGCCGTCGATCTCGGCCAGCAGCTCGCCGACACGGCTCTGCACGCCGCCGTCTTCCAGCTGGAGCGCGAGCTGCGGATCGGAGCGCAGCGCGCGCACCAGGAAGCGCAGCTCGGCTTCGAAGCGCCAGGGACGGTACATGCGGTTGGTCGCGCGCTCTATGCCCAGCACCTTGAGCGCCGCGGCCCAGCCTTCGTCGGGCGCGCCCAGGCGCGCGCTGTCGGGCACGACCACGTCGTCGAAGAACACTTCGGCAAACGAATCCTTGCCGTCGATCGACTTGATAGGCACCACGCGGATGCCGGGCGTGTTCATGGGCACGGCAAACATCAGCAGGCCGCGGTGGCGGTCGGCGACGGTGCCGGTGCGCGCCAGCAGCAGGCAGTAGTGGGCCTTGGCCGCGCCGCTGGTCCAGATCTTCTGGCCGTTGATGCGCCACTGGTCGCCTTCCTGTACGGCCTTGGTGCGCAGGCGCGCGAGATCCGAGCCCGCGTCGGGCTCGGAAAAGCCCTGGCACCAGAATTCGCGCATGGCCAGGATATTGGCCAGGAAGCTCTGCTTTTGTTCCTCGGTGCCCACGGCCATGATGATCGGGCCCGCAAGCTCCTTGCCTATGGAGCTCACGCTGTCGGGCATCAGCAGGCGGCCGACTTCCTGGTTCACGACCAGATGCTCGCGCAGGCTAAGGCCATGGCCGCCGTAGATCTTGGGCCAGGTCATTCCCGCCAGGCCGGCCTGGTGCATTGCGGCTTCCCAGGCACTGCTTTCCTGCAGCGTGGGCGTGCGGTAGTCGAGGCTGTCGCCGCGCATGTGCGCGGGCAGGTGGGTCGCGAGCCAGTCGTGGGCATGGCGGCGGTAGCCGGCCAGGTCGACGCTCATAGGGAAATCATTCAGCATGGGCGCTCTCGGTTTCAGGAATGCAGGCCACCATCAGCGCGTCCAGGATGGCAATGCCTTGGCCAGCGGGGCGCACGAGAATGGGGTTGAGGTCGATTTCGCCGACCTGGTCGCGGTGCGTGCAGGCGAATTCGGACAGGCGGGCGACGGCGCGCGCCGCGGCATCGATATCGGCCCTGGCCTGGCCGCGCGCGCCGTCGAGCAGCGGGAACAGGCGCAGCGAGCGGATCATGGCCAGCGCCTGGGCCTGGCTCACGGGCGCGGGCTGCACGGCGACATCACGCAGCACTTCGGCGTAGATGCCGCCCATGCCGACCATGACCACCGGGCCGAACACCGGGTCGCGCGAGATGCCGGCGATCAGCTCGGTGCCGCCGCGCAGCATGGGCGCGACCAGCAGGCCCTCGATGCGCGCCTGCGGCGCATGCGCGGCGACGCTGGCAAAGATGCGCGCGCTCGCGGCGCGCACCGCAGCGGCATCGGCCAGGTTCAGCGCCACGCCGCCGGCTTCGGTCTTGTGCGCAATGTCTTCCGACAGGATCTTCAGCACCACCGGATAGCCCAGCGCCTCGGCGGCCTGCACGGCGGCGTCGGCATCGCGCACGCTGCGCTCCAGCGGCACTTCGAAGCCGGCGTCGATCAACACCTGCTTGGCCGCGTACTCGTTGCGGAACGCGGACTCGGGCAGGCGCGCGCCAGCGCTGCGCGCCGGGACCGCGGGAGGCTGTTCGGCGGCCAGCAGTTCGGCCTGGCGCACCAGCGCCGCGATGCCGCGCGCCGCGGCGTCTATGCTGGAGAACACTGGAATGCCCAGCGCCTGGATCTGCACCACGGCATCGGCCGGGCCACGGCTGATGATGATCAGCGGACGCTGCGGATAGGCCGCGCGCAGCTGGGCCAGCGCCTGCAGGTAGATATCGCGCAGCCGGCTGCTGTACAGGCCCAGCGAGAGAAACAGCACCGTCGTGGCTTCGCCCGGGTCTTCCTGCAAGGCGGACAGCACTTCGAACAGGATGTCGGGGCGGCTGGAAATCTGCGCCGAGGCATCGACAGGATTACTGGTGCTTGCGCCCGGCAGCACCTTGTGGATGCGCGCGCGCGTGGCGGCGGCAAGCGCGGGCAGGGCCAGGCCGGCGTCGCTCATCGCGTCGGCCATCATGATGCCGAAGCCGCCCGAAGCCGCGACCAGCGTCACCGCGGGCTTGCGCGGCAGGCTGTGAGGCAAGAGCTGGCTCAGCGCCTGGCCGATTTCCACCAGATCTTCATGCGAGCGCACGCGCAGCGCGCCATGGCGGCGCAGCACGGCGTCAATCACCGCGTCCGAGCCGGCAAGCGCGCCGGTGTGCGAGGCGGCCGCGGCCTGGCCTTGTTCCGTCGCGCCTATCTTGAGCACCACCACGGGCGTCTGGTGTTCACGCGCAATCGCCAGCGCCTGGGTCAGGCGTTCGCCGTCGCGGCAGGTTTCCATGCAGCACAGGATCACGCGCGTTGCCGGGTCGCGCGCCAGCGCGGCAATGCCGTCGGCCAGATCGACTTCGGCTTCGTTGCCCGTGGTCACCATGCGGCTGATGCCCACGCCGCGCTGCACCAGCAGCTGCAGCGTGTAGCTGCCGATGTTGCCCGACTGCGAAACGATGCCGATCGCGCCGGGCCGGGGGTAGTAGTCTTCCAGCGCGACCGAGAACGAGCCAATGGCGCGCTCGGCCACGCCCACCGTGCCCAGGCAGTTGGGGCCCAGCAGGCGCATGCCGTGGCGCAGCGCCGTGGCGCGCATCGCCGCCTGCCAGGCCGCGCCTTGCGCGCCGGCTTCGGCAAAGCCCGACGACAGCACGACCACGGCGCGCACGCCGCGCGCCGCGCAGTCCTCGACGGCCTGCAGCGCGTGGGCTGCCGGCACGGCAATCAGCGCCAGTTCGGGCGCTTCGGGCGTGTCGGCCAGGCGGGCATAGGCCGGCAGGCCCTGGATTTCACCGCCCTTGGGGTTGATGGGATAGATGGCGCCGGCATAGCCGTGGCGGCGCAGCAGGTGCACGGGGCGCCCGCCGATCTTGGTGGCGTCGGCCGAGGCGCCGATCACGGCAATGCCGCGCGCCAGGAAAAAGGCGTCCATCCCGGCCCCCGGGGCGGGTGTCTGGTAGTCGCTCATGGTTCAGCGGCCCTTGAATTGCGGCTCGCGCTTTTCGAGAAACGCCATGCGCGCTTCGCGTGCGTCCTCGGTGCGCGCCAGCGTCATGGTGAATTCCTGCTCGAAGCGGTAGGCGTCGCGCTGCGGCATCACGTCGACCATGTTGGCCGCGCGCTTGGCGTAGATCACGGCCAGCGGTGCCTTGGACGCGATTTCATGCGCGAGCTTCATGGCCACGGGCAGCAGTTCCTCGGGCGGCAGCACGGCTTCGAGCACATTGCGCTGCAGCAGCTCGGCGGCCGTGAGGCGCTGGCCGGTGAAGAACATGCGGCGTGCCGTGGAGCGGCCAAACAGCGTGCGCAGCATGGACGCGCCGCCGGCCAGGCCGACGTTGATCTCGGGCATGCCGAAGGTCGCGTTGTCCGAGGCGTAGAGGATGTCGCAGGCCGCGGCCAGCCCCAGGCCCGCGCCCAGCGCCGCGCCGTTGATCGCGGCAATCACGGGCTTGGCGCATTCGCGTATCGCATTGCCGGTTTCGCGGGTAATGCGGTTGTGTTCGAGAAAATCGCCGGGAATATCGGCGTCCGGGCGGTCCTTCAAATCGGCGCCGGCGCAGAAAACCGAGCCCTGGGCCGTCAATACCGCGCAGCGAATATCATCACGCGCTGAAATGTCGTCGAAGATCGCGACGATTTCCCGGCGCATTGCACGGTTGAGCGCATTGACGGGCGGGCGGTTGAGCGTGACCAGAGCCACTTTGTCCTTGACTTCAAACAGTACGCTTTTTTCAGCCATGGTTCACCTCCGCCAGATTAATCAGGGCATTTGCCGGGCAGGAATGGAAAATGTCCGCGGTCTGGCGCGGAAAATCGGTGGCGTTCAAGTTTGTCTCCTGGTATTCGGGGTAAACCCGAGCCCTCTACAAGGGGGGCGCAGGGAAATTCTAGGGACGAACCGGGCAGATCAGTCCCCGTCAAATCGTTGGATGTGTTCTGCGAAAACGTACGGAGTCGCGCTGTCATCCCCTCGTAAGATGAGCGCAATCGCCTCGCCCTTGCGGGCCTTTCACACGAGCTTTCCGCCATGTCCGCCTTCCCCGCTTCCCGTCCCGAGATCCAGGCGTTTGGCGCGCTGCACACGCGTCTGGGCGAATGCCCGGTCTGGGACGCGCGCCAGCAACTGCTGTGGCTGATCGACAGCCGCGACGGCCTGCTGCTGGCGCTAGATGCCCAGGGCGATGAATGCCGGCGCTTCGAGCTGCCCGCGCCGCTGGGTTCGTTTGCGCTCAACAGCGACGGCCGCCTGGTGGTCGCGCTGCGCGAAAGCGTGGTGCTGCTAGACCCGGCCAGCGGCCGCCTGCAGACGCTGGGCCGGCTGGAAGAGCAGCACCCCCACCTGCGCCTGAACGACGGCGCGGCCTTGGCCGACGGCAGCTTTTGCGTGGGCACCATGCACACGTTTCGCGAACCGGGCGAAGCGCCGCTGGGCGGCTTGTACCGCGTGGACCCCACGGGTCACATGGCGCGCGTCGATCAAGGCTATGGCGTGGTCAACGGCCCGGTCCAGCACCCGGTCGACGGCCGGGTGTTCGTCTGCGACAGCGCGGCGCGGCGCATCTATGTCTACCCGCAGGCCGGCGTCGCGCCCTGGCAGCGTTCCTTGTTTGCCGATACCCAGCCGCTGGGCTCGGCGCCCGACGGCTGCTGCTTCGACGACGAAGGCGGGCTGTGGAGCGCGCTGGTGCATACCGGCGAGATCGTGCGCTTCGACGCCCAGGGCCGGCCGGGCCAGCGCCTGCGCCTGCCGCTGGCCCACCCCAGCTCACTGTGTTTTGGCGGCCCGCTGCTCGACGAGCTCTATGTGACTTCGATTTCCGACAGCGGCCGGCTCAGCGCCAGCGGCCCGCTTGACGGGCGCGTGCTGCGCCTGCGCGGCCTGGGCCGGCGCGGCGCCTCGCGCTCGGCCTGCGATATTCAGCCGCCGACCTGATCGCTGGCCGCGGGCTCGTCGCCCAGCGCGATGAAACGGTTGCTCTCGCCCGACACATGCTCGACGACGAAGTCGAGAAACAGCCGCAGCTTGGTCGGCACCATGGGCGTGTCGAGGATGGTCGCGTACATGCCTTCCTCGTAGGTGGTGTTGGTCACCTGGTAGTCGGGCAGCAGCCGCACCAGGCTGCCGCGTTCCAGGTCGGCATGCACCGTGTAGTCGTCGAGCAGGGCAATGCCTTCGCCCAGGCGCGCCATCTCGAGCAGCGCCATGCCGTTGTTGCTGGCGTGGCGCGGCTGGAAGGCCAGGTCCTCGATCTGGCCAGCCTGGCTGAAATGCCAGACGCTTTCGCCGCCGGGTCGCAGGTAGTTCAGGCAGTCATGCTCGCCCAGGTCGGCAGGCTTTTGCGGCAGCGCGCGCCCTTGCAGGTAGGCGGGCGCGGCCACAAGATAGCGCGCGCTGCGAAACAGGATGCGGCGCTTGACGCCGGCCTCGACCGGCGGCGAGATGCGAAAGTCGATGTCGATCTGGTCGCGCCGCAGGTCGGCCGGCGTTTCCGACAGGATCAGCTCGATGTGGATGTCGCGGTAGAGCTTGCGAAAGCGCGCGATCAGCGGCGGCAGCACGCCCAGGCCGAACATCATGCGCGAGTGCACCCTCAGGTGGCCCTTGGGCGCCTCGCGTATCGCGGTGATGCTGGAGTGGGCCGCGTTGATGTTCCAGAGAATGCCTTCGAGCTGGCGCGCATATTCCTCACCCGATTCGGTCAGCATGATCTGGCGCGTGGAGCGCAGCAGCAATTTGACGCCCAGCGAATCCTCGAAATCGGTGATCAGCCGTGAAACCGCGGTTGCAGATACCCCGAACGTGCGCGCCGTGGTTGAAAAGTTCTTGGTTTGCGAAACCGAAAGAAAAAACTCCATAGCACGCAGCCGATCCATGACTTCTCCAATATCCGCAGGACAGAACCTCGATTTTCATGCATTCCGGCCGGCGCCGTGCCTTCCTAGAATCATTTATCAGATTCACGGCTATCAAAACAAGGAGCACAGCATGGAATTCGGCGTCTTCATCCTCGCGCAGCAACGTGGCTATCACCAGAGTTCGCAGCAGGTGATCCAGAACTCTATCGAGCAGACCGTGGTCGCGGAACAGGCCGGCTTCCACAGCGCCTGGTATGCCGAGCACCACTTCAACAACTACTCGCTGTCGCCCTCGCCGCTGATGATGGTCGCGCATGTGGCCGCCAAGACCAGCCGCATCCGCCTGGGCACGGCGGTCTGCATCCTGCCGCTGTACCATCCCGCGCGCTTCCTGGCCGAAGTCGGCTTTGTCGACACCGTGTCCAACGGCCGCCTCGATCTGGGCGTGGGCTCGGGCTATCAGGAGTTCGAATTCGAGCGCTTCGGCGTGAAGATCGCCGAGTCGGGCGAGATCTTCAACGAGTTCCTCGACATCATTCCCAAGGGCCTGGGCGAACGCATCTTCGAATACCACGGCAAGCACCTCGATGTGCCGCCGAGCTCGATTGCCGTGCGCTGCCTGCAGAACCCCATGCCCCCGCTGTGGGTCACCTCGGGCAATCCCACGGTGCTGGGCCGCGGCGTGCGCGAGAACCACAACCTGTTCGTCACCGCGCTGCTCAACGGCAACGACGCGATCACCAGCCTGCGCGCGCGCCTGGACAAGGTCGCCGAGGACAACGGCAAGGACCTGGACCGCGATGTGAAGTTCGGCTTCCTGCGCTGCGCCTATGCGTCCGACAACCGCGCCGAAGTCGACTCCTATCTCGACAACGCGCGCTTCCAGCGGCGCATTTCCGAAAGCCTCAAGTTCCGCCGCGCGCAAAGCGAGGACGGCTACATGGTGCAGGAAGAGCCTTCGCCCACCGACATGAGCTTCGACCAGATGCGCGCCAACCTGCCCGTGGGTTCGGTCAACCAGGTGATAGACAAGATGCTCGAAGAGATCAGCATCCTGCGCCCCAAGCACATCGCGCTGCAGACCCAGCTCGGTGATTTCGACCAGAAGACCATGCTGCGCCAGATCGAACTCTGGGGCGAACGCATCATTCCCGCGATCCGCAAGGAAGTGGGCGAACTCAGCGTCGCCACCGCCGCCTAAGGAGACCCATATGCGCTTTCATCTGTCCGATTCCGGGACCCTGTCCCTGCGCGAGCCCATGGATTTCAAGCGGCTCGAGGTGCTGATCGATCCCCAGCCGCCCGAGGCCGTGGAGCGCGCGATACGCCGCATCGGCCAGCGTGAGGGCGACACCCATGTGCGGCTCGCGCCCTCGGTGCTGCGCTTCGTCAGCGGCCATGCGGGCGAGCCCGAATGGGAGGAGGGCTTTGCGCGCATGCTCGACTACGCGCAGCGCAACGGCTGGGTCGACGCACAGGGCCAGGTGCGCGCCCACATCAGCCATGGCGACCAGGAAGAAGTGGTGTCCATCGCTGAATTCAAGACCGCGCTGCGCGCGCTGCCCGCGGGCATCTGCGCGGTGAGCACGGGCCAGGGCGACGAGGTCGCGGGAATGATTGTGTCCAGCCTCACCGCGGTCTGCGCCGAGCCGCCGATGATTGGTTTTTTCGCCCACCGCCAGTCGTCGTTCACCGCGCCGCTGCTTGAGAGCGGGCGCTTTGCCGCCAATGTGCTGGGCGAAGGGCATGACGCCGTGATGGCCCAGTTCCTGCAGGCGCCGCAGGGCCTGGCGCGCTTCTCGGACGAGCGCTGGCACAGCGAGAGCGGCCAGGCGCCCGTGCTGGCCGACGCGCTGGCCAGCATGGAATGCGACGTGGTCTGGACCCAGGAGCTGGGCACGCATGTGCTGGTCGTCGGCAAGGTGCGGCGCTCGCGCAACAGCCCGTCCAACCCGGTGGTGCACTTCAACGCCGCCACCCACCGCATCGCGGCGTGAACCGGGACGCCGCCATGTACACACCCTTGCTGGGAAAAATTGCGCTGGTGACCGGCGCGGGCTCGGGCATAGGCCGGGCCCACTGCGAACTGCTGGCCGCGCGCGGCGCGGCAGTCATCGTCAACGACCTGCACGCCGATGCCGCCCACGAGACCGTGGCGCGGGTGCGCGCGGCCGGCGGCCAGGCCCTGGCCTGCATTGCCGATGTCTCGAACCGCGCCAGCGTTTCAGAGGCGTTCGCTGCCGCACAGCAGCAGCTGGGCGCGGTCGACATCCTGGTCAACAACGCCGGCATTCCCGGCGGCATGCGGCCGCTCGAAGAGATTGACGAGGCGGCCATCGATCTGATGCTGGCCGTGACGGTCAAGGGCGCCATGCTCTGCACCCAGGCCGTGCTGCCCGCGATGAAAGCGCGGCGCAGCGGCCGCATCATCAACACCGCGTCGATCACCGCCTATGGCACGCACCGCAACGTGAGCGCCTATGCGGCGGCCAAGGGCGCGATCATCAGCCTGACGCGCGCCTGGGCGCGCGAATTCGCCGAGTGGAACATCCTCGTCAACGCCGTCGCGCCCGGCCGCGTGCAGACGCCCATGAGCGCCGAACTCAGCGCCAACCCCGAATACGCGCGCGAAGTGCAGCTGCGCGTGCCTCTGGGCCGGCGCGCCCAGCCCGAGGAAATCGCCTCGGTGGTGGCGTTTCTCGCCTCCCCGGACGCCGACTACATGACCGGCCAGATCCTCGGACCCAACGGCGGCGAAGTCATGTAGCCGCGCGCTTTCAGCATGAAGCGTGCGCAGGTCGAAAAATAACTACCGGAGACAAAAATGCACCTTCTCAAGATATTGGGAGTCGCCGCTGCCGTGGCCGCCACCCTGCCGCTGCAGGCCCAGGAAGCCTTTCCCAAGCGCCCCGTGACCATCGTCGTGCCGTTCTCGGCCGGCGGCGTGACCGACCTGTTCGCGCGCACCACCGGGCTCAAGCTCGGCGCGCTGTGGGGCCAGCCCGTGATCGTGGAGAACCGCGTGGGCGCGGGCACCATCATCGGCACCCAGCATGTGAGCCGCGCGCCGGCCGACGGCTATACGCTGCTGTTCACCAGCTATGCGTTCACCTCGAACCCCGAGCTGCGCAAGAACCTGCCTTATTCGCCGGCGGCGTTCCGCCCGGTGGCGCTGCTGGGCTCCACGCACAACATCCTGCTGGTCAACAACAAGCTCAAGGGCAAGTCGCTGGCCGAGCTGATCGCACTGGCCAAGGCCCAGGCGCCCAAGGGCGGGCTGTCGCTGGGCTCGTCGGGCGCGGGCTCTAGCCCGCATATCGGCGCCGAGCTGTTTGCCCAGCAGGCGGGCATTCCGTTCACCCATGTGCCCTACAAGGGCCAGGGGCCGGCGATGATAGACCTGACCTCGGGCGTTTTTGACGGCATGTTCGACGGCATGTCGTCGTACCCCCAGGTGCAGCGCGGTTCGGTCAGCGCCGTGGCGATTGCCGCGCCCAAACGCCATCCCGACGCGCCGGAGCTGCCCACGTTCCGCGAACTGGGAATGGACTTTGTCGCCGGCAGCTGGTTCGGCCTGCTCGCGCCCGCGGGCGTGCCCGACGAGATCGTCGCCAAGATCAACGCCGACCTGCGCGAAGTGCTCAAGGACCCCGAGCTCAAGGCGCAGATCGCCAAGACCGGCCTGCAGGTTTCGACCTCCACGCCCGAAGCCTTTGGCAAGTTCCTGGCGCAGGAGACGGAGAAGCTGCGCAATCTGATACGGCAGGGGGCGAAGATTGACATCAACTAGTGGGTTGTTGGAAAGGGCAGAGTGAGTCTTGTCTTGAGGACAGGACGTTTATGGTTCGACGCGGCCGGCGAGGCAGGCTCACCACGAACGGGTAACTGACCGTTCGCCCTGTCGAAGGGTGAACGTCCCGCGTTAGGAAAAAATCCCCAGCCCTTGCCGCCCCCGCCGCAAGGGCTTTTGGCATGCCTGCAACAACCCCCCTCGCCGCGTTAAGCTTTACGTCTGGCGCAGCGCCCTGCTGACGCTCCCCTTGCAAGGAAAAGACGTTGGCATCGACACTGCAGCCCGGGCTCATTGCCCTGCACGGCAACCGCACCGAAACCCTGGCCGAGACCGTGTTCTCGTGGCTGAGCGCGCACCCGCTGGGGCCGCTGGAGCAGGAAGTGGTGCTGGTGCAGAGCAACGGCATGGCCGAGTGGTTCAAGATGGGCATGGCGCAATCGCTGGGCGTGTGCGCCGCGGCGCGCGTCGAGCTGCCCGCACGTTTCCTGTGGCGCAGCTACCGCCAGGTGCTGGGCGCGGCCGCCGTGCCGCGCCAGTCGCCGCTCGACAAGACCGCGCTGACCTGGCGGCTCATGCGCCAGTTGCCCGAATGCGCGGCGCAGGGCGGGTATGAGGCGATAGGAGGGTTTCTCGCTCCCGGTGATGCCGAGCGACTGCTGCAGCTGTCCGAACGTCTTGCCGACCTTTTTGATCAATACCAGATCTACCGCGCCGACTGGCTCGACGACTGGGCCGCGGGCCGCGATGTGCTGGCCACGCCCGGGCGGCCCACGCTGGCCGTGCCCGAAGACCAGCTGTGGCAGCCCATGCTGTGGCGCTGCATACTGGCCGGGCTCGATGAAAGCCAGCGCGCCAGCACGCGGCCGCAGCTGCACCGCCAGGTGATTGCCACGCTCGAAAGCGGCGCGCCGCTGGTACAGCCGCTGGCGCGCCGCGTGGTGCTGTTCGGCATGAGCCACTTGCCGTTGTCCATGCTGCAGACGCTGGCCGCGATGTCGCGCCACAGCCAGATCCTGCTGGCCGTGCCCAACCCCTGCCGCTTTCACTGGGCCGACGCGATCGACGGCCGCGAACTGCTGCGCATCGAGCGTCGGCGCCAGCCGCTCAAGAACGGGCGCGACCTGGCCGCGCTGCCGCTGGAAATGATGCATGCCCATGCGCACCCGCTGCTGTCGTCCTGGGGCCGGCAGGCGCGCGACTATGTGCGCCAGCTCGATGCGTTCGAGACCCAACTGCCCGAAGGCATGGCGGCCGAGCTGCCGCGCATAGATATCTTCGACGAAGAGGTGGACCCCGACGCGCCGCTGCTGTCCCTGGTGCAGCAGGCGATACGCGACATGGTGCCGCTGACCGAGCACGCGCACAGCGCCGTCGCGCGCGCCGACCACTCCATCGTCTTCCACAGCGCGCACAGCATGGTGCGCGAGCTCGAAGTGCTGCACGACCAGCTGCTGGCGCTGCTGGCCGAGCCCGCAGAGGCCGGTCGCCCGGCGTTGCAGCCGCGCGATGTGGTGGTGATGGTGCCGGCGATCGAAGGCGTGGCGGCGTCGATTCGCGCGGTGTTCGGCCAGTACGGCCGGCATGACGCGCGCCATATTCCTTTCGATATCGCCGACTTGAGCGCCAGCGACAACAACCCGCTGGTCGCGGCGCTGCAGTGGCTGCTGCGCCTGCCGCAGCAGCGCTGCCGGCTGAGCGAACTGCGCGATCTGCTGGACGTGCCGGCCGTGGCCGCGCGCTTCGGGCTCGATGCCGATGATCTTCCCCAGCTCAGCGCCTGGATGGCCGGCGCGGGCATACGCTGGGGGCTCAACGCCCAGCAGCGCGGCGCGCTCGGGCTCGCGGCCTGCGGCGAGCAGAACAGCGCCTGGTTCGGCCTGCACCGCATGCTGCTGGGCTTTGCCAGCGGCAGCGGCGCCTTTGACGCTGGCGCGGCCGGCGACGCCACGGGCCTGGCGCAGATCGAGCCCTACGCGGAAGTCGGCGGCCTGGGCGCCGAGCTCGCGGGCCAGCTGGCGACGCTGCTCGAGCGCCTGCTGGACTGGTGGGCGCTGGCCGGCGCTGCGGCCGATCCCGCGGGCTGGGCGCAGCGCTTTCGCCGCCTGCTGGCCGATTTCTTCGCGCCGCAGACCGACAGTGACCGCGCGCTGCTGGCCGCGCTCGACAGTGCGCTGTCGTCCTGGCTCGAAGCCTGCGAACTCGGCGGCTTTGACGACCCGGTGGAGCTGATCGTCGCCCAGCAGGCCTGGCTCGACATCGTGCAGCAGCCTTCGGTCGACAGCCGCTTCCGTGCGGGCGGGGTGACGTTCTGCACGCTGATGCCGATGCGCGCGATTCCATTTGAAGTCGTGTGCCTGCTGGGCATGAACGACGGCGACTACCCGCGCCGCGCCATGCGCAGCGACTTCGATCTGATGGCCTTGCCAGGCCAGCTGCGCCCCGGCGACCGCGCGCGCCGCGACGACGACCGCCAGCTGATGCTCGAGGCGCTGCTGTCGGCGCGGCGCATGCTCTACATCAGCTGGGCCGGGCGCAGCGTGCGCGACAACAGCGAGCAGCCGCCGTCGGTGCTGGTCTCGCAACTGCGCGACTATCTGGCCGCGGGCTGGGTGGGCGAGGGCGGCGATCTGCTTGCGCAGCGCACTTTCCACCACCCGCTGCAGCCGTTCAGCCGCAGCTATTTTTCGCCCGACTCCACGCTGCGCACCTATGCGCGCGAATGGCGCGCGGCGCATCTGCTGCGCGCGGACGACCCGGCCAGCGCCGTGCCGGCGCTCGCGGCCTTCGTGCCCGACATCGAGGTCCCGCTGACGCTGTCCCAGCTGCATGGCTTTGTGCGCCATCCGGCCCAGGCGTTCTTCCGCCACCGGCTCAATGTGCGCTTCGAGAAAGAGGAGCAGCTGAGCCTTGACGAAGAGGCTTTCGGCCTGCAGGGCCTGGCGGGCTACAGCGTGATCGAGCAGCTGCAGACCCAGGTGGTGGCCGATATCGAGGCCGCGCCGGCCGTGGGCATTGCGCTGGAGCAGCGCGTCGCCGGCCATCTGGCGCGCATCGAACGCGCGGGCACGCTGCCGCTCGCGGGTCTGGGCACGCGCAAGCGCGCCGAGCTGCAGGAGGCCGTGCTGCCGTCGCTGCAGTCGTGGCTGGCGCATCGCAACCGGTTCGACCGGCCGGTACAGCGCCAGCGCCTGCATTTCGCCCAGGACGGCCTGGTGTTCGAGGACTGGCTCGATGATCTGCGCGTTCCCGACCGCGACGGCGAAGCCGTTCCGGCCTGGATCTCGCTGCAGGCGCGCGCGCTGCTGGGAACGCGCGGCGAAGTGCGCCCGGCTGCGGTGCTGCTGCCCTATCTGCGCAGCCTGGTGGCCGCGGCCTGCGGCGTGCAGGTCCAGGGCATCATCGTCGCGCGCGATGCGACGCTGGCGCTGCAGCCCATGCCGCCGGGCGAAGCGATGGCGCAGTTCCAGACGCTGCTGCAGGTCTGGCAGGCGGGCCAGGACAGCCCGCTGCCGCTGCCGCTCAGGACCGCGCTGGCCGCGGCGGCGGCGGGCGAAGACCTGGCGCGCGCCGAGACCGCCTATGAAGGCGATGGCTTTGCCCAGGCGGGCGAGGCCGACGACGCCTGCTGGGCGCGCCTCTTTCCCGATTTCGACGCGCTGACCGCCGACGGCCGCTTCGCGCCGCTGGCCGAGGCCGTGCATGCACCGCTGCTGGCCTGGCTGGCCGATCAGGTGCAGGTGCTGGAGCCGGGAACGCTGGCGCCGGTGATCTATCTGTTGCCGCTGGAGCAGGCATGAGCCATGTATTGAACGCACACGACTTCCCGCTGTGGGGCAGTCGCCTGATCGAAGCCAGCGCGGGCACGGGCAAGACCTGGACCATTGCCGCGCTCTACCTGCGGCTGGTGCTGGGCCATGGCGGCGCGAACGCGCATCCGCGCGCGCTGCTGCCGTCCGAGATCCTGGTCATGACCTTCACGCGCGCCGCGACGCGCGAGCTGTCGGACCGCATACGCGCGCGCCTGACCGAAGCCGTGCAGTGCTTTCGCGGCGAAGCCCAACCCGCGGCGCACGACACGCTGCTGCAGGGCCTGCTGGCCGACTACCCCGAAGGCCAGGAACGCACGGCCGCCGCCTGGCGCCTGGCGATGGCCGCCGAAGCCATGGACGACGCCGCGGTGTTCACCATCGACGCCTGGTGCCAGCGCATGCTGCGCGAGCATGCGTTCGACAGCGGCAATCTGTTCGATGAGGAGCTGGCGGCCGACGAGGAGCAGCTGCGCCGCGAGGCGGTGCAGGACTACTGGCGCCAGCAGTGCTATCCGCTGGGCGGCGAACTGCTGGAAACCGTGCTGGGCGTGTGGAGCGGGCTGGACGCGCTGGCGCAGGACATGCGCGGTCTGCTCGATCAGGCCGTGGACCCGGCCGCGGGCCAGGGCAGCCTGGCCGACGCCGTGCAGGCCGCCCAGGCCGAGCGCGCGACGGCATTGACCGATCTCGCCCAGGGCTGGGGCGCGCAGGCGCAGGCGCTGCGCGACTGGCTTGATGCCCAGGTCGCGGCGCCGGGCGCGCACTGGGACGGGCGCAAGCTCGCGCCACGCCATTACACGGGCTGGCTGCAAAGCGTGATCGACTGGGCTGCGGCCCCGCAGGAAGTCGAGCTGACATTGACCGAATCCGCGCGCCACCGGCTCAGCCCCGAAGGCCTGCTCGAAGCGCGTAAAAAAGGGGCGCCTGCGCTTGCAGTTCCGCGGGGCTTCGAGGCGCTGCAGCAGCTGCTTGCCGACATGGCCAGGCTGCCGCAACTGGGCAGCCGGCTGCGCCTGCATGCCGCGGCGCGCGTGCTGCAGCGCCTGGCCCAGCTCAAGCGCCAGCAGGGCACGTTCGGCTTTGCCGACCTGCTGCAGCGGCTGGACCGCGCGCTTGCGGGCGACAACGGCGCAGCGCTGCGCGCGCGCATCCAGGCGCAGTATCCGGCCGCGCTGATCGATGAATTCCAGGACACCTCGCCGCTGCAATACCGGCTGTTCGAGCGCATCTACCGCACGCAGGAAAACGACCCGGCGACGGCGCTGCTGCTGATCGGCGACCCCAAGCAATCGATCTACGGCTTTCGCGGCGCCGATATCTACAGCTACCTGCAGGCGCGCGATGCGACGGCCGGGCGCCACTATGTGCTCGACAGGAATTACCGCTCGACCCAGGCGCTGGTCGACGCCGTCAACCACTGGTTCGGCCAGGCCGAGCAGCGCGGCGGCGCGGGCGCGTTCATGTTCCGCAGCGAGGCGGGCAATCCCCTGCCTTTCGTTGCCGTGCAGGCCCAGGGCCGCAAGGAAGTGTTCCAAGCTGCCGGCGGCGCCGTGCCCGCGCTGCAGCTGCAGGTGGAGCTCGACCCGCTGCAGACCGCCAAGCGCGCGCAGCGCGGTTTCGCCGCGCGCTGCGCCGCGCAGATCGTGCAATGGCTCAACGACCCCGAAGCCGGCTTTGCCGCGCCCGGCGAGGCGCTGGCGCGGCTGCGCCCGGCCGACATCGCGGTGCTGGTGCGCACCGGCAACGAGGCGCGCGCCGTGCGCCGGGAACTCGGCGCGCGCGGCGTGGCCTCGGTCTATCTCTCCGACAACGAATCGGTGTTTGCCGGCAGCGAAGCCCAGGATCTCGTCGTGTGGCTGCACGCCGTGGCCGCGCCGCGCGATGCGCGCGCCGTGCGCGCCGGCCTGGCGACGCGGCTGCTTGATCTGTCGCTCGACGAACTCGGCTGGCTTGCGGCCGACGACGAAGCCTTCGACGCGCGCTGCGAGCAGCTGCGCGGACTGCAGGGCGTATGGCAGGGTCAGGGCGTGCTGGCGATGCTGCGCCAGACGCTGCACCAGTTCGATCTGCCCGCGCGCTGGCTCGCCGAGACCGGCGGCGAGCGCCGGCTGACCAACTACCTGCACCTGGCCGAGCTGCTGCAAAGCGCCAGCGCCCAGCTCGAAGGCGAGCATGCGCTGATACGCTGGCTCACCACGCAGTGCGCGGGCGAAGGCAGCCACAGCGACGAACAGATCGTGCGGCTGGAAAGCGACGCCGACCTGGTCAAGGTGGTCACGGTGCACAAGAGCAAGGGGCTCGAGTACCCCGTGGTGTTCCTGCCGTTCGCCTGCAGCTTCCGCGAGATCAACCGCCGCATGGACCGCTTCGTGAGCCTGCCCAAGCCTGAAGGCGGGCGCGCGCTGCGCCTGGATTACGACGACGCCGAACTCGCCCAGGCCGACGACGAACGCCTGCGCGAAGACCTGCGCCTGCTGTACGTGGCGCTGACGCGTGCGCGCCATGCGCTGTGGCTGGGCGTTCCCATGCTGCAGGCCGCGCGCAGCAAGGCCACGACCACCATCAACCACAAGAGCGCGACCGGCTATGCGCTGGCCGGTCCCGAGGAGCGCACGCCCGATGACTGGCGCGCGCTGCTCGATGTGTTCAGCGCCGGCCAGGACGCAGTGCAATGGCAGGCGGTGCAGGATGCGCCCGCGCGCAGCCTGCTGCAGGCACGCGCAGCGCCGCCGCAATTGCTGGACGCGCCACCATACGCCGCGCAGTTCGACCGGCGCTGGGGCATAGGCAGCTTTTCCTCGCTGGTGCGCGCGCTGGCCGCGCCCACCTTGCCGGTCTCGCCCGTGCCGCTGCAGCAGCCCGCCGACGACGAACTGCCCATGGAAAGCGACGCGCCCGCGCCGGCCCAGCCCGCGGCGCCGGCCCAGGCTGCGGTCTGGCACCGCTTCATGAAAGGCCCGGTGGTCGGCAACTGGGTACACGACGAACTCGAATGGCTGGCCGGCGAAGGCTTTGCGCTCGAAGCCGACGGCCAGGGGCCGCTGGCCCAGCGCCTGCTGCAGCGCAGCGAGCGCGCGGGCCGCGCGGCCCAGGGCGCCGATCTGCTGGCATGGCTCAAGGCCGTGGTCCACCATCCGCTGGCGCCGCTGGGCGTGCCGCTGTCGGGGCTGGACCAGGTGCTGCCCGAAATGGAGTTCTGGCTGCCCGCGGCGCGCCTGCCCGCGCCCGAGATCGACAGGCTGTGCCAGCAGCATCTGCTGGCTGGCCAGCCGCGGCCGGCATTGCCCGCGCGCCAGCTGCACGGCATGCTGATGGGCTTTGCCGATCTGGTGTTCGAGCATGAGGGCCGCTACTGGGTGCTCGACTACAAGACCAACTTCCTGGGGCGCGACGCCGCGGCCTATGACGAGCGCGCGCTGCGCGAAGCCATGGCGGCCCACCGCTACGACGTGCAGGCTGCGCTCTATCTGCTCGCGCTGCACCGGCTGCTGCAAAGCCGGCTGGGCGCGGCCTACGACCCGGAGCAACATCTGGGCGGCGCGCTTTACTTCTTCGTGCGCGGCATCGACGGCCCGGCGCTGGGAATGCATGTGGTGCCGCCTTCGCTGGCGCTGCTCGATGCACTCGGTACGCTGCTCGACACTCCAGACCTTGAGACGCAAGCCAATCTGCCATGAAATCCGTCGACAACCTGACCTTCGATCTGTTTGCCGATCCCGAACCGGCCGCTGCGCCGCCGGCCACGCCCATGGATGTGCTCGCCACCCTGCGCGACTGGAGCGAGCAAGGCCTGCTGCGCCACCTCGACACCGCGCTGGCGCGTTTCATTGCCGCCCAGGACCCCGAGGCCGCACCCGAACTGCTGGTCGCCACCGCCGTGCTGGTGCAGATGGAAGGCCGCGGCCACAGCTGCCTGCCGCTGGCCACGCTGATTGCCGACCCGAACGCCGTGCTGGCCTGGCCCGCCGATGCGCAGGACGCGCTCAACGCGCTCTGGGCGCAGTTGCCCGCGCGGCTCGCGCCATGGCAGGACGCGCTGGCGCGCAGCCCGCTGGTGCGCGTTGCCGCCAGCGCGCCCGACCAGGGCCAGCCGCTGGTGCTGGGCGGGCCCGACGACGCGCCCCTGCTGTATCTGCGCCGCTACTGGGACTACGAGCGCCAGGTCGCGGCGCAGATCACCGAGCGCAGCACGGCCGTGCTGCCGGTCGACGCGGCCGAAGTGAAGCGCTGGCTGGACAAGATGTTCGCGCCCGCGCCCGCGACTTTCGACTGGCAGCGCCTGGCCTGCGCGGTCGCGCTGCGCGGCCGTTTCTCGGTGATCACCGGCGGTCCGGGAACGGGCAAGACCTATACGGTCGCGCGCCTGCTGGCGCTGCTGTTTGCCACCGCGCCCGAGCCCGAACGGCTGCGCGTGGCGCTGGCCGCGCCCACGGGCAAGGCCGCGGCGCGGCTCAAGCAATCGATAGACAAATCGCTCAAGGAGCTGCATGCGAGCCTGGGCGGGCTGCTCGATCTCGAAGCGCTGGTGAAGCGCGTGGGCGCGGCGCGCACGCTGCACTCGCTGCTGGGAGCGCGCCCCGACACGCGCGCGTTTGCGTTCCACCATGGCCGGCCGTTGGACATCGACGTGCTGATCGTCGATGAAGCCTCGATGATCCACCTCGAAATGATGGCTGCGCTGCTCGACGCCTTGCCCGCGACGGCGCGCGTGGTGTTTCTCGGCGACAAGGATCAGCTGGCCTCGGTCGAGGCCGGCGCCGTGCTCGGCGACCTGTGCCGCAGCGCCGAAGCCGGCCACTACACGCCCGAGACCGCGCGCTATGCGCTGGCCGCGGCCGGCCAGCAGCTGCCTGCGGCATTTCTTGCGGATGCCGACAACGCCTTGCCTCTGGCCCAGCAGACCGTGATGCTGCGCGAGAGCCGGCGCTTTGGCGGCCCCATAGGCCAGCTGGCCGAAGCCGTCAATACCGGCGACAGCGCGCGCGCGCTGGCGCTG
Source organism: Comamonas sp. (assembly GCF_036666375.1). GTDB lineage: Bacteria > Pseudomonadota > Gammaproteobacteria > Burkholderiales > Burkholderiaceae_C > Comamonas. Next base: position 19,374 of record NZ_JAVWWA010000030.1, on the reverse strand, counting down.
CTGCAGGCCGGCGAGGGCGGCGTGCTGCGCCTGCGCGAAGGCGCGCCCGCGGCCAGCGTCTGGCAGATGGCCGTGGAGGATATCGGGGACCACGTGAACTACCAGGCCTTTGCCCAGGCGCTGGCCGCGCGCCCCGCGCCCGCGCTCGGCGTTGAAGCGCATACCGCCTGGGTGCGCGACGTGCTCACGGCGTTCGAGCGCTTTCGTCTGCTGTGCGCGGTGCGCGAAGGCGACTGGGGCGTGGCCGGACTCAACCGCGCCATCGAGAAAGCGCTCGCTGCACAAGGCGCGATCGCGCCGCGCGGCGAATGGTATGCGGGCCGGCCGGTGATGATCACGCGCAACGACGCGGCGCTGGGCGTGTTCAACGGCGACATCGGCGTGGCGCTGCCGGGCGCGGCTGCGGGCGCCGGTCTGCGCGTCTACTTCATGGACGGCCCTGAATTGCGCGCCGTGGGCGTGAGCCGGCTGGCGCATGTCGAGACCGCGTTTGCGATGACGGTGCACAAGAGCCAGGGCTCGGAGTTCGAGCACACGGCGCTGGTGCTGTCGGCGCACGCGGGCAGCGTGCTGGGCCGTGAGCTGCTCTACACCGGCATCACGCGCGCGCGTCAGGCCTTCACCTTGATGGCCCAGGCGCCTGGCCTGCTGGCCACGGCCGTCCACAGCCCCACGCAGCGCGCCAGCGGGTTGCTGCGGTTTCTGGAGCAGCAGGCTACGGCGGCGCGGGCAGCGCCGGTGGCGGGCGTGCCCGACGAACTCGCGCCCTGGGTCGATTGAGCCCGGGCCCGCGCGGCAGGCGTCAATCGAGCTGAAGCCCGATCTTGCGCGCCACCGCGCCCCAGGTTCGGGAGTCCTCGGCGATGCGCGCCGCCGCCGCTTGGGCCGAGCTGGCGACGACTTCCTGATCGGTCTGACGCAGCCGCTCCACGACTTCGGCCTGCTGGAGCGCGCCGGCCAGGGCCGTGTGCATGGCGTCGATGATGGGCTGGGGCGTGCCGCGCGGCGCGAACAGCAGCAGCGAGAACGTTGCGTCGAAGCCGGGAAAGCCCGCCTGGGCCACGGTGGGGACTTCGGGCAGCAGCGGCGAGCGCCTGGCGCCCGACACCGCGAGCGCGACCAGCTTGCCCGCGCGCACATGCTGCAGGACCGTGGGACCGGCGAGAAAGCCGCAGTCCACCTGGCCGCCCATCACGTCCTGGATCGCCGGCGCCGGCCCCTTGTACGGCACATGCATCATCTCGATGCCCGCAGCGGACTTGAGCAGTTCGGTCGTGAGGTGGCCCGGCGAGCCCGCGCCGCCCGAGGCATAGCTCATCTTGGTCTGCCGCGCTTTCTGCACCAGCTCGCCCAGCGTGCGCACGCCCACCGACTGGCCGCAGACCAGCGTCTGGCTGAAGGCGCTGGCGCGCATCACCGGCTGCAGGTCTTCGGCCTTGAAGCTGAGCTTGGGGTAGATGTGCGGGTTGACCGTCACCAGCGTGTCCGTGGTCCAGAGCCAGGTATAGCCGTCGGGTTTGGCGCGCGCGGCTTCGGCTGCGCCCAGGTTGCCTGCGGCACCCGGCTTGTTGTCGATGACTATGGGCTGCTTGAGCAGCACATGCATTTTCTCGGCCGCGCTGCGCAGCACGATATCGCTGGGGCCGCCAGGAGGCAGCGGGACGATGACGCGGATCGGGCGGTCGGGCCAGCGCGCCTGGGCCGCGCCCGGGCTGGCGCCGGCGGCGAGAGCGCCGGCGATGGCAAGGCTGAAGGCGAGAGAACGGATGGGCATGGAAAAGGTCTCCTTTGTTGTGGGGCTCAGCGCTGCGGCATGTCCTTGACCGAATAGCCCAGGCTCACGGTCGCGTCGTCGGGAATCGCCGGCATGCCTGCATTCCATGCGAGCCAGTCGGCGCGCATCGCGGCCAGGCGCTGGGGCGCATGCGCTGCGAGGTTGGCGCGCTCGCGCTCGTCGGCCGCGATATCGAACAGATATTCGTTGCCGTCGACCTGCAGGTATTTCCAGCGCCCCTGGCGCAGCGCGCGCTGGCCGCGGTGCTTCATGCGCCAGTACATCGGGCGCTCGAACTCCGCGCCGCCGCGCAGCAGCGGCAGCAGCGAAACGCCGTCGAGCGCGTGCGTGGGCGCGGGCGCGACGCCGGCGGCGTCGAGTACCGTGGCCGTCCAGTCCATGGTCAGGCAGTGCTGGGTGCTCACGCGGCCGGGGGCGATGGCGCGCGGCCAGCGCGCAATCCAGGGAACGCGTATGCCGCCTTCGGTCAGGTCCATCTTGCCGCCGACCAGCGGCCAGTTGTCCGAGAAGCGTTCGCCGCCGTTGTCGCTGGTGAAGATGACCAGCGTGTTGTCGGCCACGCCATTGCGCTGCAGCGCGGCCATCACCTGGCCGATTCCTTCGTCCATCTGCTGGATCATGCGGCGGTAGGTGTTGACGTTGCCGCCGTCCAGATGAAACAGCGAGCCGCGCATGGCCGAGCTCACGGCCGCGTCTTCGCGTGTTTCCCAGGGCCAGTGCGGCGCGGTGTAGTGCAGGCTCAGCAGGAACGGCGCGCCTTCGCCGGCCACGCCGTCTATCCAGTCGGCGGCGCGTTGCGACAGCAGGTCGGTCAGATAGCCGCTGTGCTCGACTTCGCGCTCGCCTTCGAACAGGTCCGGCACGCCGTTGGTGCCGCGGTGGCTGAAGTAGTCGACGCCGCCCGACATCGGTCCGTAGAACATGTCGTAGCCCGAGCGCAGCGGGCCGAAATGCGGCGGATAGCCCAGGTGCCACTTGCCGATCAGTGCCGTGCGCCAGCCCGCCTGCTGCAGCAGCGACGGCATGCTGGGATGCTCTGGCGGCAGGCCCAGCACGGCACTGTCGCGCGAACGGCTGCTGATGGGCTCGTCGGCCGCGCCGCGCAGGCGATACTGGTAGCGCCCGGTCATCAGCGCGAAGCGCGTGGGCGAGCACACGGGCGAGTTCGCATAGCCTTGCGTGAGCCGCAGGCCCTGGGCCGCGAGCCCGTCGATCACGGGCGAGACGGCGCCGAAGTCCGCGGGCCGGCCGCCATAGCAGCCCAGATCGGCATAGCCCAGATCGTCGGCGACGATGAACACGATGTTTGGAGGTTGGTGCATGCGCAGCTTTCAGTTCTTCGCTGGCCCGGTGCGATTCCCATGCGCGCCATGGGTTGTCGTCGGATCAGCCATCTGTGCGCGAGACTACGGCGCGGCAAGACAGTTCATCTAATCAATCAAACTCAGGGATTGCCCCATGCCTTCACCGTCCCCCTTGCAAAACCCCCGGTCGCTCGATGAGCTGCTGCTGTTCCGCATCGGCCGCCTGCTGGCGATCGCGGGGGCTCCGGTGATACGTCTGTGCGAAGGCCAGTACGGCATCACGCGGCGCGAGTGGCGGCTCATCGCGGTGCTCGCGCAGCAGGGCCCCATGCTGTCTTCGGTGCTGGCCGAACGCGCGCACCTGGACCGCGGCCGTACCTCGAAGACGGTTTCGGATCTGGTGCGAAAGAATCTGTTGGTGCGCACGCCGCTGCCGCAGGACCGGCGCTATGCGCAACTCACGCTGACGGATGCGGCCCGGGAAATCTACGCGGCGCTGTTTCCCGTGATCGTGCAGCTGAACCAGTCGCTGCTCGACGGCCTGGCGCCGGCCGACGTGCAGCATTTCGATGCCGTGCTCGCGCAATTGCAGCAGCGCGCCGCGCAGCAGCCGCTGGCGCAGGACCTGCCCAAGGCCGACAGGCGCAAGGGCGCGCGCGCCACGGCCGTGCGCGTGGCGCCGGGCTGAGCGCTGTCAGCGCTGCGCCATGCGCGCCATCATCAACGCGGTACTGGTCTTGCGATCGGCCTGCACCTTCTGCACCGTGGGGCGCTCGCCCATGCGCGCCAGGTAGTCGCGCACCGGCAGCTCGGCCAGCACGTCGCGGCCGCCGACGATCTTGCTTGCGGCGCTGATCAGCGGCAGGTGGACGATGGCGCAGCAGTCGGCAAACGTGAACTGCTCGCCGGCAATGAAGGGGCTCCAGCGCGCGAGCTGGCCCAGCGCCCTGGCGCTCTTGTCGAGCTGGGCCATGCTGCGCTCGCGCACGCCGTCGCTGACCTTGCCGCCGAAAAACGCCTGGGGGTAGAGATTGCGCGCCACCAGTTCCAGGTGCAGATCGAGATACAGCGCCAGCTCGCGCACCTTGGCCGCGGCAAACGGGTCGGCGGGCAGCAGCGGGTGGGCGGGATAGGCCTGCTCTATGTATTCGAGCATCACCGCCGACTCGCTGAGCGCGCCGTGTTCGGTGCGCATGTAGGGCACCTTGCCCAGTGGCGAAGCCGCAGGGTCGGTTTCGCCCAGCCAGGCAAGTTCCTCCTCGAAAGCGACGCCTTTTTCAAGCAGTGCGAGCTTGACCTTGTTGTAGTAGTTGCTGGCAGAAAAACCACAGAGCTGAAGCATGGGAAGTCCTTGATGGCTGGGGGAGGGACGCAACGCTGGCGGCGCCGGCTGCGCTGACTGCGTGCCATGCTAGGCGATCGCCGCCGGGCCTGGCGTCACGCAGATGACGGGGCCTGCCTACAATGCTGTGATGTTCCGGCTGCGCTCCTTCCCCCCTGCATGGCTGCGTTCGCGGCCCATGGGGCTTGCGCGCGCCACTCTGGCCGCCTGGCTGCTGGTGCTTTTTGCGGGCCTGTTCACGCCCTGGGTCCAGGCGCGCAGCCTCGATGCCGTGTGTTCGGGTGCGGGCCATCGCAGCTATATGCTGGCGCCGCATGCCGATGGGCTCGCGCATGCGCTGCATGGGCTCGAGTGTCCGCAGTGCATGCCGCAATTGGCCGCACCGCCGCCCAAAGTGGCCGCGCTGCTGGCCGCCGCGCCGCATCCGGGCCGGCCGCTGCGTGCGCGGGCCATGGCCTGGACGCCCGTGCCCTCGGCCTGCCCGCCACCGGCACGCGGGCCGCCTGTGTGATGAATCAAAGCGTCGGCCGCGCCTGCGCGCTGCAGACTATTTTTTCCCGGGCCTGGCCCCGGAAGTTTTCATTCCACAGAGTCCCCGCAGGGGACAAGAGCATTCCCATGACCAAGAACCAATGGATTTCCCCTTTCATCGTTGCCGCCGCCCTGGTGGCCGGTCTTGCGGGCAACGCATCTGCCCATACTGAAGCCGCGCATGTCGAAGTCGACGGCGCCTGGGTCCGCGCCACGGTGCCCGGCCAGCAGGGAACGGGCGGTTTCATGCGCCTGAAGGCCAAGGAGTCGCTGACCCTGGTCGGCGTGCGCTCGGAAGCGGCCGCGGTGTCCGAAGTGCATGAAATGAAAATGGAGGGCGACGTGATGCGCATGCGCGCCATCAGCGCGCTGGCGCTGCCCGCGGGCAAGACGGTCGAGCTCAAGTCGGGCGGCTACCACCTGATGCTGCAGCAACTCAAGGCGCCGCTGCTCAAGGGCACGGAAGTGCCGGTCACGCTCGAGTTCAAGGATGCCAAGGGCGAACTGTCGCGCCTGCACCTGCGCCTGCCCGTCGCCATGACCGCGCCCACCGGCGCGAGCCCGGCTGCGGAACACAGCCACGGCCACGCGCACTGAACCGTTTGCCGGGCGCGCCCGGATGGTGTCATCGCCGGATCGCCGTTACAGTAGGCTTGGTAGCGCGCCCCGGCCTGGCCGGGGTTGTCGCATGATGTCCCATGTCCCAGCGAGGTAGGCGATGAGCAATCCCAACGGTTCCGATCCTTTCGGCTTTGCCAAATTCATTCCCGGCTTTGAGTTCCTGCAAAGCCTGTCCCAGGGCGCAGCGGGGGCGGCCGGCGCCGGTGCCGAGGCACCGCTGGCCGGCATGGCGCAGTGGGTCGCGCCCACGGTCAACGCCGAGGAAATCGACAAGCGCATCAAGGAGCTGCGCGCCGTGCAGTTCTGGCTGGAGCAGAACGGCCGCGCGCTCACGGCGACGATACAGGCGCTCGAAGTACAGAAGATGACGCTGGCCGCGCTGCAGAGCATGCAGGGCGGAATCAACGACTGGGCCAAGGCCTCGCCGTTCAAGATGCCCGAGGCGGGCGCAGCCGCGAGCCCGGCCCCTGCGCCCGCGCCCGCGCCCGCGCCCGCATCGCCGCCACCGGCTGCCGCGCCGGCCGCCGCCACCGATGCCGCCGCTGCGGCCCAGGCGCCTGCCGCCGCGGCCGTCGATCCGTTGCAGTGGTGGGGCGCATTGACCCAGCAGTTCCAGCAGATCGCGACCCAGGCGCTGCAGGAACCCGCAGGCCAGAAGGTCATGGAAGCCGGCACGCAGATGGCGGGCGAGTTCGCGCGCAGCGCCATGCAATCCGCCGCGGATCTTGCTAAGGCCGTGCCTGCGGCGGCGGTCATGCCTGCGGCCGCCAAGCCTGCAGCCAGGGCCTCCGCGCCGGCGACCAGTAAAGCCGCGCCGCGCAAACCAGCCGCGGCGCCAACGCCCCAAGCCGCGGCGAAGAAAACCACCGCCGCCCGCAAGACTCCGCGCCGCGCGCCCTGATCGCGGCACAATGCCGGCAATGCTTCACCTCAAGGATTGCCGGCATGCATGACGAAGACGCGGACCGCCCCAATCAGTACGCGCTGCTGCGCCAGCGCCGTTTCGGGCCGTTCTTCTGGACCCAGTTCGCGGGCGCGGCAAACGACAACCTGTTCAAGTTCGCGTTCACGGTCCTGGTGACCTACCAGCTGAGCGTGTCGTGGCTGCCGCCTTCGCTCGCCGGCCTGGTGATAGGCGCGCTTTTCATCCTGCCCTATCTGCTGTTCTCGGCGACGTCGGGCCAGCTCGCCGACAAGTGGGACAAGCGGCGCATCTTCCTGCTGACCAAGAACCTCGAGATCGCCATCATGGCGCTGGTCGCCTGGGGCATGCTCGCGCAGAACGTGCCGCTGCTGCTGGCCTGCATCTTCCTGATGGGCACGCATTCGACGCTGTTCGGTCCGGCCAAGTTCGCCTATCTGCCCCAGGTGCTGTCCGAGCGCGAGCTCACGGGCGGCAATGGCATGGTCGAGATGGGCACTTTTGTCGCCATTTTGCTCGGCAATGTCGCCGGCGGCCTGCTGGTTGCCGTGCCCGAAGTCGGCCATGCACAGGTCGCGGTCGCCGGCCTGTTGCTCGCGCTGCTGGGCCGGCTGTCGGCACAGTTCATTCCCGCGGGGCCGGCAACCGACCCCGATCTGCGCATCAACTGGAACCTGTTCAGCGAAACCTGGCGCAACCTGCGGCTCGCGCATGCGCATCCCGTGGTGTTCCGCTCGCTGCTGGGCATCAGCTGGATGTGGTTCTTCGGCGCAGTGTTCCTGGCGCAGTTTCCGGCATTCGCGAAAGAGGTGCTGCACGGCAACGAGCAGGTCGCGGCGTTGCTGCTGGTGGTGTTCTCCGTCGGCGTGGGCGCGGGCGCGCTGCTGTGCGAGCGGCTGAGCCGCGCCCAGGTCGAGATCGGCCTGGTGCCGCTGGGCGCGCTGGGAATGAGCCTGTTTGCCGCCGACCTGTATCTGGCGTCGCGCAGCCTGCCTCCGGGCAGCCTGATGGACATGGCGGCGTTCCTGTCGCGGCCCGCGCACTGGCGCGTGGTCGCCGACCTGCTGCTGCTGTCCATGGCCGTGGGCATCTACAGCGTGCCCATGTACGCGCTGATCCAGCTGCGCAGCCAGCCCACGCACCGCGCGCGCATCATTGCCGCCAACAACATCCTGAATGCGCTGTTCATGATTGCCAGCAGCGTGCTGGCCGGCGCGCTGCTGTCCGCGGGCTGCAGCATTCCGCAGCTGTTTCTGATCATCGCCGGCGCCAATCTGCTGGTGTCGATGGCGGTGTTCCTGCTGGTGCCTGAATACCTGTTGCGCTGCGTGGCGCTGGTGCGCACCGCGCGTGCATGAGGAGTCTCCATGAGTAAAGCCTTGCGTCTTCCCGAGAAATGGTTTCGCCGCGGCCTGTGGCTGGTGGCGCTGGTCTTCGCCTGGTTCCTGGTCGGGCTGGGCAGCCTGGTGGTCGGCGATCTGCCGCAGGTCGAAAGCGTGCAGCGCATCGAGGATTTCATGCCGCCCGAGCGCGCGGCCCAGGTCAAGCTGCAGCGCCAGACATCGGAGCAGCTGCGCGACCAGGCCGCGAGCGCGCTGGAGCAGGCCGAGCTCAAGTACCGCGCCGCGCGCAAGTCCTATGCCGCGGCGCGCGAAGCGTTCGACAACTGGGTCGCGACGCGCAGCGCCACGCAGCGCGCCGACCAGGACGAAGAACTGCTGGCGCGCACGCGCGCGCTCGACCAGCTCAAGGAAGCCGAGCGCCGCGCCGGCGTTGCCGTCGAGGCCCAGCAGCAGCAGCAGCTCGACGCCCAGCAGGCGCTGGCGCGCGCCGAGGCCGACTGGCAGCAGCTCAACGACGGCGCGCGCGAAAAATGGCAGGCCGCGCAGCGCGCCCAGGAACTGCGCGTATTCCTGTACCGGCTGGCCTTGACGCTGCCGCTGCTGCTGGTCGCGGGCTGGCTGTTTGCCAAGAAGCGCCGCAGCAATGCCTGGCCTTTCGTCTGGGGCTTCATCTTCTTTGCATTGTTCGCCTTCTTTGTCGAACTCGTGCCCTATCTGCCGGATTACGGCGGCTATGTGCGCTATATCGTCGGCATCGTGCTCACGGTGGTGCTCGGCCGCGCGGCCATCCAGGCGTTCAACCGCTATCTTGAAAAGCAAAAGCGCCAGGAAGCCATGCCCGACGCCCAGCGGCGCGTGGAGCTGAGCTATGACACCGCGCTGTCGCGCCTGGCCAAGGGCGTTTGTCCGGGCTGCGAGCGGGTGGTGGATCTCAAGGATCCGGGAATCGACTTCTGCCCGCATTGCGGCATAGGCCTGTTCGACCGCTGCGGCAACTGCGCCACGCGCAAGAGCACGTTCTCGCGCTTTTGCCATGCCTGCGGCACACCGGCCGCGGCCATGCCGGCGAGCGCTCCGCTGCCGCCGTCGGCGTCAGACCCCCAGGTTCGCGACTAGCGCCGGGTTGTGGGCGTCGGCGGCAGCGCACAGGCTCCAGCCATCGCGGCCCGCAGCCTTGGCCTGATAGAGCGCGACATCGGCGCGCTGCAGCAGCTCTGCCAGCGTCTGCGCCTTTCCGTCGGTCAATGCCACACCGATGCTGACCGTGACCGTCAATTGCTCTCCCTGGGGCAGCACCAGCCGCTGCGCGCGCACGGCCGTGCAGATGCGCGTGGCAATCTGCTGGGCCGCCGAGGCGCGCACGCCCGGCAGCAAGACGGCGAATTCCTCGCCGCCCACACGGCCCAGCAGGTCCTGAGGCCGCAGGACCTGGCTTACGGTCTGGGCGAAGGCACGCAGCGCGGCGTCGCCCGCGGCATGGCCATGGTGGTCGTTGACCAGCTTGAAGTGGTCGAGGTCCAGCATCAGCACGGCCGCGGGCTCGGTCGACTGCTGCAGGCGTTCGAGCCGGCGCTGGCCCTGGCTCAGGAAAGCGGCGCGCGCCAGCACATCGGTCAGCGAGTCATGGCTGACCGCACGGTCGAGTCGGCGCAGCAGCTCGCTGCGCGCAATCTGCGAGCAGGCCACGGCCAGCGGTCCCATGGACAGCAGCGTCAGGCCCAGCCGCAGCGAGACCGCGACGTCGAGGTCGGCGGGCGTGAACTCGAGCATTCCCGCTGAAATGGTGGCGATTTTCCAGATGCAGACCAGCAGGCTCAGCAAGGTCGTGGTGAACAGGCGGTAGGCCAGCGCGCACCACAACAGCGAGGGCACGGTGAAGGCCAGCGCGCCCGGTCCACCCAGTGCGATTGCCGCGTATTCGGTGGCAATCACGGACAGCAGCGGCAAGGCCATGGTCCATGAAGCGCGCGACTTGATGCGCGCGAACCAGCGCCCAGGGCTGCGGGTCGGGATGCTCAGGATCAGCGGCAGGATCAGCATCTGGTTCATCAACTCTGTGCTGAACCACATCATGGCGGTCTGCGGCCAGCTGCTATGGAACAGCAGGGGGCCGGTGCCGGCGCCGACCAGTGTCGAGCCTGCGGCGGCGAGCGTACAGCCCACGAGCAGATACAGCACCGAACTCTGGCGCCGCATGTAAAGCCGCGGCGCGTCGAGGCGGCGCATGAACCACCAGCCGCAGGCGACGCCGAACAGGTTCGCGATCGACAGCCAGACTGCGGCCAACGGATTGCTGCCTGTGAGCAGGTCGGCGAGCACGAATGCCACCAGGGCCACCAGCCACGAGGCCTTTTGCGCGAGCCGGGGCCAGCGCAGCAGCATGCCCAGCAGTACCGCGTTCGCCGGCCAGAATGCGGACAGGAATCCTGAGGGCCGGCTCAGGATGCCTGCCAGGCATGCGAGAAACAGGCACAGCCCCAGGCCCATGACGCTCGCCATCGGGGCGAGCGCGGGCATGGAGCGGTTGCGCGCAGGGGAGGCAAAGGAAGGCAAAGGCATTTATTGGACGAGAAACCGTGGTCTCGGCCAATATAGCGGCGGGGTGCGACAGGGTTTGTCAACTCTTGTCAGATGGCATGCAAAGGCCGCGCCGGGGGTGACCACTTACCCCGGACGCCGGCAGGGTCTCAGACGCCGCGCGCGCGCTCGCTCTTGAACCGCGCACGGAACGCAGCGAATGTGCCCGCGTCCAGTGCATCGCGCACTTCCTGCATCAGGTTCAGGTAGTAGTGCAGGTTGTGGATGGTGGTCAGCATGGGGCCGAGCATTTCTCCGCAGCGATCGAGGTGGTGCAGGTAGGCGCGCGAGAAACCGTCGCGCCCGCCGTCGTCCCAGCTCACTCCCGAGGCGCCCGCGCAGGCGTGGCAGGTGCAGGTGGTGTCTATGGGCTGGTGGTCGGTCTTGTGGCGCGCATTGCGCAGCTTGAGGTCGCCAAAGCGCGTGAAGATGGTGCCGTTGCGCGCATTGCGCGTGGGCATCACGCAGTCGAACATGTCGACGCCGTCGGCCACGCCCTGCACCAGGTCTTCGGGCGTGCCCACGCCCATCAGGTAGCGCGGCTTGTGCGCCGGCAGGCGATGCGGCGTATGCGCCATGATCTGCAGCATCAGGTCCTTGGGCTCGCCCACGCTCACGCCGCCGACCGCATAGCCGGGGAAGTCCATCTCGACCAGCGCGTCCAGCGACTCCTGGCGCAGGTCCTCGAACATGCCGCCCTGCACGATGCCGAACAGCGCGTTGGGGTTTTCCAGGCGCTCGAACTCGTCCTTGGAGCGCTTGGCCCAGCGGCGGCTCATTTCCATCGACTTGCGCGCTTCGGCGGGGGTCGTGAGGTGGCCCTTGGTCTCATAGGGCGTGCACTCGTCGAGCTGCATCACGATGTCGGAGTTGAGCGTGGTCTGGATCTGCATGCTCACTTCGGGCGACATGAACAGCTTGTCGCCGTTCACGGGCGAAGCGAAGTGCACGCCTTCCTCGGTGATCTTGCGCATCGCGCCCAGGCTCCAGACCTGGAAGCCGCCCGAGTCGGTCAGGATGGGCTTGTTCCACTTCTCGAAGCCGTGCAGGCCGCCGAAGCTTTCCATGATGTCGAGGCCGGGGCGCATCCACAGGTGGAAGGTATTGCCCAGGATGATCTGCGCGCCCATCTCTTCAAGGCTGCGCGGCATCACGCCCTTGACGGTGCCGTAGGTGCCCACGGGCATGAAGATCGGGGTCTGGACCACGCCGTGATTGAGCGTGAGCTTGCCACGGCGCGCGTGGCTGGAGGGGTCGTTTTGGAGGAGTTCGAACTGCAGCATGGGCGCCATTGTCCCAGACTGCCTGTGGACCGTGCTTCCCGAGGGGCAGCCCAGGGTCTGGCACACTGGGGTATCGATAACTTCCGGAGGCCTAGATGCTCAGAATCATGATTGCAGTGGATGGATCGGAACCCTCGCTGGACGCCGTGCGCCATGGCGTGAAGCTGGTGCGACAGGGGCTGCATGCCAGCCTGGTGCTGGCCCATGTGCAGCAGGAGGCCACGTTCTTCGAGCTCGCGACCCAGGACCCCGACCTGATCGCCCGGGCCAGCGTCGCCGCGGGGCGGCATCTGATGGAGGCCGCCGTGGCGCTGGTCGAGGCCGCGGGCGTGAGCTATGAAACCGAAGTCGGCCTGGGCGAGCCCGCGCCCACGCTGGTCGACATGGCCGAGCGCAACGGCTGCGACATGATCATCATTGGCGCCTGGGGCCAGGGCGGCGTGCGGCGCGCGTTGATCGGCTCGGTGTCGCGCGAGGTTGCCCGCCTGAGCAATGTGCCCGTGACCATCGTCAAGCATCCCGATCCGGCCGATGTGGCCGATGCGCAGGATGTGGTCGACGAGGACTAGAAACTGGCAGGTGCCGGCAAGTGGGCAGCGAGCAAGGGCCGCCCCGAAGCGAGGCTGCCGTCCCCCTCCACCGAAGGTTGAGAGGGGGAAGCGGCGAAGCCGCTCAGGGGGTGTTTTTCATCTCATCCACTTGCCGTGGGGCAGGCTTGCCAAGCGTTGGAACATGCGCCGGCAGTAGCCGCGTATGCGCAGGCAGTTGTTGATTTCTTCAATGGGCAGAGGACCGGAGACCACCACGATGTCGTCGGCCGACTCCCAGGCTCCGGCGGCGCGCAGGCGCCGGCGCGCGGTCAGCGCCCAGGAATGGATGCGCGTGGGCGTGCCGTGCTGGTGCACCTCGCCGGTGTGCAGGTCGAAGGCAATCGCCACGGTCTCGGTCCTGAGCCGAAAGCGGCGCTCACCCGTGACTGCGCTGGGTGTGTCGCGCATGTCGTACAGGTAATAGTGGCCGGCCTTGAGCTGGTATTGCTGATCCATCGATCCTCCTTCAAGCCCCCATTCTGCGCGGCCTGGGCGGCGTTGCAAAGTCGGGTAAGCGGTGCGAAAGTCGGGCTGTTCGCGGTGGCGGCGCTGCGCGCGCCGGCCGCCGCGGGCTCAGAAGTCCAGCAGGCTGAAGCCCACGCTGAACACGGTGCGTTTGTGGTTGTAGTCGATCAGGCTGTCACCATACCCCGAGAACAGCTGCGTGTGCAGGCGCAGATTGCTGCGTCCGCCGCCTATGCCGTCGCCCAGTGTACGCAGCCATTCGAGTCGCACGGCGCCGCGCGGCGTCGCACCCAGCGAGCTGCGCACCGTGGCGCTGAGCGTATGGATGCGGTTGGGGTTCCAGGTGGCGGTGAGTTCGGCGCGGCCCAGATAGTTGCTGATGTCGGGGTTGTCGTCGTTGAGCGCGCCTTCCTTGACGCGCTTCCAGATGCGGCTGGTGACCGCGAAGTCGTTGCCCTTTTCCAGGCCGGTCATCAGGTACCAGCGGTTCCAGCTGCGCGACAGCGGCAGGCTCTGGCCGTTGGACTGGTGCACCAGACCCGCGCCCGCATAGGCCCAGTTCCAGCCCGCAGGCAGCGACAGCGACAGCGGATAGACGTAGATCAGCTCGGGTTCATGGTCGGTGGTGCGGAACGGCCGCGACAGATCGGGGCTGAACACCTGCCAGTACGACTGCTGGGTATAGCCGAACCACAGCGAATCCTTGCGCTCGGGCGTGTGCGCCAGCAATCCCTTGGCGAGCTTGGTGCGCACGGAGATGTTGAGCCGGGTCTCGGTGTGGCGGTAGTCGGTTTCGGTTGTGCTCTGGTGGTCGGGCGAGGGCGACGAAGGCAGGCGGTTGACATTGCTGCCCGAAACCACCGAGATCGACATCGGGCGATAGCCGCGCACGGCGAAAGTGCCGCAGTCGGTGCCTTCGGTCAGCTCCCAGAACCGCGTCATCGCGCTGTATTTGGCGTCGTTGCAGCCCCGCACCACGGGATCGGCGGGCATGGGGTCGGCCGTCAGCGGAGCTGCCGACGTGGCGACTATGGGCGCGGGCACGGGCAGCGTGGGCTGGTCGGGCAGGGCCTGGGCGCTGGCCGCGGGCGCCTGCCAGGGCTGCTTGTTGGCCCATTCGTCAAAGCATGCCAGGCGTTCGGTCCCATTGGCGGCTGCGGTGCACAGCCGCCAGGCATCGGCGGGCGTGCTGCCGACCGGGGCGCTGCCTGCGGCCCATGCGGGCAGCGACAGCAGGCTCCAGGCCGCAAATGCCGCCAGCGTGGGCGCGCCGGGCGCGTTCATTCTGCGGGCTGCTTGCGCAGCACGAAAGAAAGGGCGAGTGGAGGGTTTTCCTGAGTCCATGTTCCGCGAATTTCCTTGCCGCAGCTGTCTGCCACCACCTGGCCAATCCAGGTGGCGCTGATATTTGTTCCGTTGATCGACTCCTCGAGCGTGAAATCGCCCTGGTCGACATCGCCGGCGAGCAGCGCTTCGCTGCCCGCGCGTTGTACCCGGCCGCGCACGCTGGCCGCGAGTTCGGGATGGGGGATGAGTTCGAGACGGGCCGTGGTGGGCGTCGTCGGCGGCGCATCGGCCGCCGGCGTGAATTGCGCGTTCCAGTGGCCCAGCAGCGTCTGGTGGCTGGCCTCGGCGGCGTCTATGCATGGCGCTGTCTGGGCGAAGGCGCTGGCGGCAAGCCACAGCAGCGCGGTCGCCGCGATGCAGCGCAGAAAAGGGATGCGGGAAAAAAGCATGGCAGTCGGAATCGGTGGTCAGGGCGCAGGCGTCTGCGCGGCGGCCTTGCGGGCAAATTCGGCGCGCAGCTGGCGCAGCTTCTCGCGCGGGTCTTCGCGCGCGGTCGATTGGTCCAGGCCCATTTCCTTGATGAAGCGGCTGGGCATGGCGGCGACCATTTCGCGGCCTTTCTTGCGGCGCTTGGTCCAGCTCACGGCCAGGCTGCGCTGGGCGCGCGTGATGCCCACGTACATCAGCCGGCGCTCTTCCTGCAGGCGCTGGGCGATTTCGTCGCTGACCTTTTCCTGGCGGCCGTTGTCGTCATCGAGCTTGAACGGCAGCATGCCTTCGGTCACGCCGACCAGCATCACATGCGGCCACTCGAGGCCTTTGGACGCGTGCAGCGTCGACAGGATCACCATGTCCTGCTCCTTTTCGCGCTCGCTGATGGTCGACAGCAGCGCAATCGTCTGCGAGACCTCGAGCAGGCTTTTCTTCTCGCTGGTGATGGTGCTGCCGCTGGTGTCGTCCACCTGGCCGCCGGCGCGCTGCGCCATCCAGTCGCAGAACTCGAGCACATTGCTCCAGCGCGCGGCGGCGACGGTCTCGCTGTCCTCGCTGTCGTAGATGTGCTTCTCGTAGTCGATTTCCTTGAGCCAGTCGGCCAGGAAGGCGCGCGAGTCCTCGGCGCCCAGCGTGTGGCGGGCGCGGTATTCGAGGTCGTTCACATAGCGGCCGAACTCCATCACGCTGTCGTGGGCCTTGGTCGGCAGCACGGCGGGCAGCATGTGGCTGAACAGCGCGCCGAACATGCTGAGCTTGTGCTGGGTCGAGAACTCGCCGAGCTTGCCCAGCGTGGTGTGGCCTATGCCGCGCTTGGGCGAGGTGATGGCGCGCAGGAACGCCGGGTCGTCGTCGTTGTTGATCCACAGCCGGAACCAGGCGCACAGGTCCTTGACTTCGGCGCGGTCGAAAAAGCTGGTGCCGCCCGAGACCTTGTAGGGAATCGCGGCCTTGCGCAGCGCCTTCTCGAACGGCTTGGCCTGGTGGTTGGCGCGGTAGAGGATGGCGAAGTCCTTCCAGGCCGGCGGCGGGTTGCTGGCCGCGCGCAGCGTCTGGATGCGCGCCACGGCGCGCTCGGCCTCGTGCTCCTCGGAGTCGGCATCGACCACGCGCACCGGGTCGCCTTCGCCCAGCTCGGAAAACAGCGTCTTGGGATACAGCTTGGGGTTGGGCTGGATCACGTTGTTGGCGGCGCGCAGGATGGCGCTGGTCGAGCGGTAGTTCTGCTCGAGCTTGATGACCTTGAGCTGCGGGTAGTCGAGCGGCAGCTTCTTGAGATTGTCGAGCGTCGCGCCGCGCCAGCCGTAGATCGACTGGTCGTCATCGCCCACGGCAGTGATATGGCCGCGCTCGCCGATCAGCAGCTTGAGCAGCTCGTACTGCGTGGCGTTGGTGTCCTGGTATTCGTCGACCAGCACATGGCCCAGCAGCTTCTGCCATTTCTCGCGCACTTCGGGGTGGTCGCGCAGCAGGCGCAGCGGCATGCCTATCAGGTCGTCGAAGTCCACGCTCTGGTAGGCCGTGAGGCGTTCCTCGTAGCGCGCCATCAGCAGCGCGACGCTGCGCTCGCTGTCGTCCTGGGCCATGGCCAGCGCCGTGCGGCTGTCGTAGCCCATGTTCTTCCACTTGCTGATGGTCCACTGCCATTGGCGCGCCGTGGCCACATCGGTGGTGCCGCCGGCCGCGTCCTTGAGGATGCCGACCACATCGTCGGAGTCGAGAATGCTGAACTGGGGCTTGAGGCCCAGCGCCTGGCCGTCCTCGCGCACCATCTTCACGCCCAGCGCGTGGAACGTGCAGATCAGCACATCCTTGGCGGCGCGGCCTATCAGGCCCTTGGCGCGCTCGCGCATCTCGGCCGCGGCCTTGTTGGTGAAGGTGATGGCGGCAATCCGCTTGGGATGCAGGCCGGTGTCGATGAGCCGGCCGATCTTGTGCGTGATCACGCGTGTCTTGCCCGAACCCGCGCCCGCGAGCACCAGGCAGGGGCCTTCGGTGTAGTGGACAGCTTGGAGCTGGGCAAGATTGAGACCGGCGGACATAGGCGGGGAGAGGATCGGGCGGTTGGATGACAGAGGCCGGGAAAGGGCAGTGCGCGCCGGCGTGCGGGACGCGGGGCAGCACGCATGATACTGGTCCGAAGGCGGGATTGGTGTTGCACTGCAGCATGCCCGGGAGGCGGATGGGTATGTCACAGGCGTAACACTTCGTGCCAAACTGCATGCCTTAGGCTGGCGCGCCGGCTGCTGCCCATACGCTTCCCTTTGATCGCCTGTCGCCATGCTGTCTGTTTTGCTGGTCACCTCTCCGTTTTTCGCGCTCGTGCTCTGTGGCTTTGTCGCCACCCGGCGCGGCATCCTGCCGCTGTCGGCCATTGCCGGGCTCAACAGCTTCGTGCTGTATTTCGCCCTGCCCTGCATGCTTTACCGCTTCGGCGCGCGCACGCCGATCGCGCAATTGCTCGATCCCGCGGTTGCCGGTGTCTATCTGGCCAGCGGCCTGGTGCTGGTCGGCACTGTGGTCGCGCTCACGCGCCGGCGGCTGGGCTGGAACGACGCGGCGTTTGGCGCGCTGGTCGCGGCCTTTCCCAATACAGGCTTCATGGGCGTGCCGCTGCTCGTGGCCCTGCTCGGCGCGCACAGCGCGGGTCCGGTCATACTGACCATGGCGCTCGACATGCTGGTCACGACTTCGCTGTGCATTGCGCTGTCGCGCCTGGGCATGGCCGGCGGTGCGGGCGTGGCGCTGCGCAATGCGCTCAAGGGAATGGCCGCCAACCCCATGCCCTGGGCGATCGCGCTGGGTGCGCTGGCGTCATGGGCGCAATGGACGCTGCCCAAGCCTGTCGAGCAGACGCTGGCCATGCTCGGCGACGCGGCCTCGCCCGTGGCGCTGTTCACCATAGGCGCGGTGCTCGCGCGCTCGCAGATGAACGCCCATGAGCGCGTGGCGGCGCGCGACTATGTGCCGGTGGCGCTGGCCAAGCTGATTGCCCACCCGCTGCTGGTGTGGCTTGCGGGCCGCGCGGCCATCGCGCTGGGCGTGCCGCTGACGGAGCAGGCGCTGGTCGTGCTGGTGCTGCTCGCGGCGCTGCCCAGCGCGAGCAATGTGGCGCTGCTGACCGAACGCTTCGGCGCCCATGGCGGGCGCGTGGCGCGCATCATCCTGGTCAGCACGGCGCTGGCGTTCCTGAGCTTCTCGGGCGCCGTGGCGCTGATGACACGGGGCTGAAGCCTCCACCTTTGCTCCCGGGCAGGTGCCTGGCCGGCCATGCCTTTGGCTTGAGGGCAGGGCGTTCATGGTTCGACAGGCTCACCACGAACGGGGGGAGAGCGCGTCTTTCCTTTGAGGCTGGCCAGCAACCGTTCGCTCGGCCTCGTCGAGAGGCAGCGCGAACGGGTCGACGGGCTAGTACTCCCAGAAAATCCGCTGCAGCTCGCGCGTGTCCCGGGTCTGGGTCAGCGCCACCGCCGCGAGCAGGCGTGCCTTCTGCGGGTTCAGGTCATGCGCCACGACCCAGTCGTACTTGTCGTCGGGCTGCTCGGCATTGCGCAGCACGAAGCCGCCGGGAATGCGCGAGCTGCGGATCACGACCACGCCTTTGCTGCGCAGGTCGTTCAGGCGCGGCACGATGCGGTCGGCGACCGAGCCATTGCCCGTGCCCGCATGGATGATGGCCTGCACGCCGGCCGCGCCCAGCGCGTCGATGGCCGTGCTTGGCACGTTGCCGTAGCCGTAGACGATGTCCACGGCCGGCAGCGTGGTGATGCGCTCTATGCTGAACTCGCTGTTGCGCGTGTGGCGCTTGACCGGCGCGCGGAACCAGTAGGACTTGCCTTCGACCACCATGCCCAGCGGGCCCCAGGCGCTGCCAAAGGCGTTGGTGCGGATGTTGACGAGCTTGGCGACATCGCGCGCGGTGTGGATTTCATCGGCCATGCTGACCAGCACGCCCTTGCCCACCGAATCCGGGCTGCCGGCCACGCTCACCGCGCCCAGCAGGTTGAGCGCGCCGTCGGCCGACAGCGCCGTGCCCGGGCGCATGGAGCCGACCAGCACGATGGGCTTGTCGGTCTGCACCACGAGGTTCAGGAAGAAGCCGGTTTCCTCCAGCGTGTCCGTGCCGTGGGTGATGACAATGCCTTGCACATCGGGCTGGCGCACCAGTTGCTGCACGCGCCGCGCCAGCGTCAGCAGCTGCTGGTTGGTGAAGCTTTCGGAGGCAATCTGGAACACCTGCTCGCCCGACACGCGGGCCACCTTGCCCAGCTCGGGCAGGCCGATCAGCAGCTGCTCGACCGGCACCTTGGCCGCCTGGTAGGTGGCGCTGCTGGCCGCCGACGCGCCTGCGCCCGCAATGGTGCCGCCCGTGGCCAGCACCACCACATGGGGCAGGGCTGGCGGCGTAGCGGCCGCGGCGGGTGCGCTGGCGACGGGCGTGGCGGCCGGCATGGCGGCCAGGCTTTCCTGGCGCGGCGCCGAAGTACAGGCGGCAAGGGCCAAGGCGCCGGCGCATACCGCCAGACGCCAAAGGGAAGGGGTGGAAGCAGTCATGGTTATTGGCTCCAGCACAGGGTGGTTGGCGCCGCGGGGACCCGCAGTGCGTCAGCGACTGACAATGCACTGCCGCCCAGGCCTTGGCAAGATGCAGACCCCAGTAACAAAATGTCCTTGACAAATCAATGCCGCCGGCGCCGGGCCGCCCCAAGCCGGCGACGGCCCCCTTGGGGGGCAGCGGCTACGCGAAGCGAGCAAGCGTGGGGGCCTAGATCGCCAAGGGATCTACATCGACCAGCCAGCGCACTAGTGGCCGGTGCTGGGG
>NZ_JAVWWA010000029.1:42293-47879 GCF_036666375.1 Comamonas sp. | reverse complement strand
CGCCACAGGCTGCGCCCGCACGCCCCGCGCGTCGGCGCGGCCGCCCGCCGGGCTCCAAAGCGACGATCGCCAGCGCGGGCTCGCGCATCTCGGCGAGCGAAACCTCGTTCATGCGTGCCGTGCTGCAGGGCATCGATGAAAAGCTCGCCGCCAACCGCTATCTGCTGCATCTGGGCAGCATGGACAGGCGCGCGGCCGCTGCCTTCCGCGACCTGCTCGAGCGGCGCATCCATCTGGCGCTGCAGAATTTTCCCGACCGCGCCCAGGGCACGCGCATTCTGGCGCAGCTGCTGGCCCAGCCCCAGCCCACGCCCGAGCTGCCCACGCTGGAGGAATTCGCCGAAGGCTTTGCCGAGGACATGTTCAGCGAAAAGGAGCTGATCGCGCTGTACCGCGAGCAGCTCGACGATCACTTCGGCGAGCAGGGCCAGCGCGCCGGCCCCACGGCCGCCGAGATCCTGCGCGGCAAGCTCGAAGCCATTCATTGGGTCCAGGCCCATGTGGCCCAGCACCCCCAGCCCACGGACCCGACCGCGCTGTGGCTCGATGCCGCGATCGCCGCCAAGCTGCGCGTGCATGGCGTGCTGTCGCTGAGCGACGCCATAGGCTGGATCAACCTGCAGGGCCGGCGCTGGCATGCGCAGCTGCCCGGCGTGGGCCGCACGCGCGCCCAGCGCGTGCTGTTGTGGCTCAGCGACCACCAGGAAGCGATAGGCGTGCGCATACACCACCGCATCGCCCAGGAGATGATCTACGCCGACTTCGCGCCCGCGGCCCAGGCCACGCTGCTGCCCGCCAAGCTCGGCAGCGCCGCGCCCGAGATCTTCGGCGTGGTGCCGCTGGACGCCCTCGCCTGGCCGCTGGAACTGCTGGGCGACGACGGGCTGTTTCGCTCGCACCGGCCCAACACCCTCAAGGCGCATACCGACCGCGAGGCGGTGCAGGCCTGGTTCGCGACACTGTCCGAGAAATCGGCGGCGACGCAGGACAGCTACCGGCGCGCGGTCGAGCGCCTGGTGCTGTGGGCGCTGGTCGAGCGCCGCACCATGCTTTCGTCGCTGGCGACCGAAGATTTCATCGCCTTCAAGGCCTTCTTGCGCGCGCCGCCCGCGCACTGGTGCCAGAAGGCGCCCGTGACCAAGGGCTCCGAAGACTGGCGCCCGCTGCGCGGCCCGCTGGCCGATCTGAGCATCCAGCAGACCATGAGCGCGATCGCCACCATGTACCGCGACTGGCATGCGAGCGGCTACCTCGACGCGAATGCCGTGGCCAGCGTGCGCGGCAGCAAGCGCAAGGACATGCAGATGGACGTGATGCGCTCGTTTTCCAACGAGGCGCTGCAGGCGATTCGCGCCACTTTGCAGGACATGCCCGAGGGCGCAGTCAAACGCCGGCTGCGCGCCGCCATCCTGCTGCTGCAGACCGCGGGCCTGCGCCGCTCCGAAGCCGTCAACATGACCTGGGGCCATATCGAGCGCGTGCGCCTGGACAACATGGAGTCCGACATCTGGGCGCTGCGCTTCGCGGGCAAGGGCAACCGCGAGCGCATGGTGCCGCTCAAGCCCGAAACGCTGCAGGCGCTCGAAGTCCACTACCAGGACCGGCTCGCGCTGATCGAATCGGGCGCGCTGGCAAGCTACGCCGACATGGAAAAAAAGGACTGCCCGCTGCTGGGCGTGCTCGACGAGCGCCTGGCCCAGGGCAATGCGGGCACGCTGGGCGACCTGGCCTCGAACGCGCGCCGCGAAACCAATGCCACCGGCGCGCTGTCGGCAGCGCGGCTGCACGGCGTGCTCAAGAACTTCTTTCGCCAGGTGCAGCAGCAGCCGGGCGCGGGCGACACCGACTTTCTCAAGGCCTCGGCCCACTGGCTGCGCCACACCTTCGCCCACCAGTCGCTGCGCTCCAGCGGCAAGGACCTGGCCGTGGTCCAGCAGCTGCTGGGCCATGCCGACATTTCCACCACGGGCATCTATGTCAAGGCCGACATGGCGTCCCGCGTGGCTGCGGTGCTGGGGGTCGAGGCCGCGGTCTGAGGCCTAGCTTTCAAGCTTGATGCCGCGCGCCTTGACCAGGGCCGCCCATTTCGTGCGCTCGTCCTTCATGAAGGCGTCGAAACGCGCTGGCGACCCGCCGCCGTCCTCGGCGCCGAACTCCTCGAGCCTGGCCACCACGTCGGGCAGCGCGAGGATCTGGTTCACATCGGCGTTGATGCGCGCCACCAGGTCGGCAGGCATCTTCGCCGGGCCCACAAGCCCGAACCAGATGCTCGCGTTGAAGCCCGCAAAGCCTTGTTCCGCGACCGTGGGCAGGTCGGCAAACGCCTTGACGCGCCTGGGCCCGGTCTGGGCCAAGGCCCTGACCTTGCCGCTCTTGATGAAAGGCGCGGCCGTGGTCATGCCTTCAAAGGCGTAATCGATCTGCCCGCCCATCAGGTCGGTCATCACATTGGCCGCGCCCCGGTAGGGCACATGCAGCGCCGAGACCTGCGCCGCCTGCTCGAACAGCGCAAGCGCCAGATGCTGGGCCGAGCCCGTGCCCGACGAGCCGAAGCTCAGCTCGCCGGGCTTGCGCTTGAGCTGCGCAAGCAAGGCCGCCAGGCTGTCCGCCGACTTGGGCGCGGCCACCAGCACCTGCGGTGTCTGGCCTATCAGGGCAATGCCCGCGAAGTCTCTTTCGGCCGAATAGTTCAGCTTGGCATAGAGCGCGGGCGCGATGCCCAGCGGATTGATGTGGCCCAGCATCAGGGTGGAGCCGTCGGGCGCGGCCTTGGCGGCTTCGGCGGCCGCGATCAGGCCGGCGGCGCCGGGCTTGTTCTCGACCACCACCGGAATGCCCCACAGCGTGTTGAGCTTGTTGGCGACGATGCGCGCGAGGATGTCGGTGCCGCCTCCGGCCGAAAAGCCCACCAGGATGCGCACCGGGCCCGCAGGCAGCTTGCCTTGCGCAAAGGACGGCGGCGCGCCCAGCGCGGCCACGGCGGCGACGGAAGTCATGAAATGTCGGCGTTGCATTCTTTGTCTCCTTTTTTTGTTTTCCGCAGCCGGCGCTCAGGACACCGTGGTCCAGCGGCCGTACTTGGCGACCTGCGCCGCGTCAAAGCCAAAGCCCAGGCCCGGCGTCTGGTGCAGCACCACGCGGCCCTTTTCATGCGTCATCTGGCGGTCGATCAGGCGCCGGAAATTGAGCACCTGGTCGTCCCAGAAGAACTCGACGTAGCGCGCGTTGGGCGTGGCCGCGACCAGCGGCGCGTGGATGTCGTGGAACCAGTGCGGGCAGACCTGCACGCCGTAGCCCGCGGCCATAGCGGCAATGCGCTTCCATTCGGTGATGCCGCCGCAGACCGCGGCGTCGGTCTGCAGGATGGCGGCGCCGCCCATGTCGAGCAGCTGCTTGTGGTACCAGCGGCCGTAGCCGATCTCGGCGGTCGCGACGGGAATCCGCGTGAGCTTGGCGAGCCGCGCATGGCTCTCGATGTCGTCGGGGCTGAACGGCTCCTCGATGAAGTACGGGTCGTACTGCTCGAAGCGGCGCAGGTATTGCATGGCCTGGACCGTGTCCACCCAGCCGTTGTTGCAGTCGAGCATGAGTTCGACATCCGGGCCTATGGCCGCGCGCGCGGCCTTCACGCGCGACTCCTCGCCTGCGGGGCTCCAGCGCCCGGTCTTCATCTTCACGGCCTGGAAGCCCAGCTCGACATAGCCGGCCATCTCTTCGCCCACCTGTTCGGCCGTCTTGCCTTCGACGTAGTAGCCGCCGCTGGCGTAGGCGGCGACGGTCTCGAGCTCGACGGCGCCCAGGTACTTGTGCAGCGGCAGACCGGCGCTGCGCGCGTTCAGGTCCCACAGCGCGATGTCCAGCGCGCTGAGCGCGCGCATGACCGTTCCCATGCGGCCCTGCAGCAGCGCCTCCTGGTACATCTCCTTCCACAGGCCTTCGACGGCCAGCGAATCGCGGCCCAGCAACACGGGAGCGAGCAGCTGCTCCACGGCGACGCGGAAGATCTCGCCCGCGGCATTGCCCACGTAGCAAAAGCCTATGCCTTCGACGCCGTCCGAGCTGCGCACCTTGACCAGGCCGTAATGGCGATCGACCACGGTGCGGTTGGCGAGGTAGGTGACCTTGTCCAGCGGCACGCGGGCGACGCAGACTTCGATGGATTCAATGATGGGCATGGTGTCTCCTTGAAAAGCGGGGGAATGGAGCCACTGTGCCGCGCCACGTCCCGACAAAGAAGCTGCTTTTCAATGGTTCAGATAACGTAAAATGCGTCGGATGGACAGCCGCTTTCTCCAGAGTTTCGTGACCGTGGTCGACTTCGGCTCCATCGCCGATGCCGCGCGGCGGCTCGATCTGCCGGCCACGACCGTCGCCCAGCAGATGCGCGCGCTCGAGGCCGACATCGGCGGCAAGCTGCTCAAGCGCGCGGGGCGCACGGTGCAGCCCACGGTGCTGGGCTCGCGCATCGTCGACCAGGCGCGCGAAGTGCTGCGCGGCGTGCGCGACCTGCGCTCGGCGGCGTCCGACACCGAACTGCCCGCGGGCCCGCTGCGCCTGGGCGCCACGCCCACGGCCTTGATGGGCCTGGCGCCGCCGCTGCTCAGGCGCTGGATGCGCACCTATCCCGACATCCAGATCTACATAGAACCCGGCACCTCCACGCTGCTGCTGGACCGCGTGATGGCCGGCGAACTCGACGTCGCCATCCTCGTGCACCCGGCGTTTGCGCTGCACAAGACCTGTGAATGGCGGCTGCTGCGCGAAGAGCCGCTGGTCCTGCTGACGCCGCAGCGCATGCGCGTCGACGACCCGCTGATGACCGCAGCGCGCGAGCCTTTCATCCTCTATGACCGCAAGGTGATGGCCGGCAAGCTCGCCGATGACTACCTGCGCAAGCAGGGCATCAAGCCCAAGGTGCGCTTCGAGCTCGACGGCATAGAGCACATCGCGCAACTGGTGGCCGAAGGCTTCGGCGTGTCGGTGCTGCCCGACTGGCCGCAGCTGGGCCAGGCCGACACCCGCGTGCGGCGCTGGCCCCTGCCCGCGGGCGCGCCCGCGCGCCAGGTGGGAATGGCCTGGCTGCGCTCCTCGCCCCGCTCGCCACTGGCCGGCGCGCTGCATGCGCTGGTCGACGCCGCGGAACCGGCGAATCTCCCCATCCGCTGAAGCGCCACTGCCGGCGGCCAGGACGCCGCCAGCGCAGGCGCGCCTTTCTCCGCTGCGCGCGCCAGCGCCGATCAGGCCACGGTCCATAGGTTGGTCACCTCCCCTGGCTTGCTTTTCGTCATCCTGTTATTGTTATGTTATAACGTTAAATACGCAACAAATGGACAGATCGCAGGCCTTGTCACCGGCCACTTTCTTTCCCTCATCCCACGATGCCCACCCCCACACTCCCCCCTCCGGCCAGAAAACTCCCCGTCACCGTGCTCTCCGGCTTTCTCGGCGCGGGCAAGACCACGCTGCTCAATCACATCCTCAACAACCGCGAAGGCCGGCGCGTGGCGGTGATCGTCAACGACATGAGCGAAGTCAACATCGACGCCGCGCTGGTGCGCGCCGGCGGCGCCGAGCTCTCGCGCACCG
>NZ_JAVWWA010000029.1:32241-42193 GCF_036666375.1 Comamonas sp. | reverse complement strand
GTCAACATCGACGCCGCGCTGGTGCGCGCCGGCGGCGCCGAGCTCTCGCGCACCGACGAGAAGCTGGTCGAGATGAGCAACGGCTGCATCTGCTGCACGCTGCGCGAAGACCTGCTGATCGAAGTCGAGCGGCTGGCGCGCGACGGCCGCTTCGACCAGCTGGTGATCGAATCCACGGGCATCTCCGAGCCCCTGCCCGTCGCCGAGACCTTCACCTTCGAGGGCGAGGACGGGCGCAGCCTGGGCGAAGTCGCCCGGCTCGACACCATGGTCACGGTGGTCGATGCCTGCAACTTCCTGCGCGACTACAGCGCGCGCGACAGCCTGCGCTCGCGCGGCGAATCGATGGGCGAGGACGACCAGCGCACGGTGGTCGATCTGCTGATCGAGCAGATAGAGTTCTGCGACGTGCTGGTGCTCAACAAGATCGACCTGGTGAGCGCCGAGGAACGCGCGCGCCTGCTGGCCATTTTGCAAAGCCTCAACCCGCGCGCGCGCATCGAGCCGGCCGCGTTTGGCCAGGTGGCGCTGGAGCGCGTGCTGGACACCGGGCTGTTCGACTTCGAGGCCGCGGCGCGCGCGCCGGGCTGGCTGCAGCAGCTGCGCGGCACGCAGGTGCCCGAGTCCGAGGAATACGGCATCGGCAGCTTCGTCTACCGCGCGCGCCTGCCGTTTCATCCGCAGCGCTTCTTTGATCTTGTGCAAAGCGAATGGCCGGGCGTGCTGCGCTCCAAGGGCTTCTTCTGGCTTGCGAGCCACCCGACGCTCGCGGGTTCGTGGTCGCAGGCCGGCGCCGTCGCGCGCCATGGCCCGGCGGGCCGCTGGTGGGCGGCCGTGCCGCAGGAGCACTGGCCCCAGGACCCCGAAACGGTGGCGCTGATAAACGAAAAATGGCACCAGGACACGGGCGACGCGCGCCAGGAACTGGTGCTGATCGGCATCGATATGGACGAGGCCGCGCTGCGCGCGCGCTTCGACCACTGCCTGCTGACCAAAGCGGAAATGGCCTGCGGCCCCGATGTCTGGACGACCTGGCCGACGCCGTTTGCCGATTGGTCGTGATGCCGTGAGCGCGGCGCTTGCCCTTAGAATCCCCAGCGTTGGTGCTCGCGGCGTGGTTCACAGGCCGCAGTTCAACGGGAAGCAGGAGGACCCACAAGCCCCCAGCCGCTGAGATCCAGCGCTGGTGCGCCCACAGGTCTGGCCTGCGCTGCCCCCGCAACGGTCAAACGGACGAAAGCGCCCCGCGCTTTCAGCATCCCTCCACATAGCCACTGGACGCCTTGAACAAGCGCCTGGGAAGGCGATGGATGCAGTGCCGCCAGCCCGGATACCGGCCAACAAAGTGACAGCGCTGCCGCGCAGGCGGCGCTGTCGTAACGCCCAGACGCCGGCGGGGATGCCGGCCAGGGTTGCCTTTTTCGATTGCCTATTTCATGAAGCCCGTTCTTCGTGTGCGCATTGCTGCGCTCCCGTTCGCCCTTGCGGCCGCCTATCCGTGCATTTCCGCCCACGCCCAAGGCGTGCCCACCCTCGAAGCCATCACCGTCACCGAGGAACGCGGCGTCGCCACGCCGCTGGTGCAGAAATCGACCGCCGGCAGCCGGCTGGAACTCACGCCGTTCGAGACCCCGGCCAGCCTGGCCATCGTCACCGGCGAGCTGATCCGTGCGCTGGGCACGACCTCGGTGATAGACGCCAAGACCCTGGCCCCGGGAATGAGCTCGGCCAACAGCCCGGGCAATGGCGGCAATGTGCTCAGCGCGCGCGGCTTCACGGGCGTCAATTCGGTCAAGCAGCTCTACAACGGGCTGGAGCTGTCGAATGCGGGCGGCGTGGTGAGCTTTCCGTTCGATCCCTGGAACGTGGAGCGCATCGAGGCGCTCTATGGGCCGGCCTCGGTGCTCTATGGCGCGGGCTCCATCGGCGGCGCGGTCAACGTGGTCAGCAAGCGCCCCAACCCCACGCAGTCCTCGCATGAAGTGGGCCTGGGCCTGGGCGGCGACAACGCCTGGCACCGCGCGCTCAGCAGCACCGGGCCGCTGGGCAATGGCTTTTCCTACCGCGTGGACCTGAGCCACCGCAGCTCGGACAACTGGGTGGACCGCGGCGAATCGGAAACGCTGGCCGCCTCGGCCTCGCTGCGCTATGACGTGTCGCCCCAGCTGAACTTCATTCTCGCGGCCGATTACGGCCGGCAAAAGCCCATGCACTACCTGGGCACGCCGGTGTTCAACGGCGCGCCCGTGCCCGGCACCGAGACCAGGAACTACAACATCGCCGACAGCGACCTGTACTTTCAGGACCGCTGGGTCACGCTGGACACGCAGTGGCAGCCTTGGTCCGATGTGAGCGTGCACAACACGCTCTACAGCCTGGAGCACAACCGCCGCTACCGCGACGTGACGGTATTCACCTATCTGCCGGCCACATCCGCCGTGCGCCGCACGAGCTACCGCGATATCTCGTACTCGCGCCAGACCCAGGAAGGCATCAACACCTATGCCAAATTCCAGGGCCGGCTCGGCGGCATGAAGAACCAGTTTCTCGCCGGCGTGCAGCTAGAGCGCAGCTACTACGACCGCTTCGACAACAACCGCGGCGGCAGCTCGACGGTCGATGCGCTCAACCCCGTGCCGGGCCGCTACCGCGATGCCTGGCAGGGCGAATCGATTCCCATGTACTTCCTCGATCTGGAACGCACGGGCATCTTCTTCGAGAACCACCTGACGCTCAGCGAGCGCTGGTCCGTGGTCGCGGGCCTGCGCCACGACCGCTACAGTACGGAGCGCGAGGACCGCCAGTCGAGCAAGATCACCAACGGCAAGGTCAGCGGAACGAGCGCCAGCCTGGGCGTGGTCTTCAACCCCGTACCCGACGTAGCGCTCTACGGCCAGGTCGCCACGGCGCAGGACCCGGTGACTTCGCTGGCCAGCATTGGCGCGAACCAGCAGGGCTTCGGCCTGTCCGCGGGCCGCCAGGTCGAAGTGGGCCTCAAGCAAAGCCTCTGGGGCGGGCGCTTCGACTGGACGCTTGCGGCCTATCATCTGGTCAAGAAAGACCTGCTGACCACCAACCTCGCGAACCCGACCCTGCAGGAGCAGGTGGGCCAGCAGTCGTCGCGCGGCATCGAGGCCTCGGCGTCGACGCGCCTGGGCAAGTGGCGCCTGGAGATCAACGGCACGCTGCTGGACCCCAAGTTCGACGACTTCACGGCCCAGGTCGGCGGCGGCGCGCGCCAGCTCGCGGGCAATGTGCCCATGACCGTGCCCAAGCGCAGCGCCAACCTCGCCGCGTTCTGGAACTTCGCGCCCGACTGGAGCGCGCGCACCGCGCTGCAGTACGTGGGCCAGCGTTACGTCAACAACACCAACACCGCGTCGCTGCCTTCGTACACCGTGGTCAACGCAGGCATCAACTGGCGCGCGACCAAGGGCATGACGCTGGACCTGCGCCTGGACAATGTGTTTGACAAGAGCTACGCCACCCAGGGCTCGGAAGTGCAGTGGATACTGGGCCGGCCGCGCACGCTGTGGCTGACGGGTGTCTATGCATTCTGACGAGCGCATTCCCGGCCGCCGCCAGGCGTTGCTGCGCGGCCTGGCGGGCGCCGCCGGTCTTGCCGGGTTCGCAGGCGCGGTGCGCGCGGCCACGCAGATCACCGACGATCTGGGCCGCAGCGTCAGCGTCACGCTGCCGCTGCAGCGCGTGGTGGTGTTCAACCGCTACACGACCGAGTTCATTCGCGCCATTGGCGCGATGCCGGCCGTGGTCGGCGTGGACTTCGACGGCAGGCAGTACCCCGACTACTGGCCCGGCGTGACGCCGGCCATGCGCGCCGGCAGCGGCCAATCGAGCGTCAATTACGAAGCCATTGTCGGCATGCAGGCCGACGCGGTCTTCATGCCGCGCAACAGCGACTGGAAAAAGGCCGCGCAGGTGCTGCAGGGCTTGGGCATTCCGGTGATCGTGGTGACCGGCTGGGACCTGCTCAAGCACGAGTGGAATGTCACGCTGCTGGGCCGGCTGTTCGCCCGGCAGCCGCGCGCCGAGCGGCTCAACGCGTTCTATCGCCACTGGCGCGACACCTTGCGCGGCCGCCTGCAGGGCGTGACGCCCAAGCGCGTGTACTTCGAGGAAGTCGGCCTGTACAAGACCGCGCTGCAGGGCTCGGGCTGGCACGACATGATAGAGGCCGGCGGCGGGCGCAATGTGTTCGGCGACATCCAGCTGCCCGGCGGCGTCTCGCCGCGCGGCAATGTGCAGAACTTCGAAGTCGACCCCGAGGAGGTGCAGGCGCGCCGCCCCGAAGCCGTGATCAAGCTGCAGCCCGGCCAGTACCTGCCGCATCCGCGCGCGTTCTCGGCCGAGGTGCTGGGCCAGCTGGCCGCGCGCCCCGGCCTGCAGGGCACGCCCGCGCTGCGCGACGCGCAGATCTTTCACCTGAGCTACTACCTCGCCTCGGGCTGCTCCAAGATCACGGACGCGCTGCAGATCGCCCAATGGCTGCACCCCGAACGCATGGCCGGAATCGACCCGCAGGCCGTGATGGGCCAGTGGCTGCAGGAGTTCCAGGGCGTGGCCGCGCAGCGCGGCTACTGGCAATCGCTGCAAAGCGTGAAGGGGCCGGCATGAACAGCGCCGAACTGCCGCAGGCGCTGCGCCGGCTGCGCGCCAGCCGCTGGCGCGTGGCGCTGCTGGCGGTCGCTGCACTGGTGCTGGCCGTGCTGGCTTCGCTGAGCCTGGGCGTGCAGTCGCAGTCCATGGGCATGGTGGCGCAGCAGCTGCTGTCGCTGCTGCCCGGTCTCGAATCTCTGGCGATCGACGGGCCGCAGCGCAATGTGCTGCTGCAGCTGCGCCTGCCGCGCACCGCCATGGCCCTGGTCTGCGGCGCGGGTCTGGCGCTGGCCGGCGTCGCCATGCAGGGCATCACGCGCAACCCGCTGGTCAGCCCCTACACGCTGGGCATTTCGCCGGCCGCGGCGTTTGGCGCGTCGATTGCCATTTTGCTTGGCTGGAACAATCTTCCGGATACCGGCGTCTGGTGGACCGTGGGCCTGGCGTTTGCCGCGGCCATGGCCTGCGCGGCCGCCGTACTGGCGCTGGCCTCGCTGCGCGGCGTCAACGCCATGGTGCTGGTGCTCGCCGGCGTGGCCTTCACCTATCTGTTTGGCGCGCTTACCGCCACGCTGCAGTTCTTTGCCAGCGAGCAGCAGCTCGCGGCCATCGTCCACTGGACTTTCGGCACGCTCAACGGCCGCACCTGGCATGAAGTGGGCGTGGCCGGCGCCATGTGCCTGGTCTGCGCGCCCGTGATGTTCGCGCATGCGGGCGCGCTCAATGCGTTCAGCGCGGGCGGCGACGATGTGGCCGCGTCGCTGGGCGTGGCCGTGGCGCGCGCGCGCATCGCGATCACGCTGGCCGCGGTGCTCAGCAGCGCGGCCATCGTCAGCTTTACGGGCGTGATCGGCTTCGTGGGCCTGGTCGCGCCGCATATCGCGCGCCTGCTGATAGGCGGCGACCACCGCGCGCTGCTGCCGTTCGCGGCCGTGGTCGGCGCGCTGCTGGTGCTGCTGGCCGACATGGCGGGCAGGTTGCTGTTCGCGCCGGTGATCGTGCCCGTAGGCATTGTCGTCGCGTTCCTGGGCGTGCCGCTGTTCCTGCACCTGCTGCTCACGCGGCGCAACGAGATGGCGTCATGAGCAACACCCCTCTCCTGCAGGCCGTCGGCCTGCGCAGCCGCTATGGCGGGCTTTCCTCGGCCGAAGTGCTGCGCGGCGTGGATTTCACGCTGGCGCCGGGCGAAGTGCTGGGCCTGGTCGGCCCCAACGGCTCGGGCAAGAGCTCGCTGCTCAAATGCCTCGCGGGCCTGCGGCCGCCGAGCGGCGGCACTCTGCTGCTCGAAGGCCGGGCGCTGGCCGGCCATGCGCGCCAGGAAATCGCGCGCGCCATCGCCTATGTGCCCCAGCACACGGGCCCGAGCATGTCGCTGCGCGTGATCGACATGGTGCTGCTGGGCCGGCTGCCGCACCGCGGCCGCGGCAGCGCGCAGCAGGACCAGGCGATCGCGCTGGCCGCGATAGAGCGCCTGGCGCTGCAGCCGCTGGCGCTGCGCCATTTCAGCGACCTGAGCGGCGGCGAACGCCAGCGCGTGCTGATGGCGCGCGCCCTGGCCCAGCAGGGGCGGCTGCTGCTGCTCGATGAGCCGACCAGCGACCTGGACCTGCGCCACCAGCTGGCGACGCTGCAGACGGTGCACGAACTGTCGCGCCAGCGCGGCGTGGGCGCGGTGATCGCCATCCACGACCTGGCGCTGGCCGCGCGCTTTTGCGACCGGCTGCTGATGCTGCGCGCCGGCGCCGTGCTCGCGGCGGGCACGCCGCAGCAGGTACTCACTCCCGCCAACGTGCAAGCCCTGTTTGGCGTCAGCGCACGCATAGGCAGCGATGGCGGCCTGCCCTATGTCATTCCGATTTCCGCCGCCAGCGCAGAAAGCCTTGCCGCATGAACACCTCACTTCCACGCCACGCCGCGATCCTGCTGGCCAAGGCCTCGATCACCGGCGCGTCCGAACGCGAAATGCAGGAACTGGCCGGGCGCACCCAGGCCGCGCTGGGCGAACGCTTCAGCATGGTCATACATGCGTTCAGCGAACAGGGCAGTCCCAGCCTGCGCGAAGCGCTGGATCTGCTGACTGCGCAGAAGGCCGAAGAAATCACCATCGTGCCGCTGCTGCTGCCCATGGAGCCGGGCTTTCGCAGCTGGATCACGGGCGCGGTGCAGCGCTGGCGGCGCGGCGCCAATGCCACGCAGCCGCTGCCCGCGGTGCACCTGAGCGCTCCACCGGGCGACAGCCTGGCGGTCGATGCGCTGGTGCAAGACCTGCTGCAGCAGACGCCGGTGGCAGTCGATGCGCCCGCAGCCACCCTGCCCGCGGGCTCTGCTGTTCCGCAGCAGCTGCGCCGCGTGCTGGTGTGCCAGGGCGGGCCTTGCAACCAGGCGGGCGCGGCCCAGGTCTGGGGCCATCTGCGCAATGCGCAAAAGCGCCTGGACCTGCGCAATGCGGGCGAGGGCATGATGAGCGCGCGCACCAGCTGCCTGGGGCCGTGCAACCTCGGGCCCGTGGTGCAGGTGTTTCCCGAAGGCACCTGGTACGGCGGCGTCGACGAGGCCGGCGTGGACCGCATCATTGCTTCGCACCTGCTGGGCGGCCAAGTCGTCGCCGATCTGGCCTATGCGCCGCAGCCGGGCAAGCAGATGCTGCGCTGAACGCAGGCCTCAGTCAGCCGCGCGGCTGTCGACGACCGTGAAATGCTCCACATGCGGCGGCTGGGCGAAGAACGGGCCGATGAGCGCGCGCCATTCGGTGAAAGCGGCGGATTCGCGAAAGCCCACCGTGTGGTCCTCGAGCGTCGCCCAATGCACGGTCAGCACATAGCGGCCCGGGGTCTCGATGCAGGCCAGCACGCTGTGGCCGCCATAGCCCTTGGCTTTCGACAGCACCTCGGCCACGGCGTTCTTCAGCACCGGGCCAAAGGCCTGGTGCTTTGCGGGATCGATCTTGAAATCCACCACTTCGACAATCATCGGTATCTCCAATAGAAGGAAAAGCCTGGCCTGAACCGCAGGCCGGCCAGCGCCTAGCACTGTACGGGAAAATGCGGCGCTGCTGCCTAAGCTGCTGCGGCCAGCGCGGCGCGCAGCTGCGCCACTTCGTGCGCCAGATTGCGCGCCGCGGCCGCATCGAAGGCGCTGCGTCCGCGCTCTGTGTGATAAAGCGCGGGCCGCGCATGGAGAAAAGCCTCGAGCACCACCAGCCTCCCGCGCGTGAACAGCGGCTCGGGCACATGGGCGTATTCCCGGCGCACCTGCAGCTGGTACTGTGCATAGCGTTCGGGCGCTGCGCCCAGAATGGACAGGTCGATATCGACCATCAGCTTCTCGTCTTCGGTCAGGGGCCGGGCCGCATGCTTGGTGATGTCGATGAGGCGCACAACCGCTTCGATCTGCGCTTGCGGCAGCAGCAGCGACGCGAGCATTTCGCGCGCCACAAGCGCGCTCAGGTCCTCGTTGTCGGCGCGCCGCGGGTCGTAGACCAGGTCGTGAAAGAAGAGCGCCAGGGCCACGGTGGCCGGCCATTCCTCGGCGCGGCTCCATTCGTCCAGCAGCGTCAGGGCTTCGAGCAGATGCTGGGTGGTGTGATAGGCGCGGTGGGGCTCATTCCAGCCGGCAAGCACCTGGTCCAGCACCTGCTGGGCGCTGGCGCTCGAGGGCGCAGGAACACTGCGCAGCCAGTAGGCCTGCAGTTGCCTTGCGGTCTGGAGCACATCATCATGGGTCATGGGCTGATTGTGCTTCACGCCGCTGCTGCCGTATCCTGGGCGAAGGCCTTGCCGCGCCCGCCTCCCTCACAATCCAAAAAGGATACCGCCATGCATACGCTCACAACTTGCCTTTCGCGCGCGCGCCAGGCGCTCGCGCGCTCCAGCAGCCGCCTGCTGCTGGCCGGCTGCCTGGCAGGAACCGCGCTGCTCGGCGCCTGCACCAGCACCCAGCCGCCGGCCGGCGTCGCAGCCGTGAGTGCGTTCGATCTGCAGCGCTACCAGGGCCGCTGGTACGAGATCGCGCGGCTGGACCACTCGTTCGAGCGCGGCCTGAGCAATGTGTCGGCCACCTACACCCCCCAGACCGACGGTAGCGTGCAGGTGCTCAACCGTGGTTATTCGGCCGAGAAGGGCAAATGGAACGAAGCCATCGGCAAGGCCTATTTCACCGGCGCGCCCACGACCGGCTCGCTCAAGGTCTCGTTCTTCGGTCCGTTCTACGGCGGCTACCATGTGGTCTCGCTGGACAGCGACTACCGCTGGGCCCTGGTGGTCGGCGCGGACCTGGGCTATGCCTGGATTTTGGCGCGCGAAAAGACGCTCGATACCGATACGCGCACGGCCCTGCTGGCGCGCGCCAAGGCCCTGGGCGTAGACACCGATGCGCTGATCTGGGTCAGCCATGACCAGCGCGGCCAGCCATGAGCGTGCTGCCGGCCCTGCCGTCGCTGCCCGATGGCTACCGCGCGCTGGTTCTGGGCGCCTCGGGCGCGATAGGCGGCGCGATCGCCGACAGGCTGCGCGCCGACCCGCGCTGCGCCACGGTGTGCGCGCTCGCGCGCGACACCGCGCCGCGCATCGATTTCTCTGCGCCCGACAGCATTGCCCAGGCCGCGCAGGCATTGCAGTCCCAGGGTCCCTGGCAGCTGATCGTCGTCGCCACCGGCATGCTGCAAGGCCCCACCGGAGGCCCCGAAAAGCGCCTTGCCGATCTGCGTGCCGAGCATCTTGCCGCGAGCTTTGCGATCAACGCCCTGGGCCCCGCGCTGGCGCTGGCGCATTTCACGCCGCAACTGGCGCGCGGTGAGCGCTGCCTGGTGGCCGTGCTCTCGGCCAAGGTCGGCAGCATAGGCGACAACCGCCTGGGCGGCTGGTACAGCTACCGCGCTTCCAAGGCCGCGCTGAACATGCTGCTCAAGACCGCGGCCATCGAGCTGGCGCGCACCCATCCGCAGACCGTGCTGGCCGCGCTGCACCCGGGCACGGTGGACTCCGCCCTGTCGGCGCCGTTTCGCGGCGCGCAGATCGGCCGGCCGGCCGCCGACGCGGCGCGCGATCTGCTGGCGGTGCTCGACGGCCTGCGTCCAGAAGACAGCGGCGGCCTGTGGGCCTACGATGGCCAGCGCCTGCCGTGGTGAAACGACGCGCCTCACATTGACACATTCAAGGAAAGATTCCCCATGCGCATTCTGCTGACCGGCGGTACGGGCCTGATAGGCCGGGCCCTGTGCAAACACTGGCAGCGCCAGGGCCATGAACTGTTTGTCTGGAGCCGCCGCCCCGATCAGGTGGCGGCGCTGTGCAGCGGCGCGCGCGGCGTGGCGCAGCTGCAGCAGCTCGAAGGCCTG
>NZ_JAVWWA010000029.1:0-32141 GCF_036666375.1 Comamonas sp. | reverse complement strand
GGGAATGCGCGTGGCGCTGCTGCGCACCGCGCCGGTTCTTGCGCCCCAGGGCGGCGTGCTGGGCCGGCTGCTGCCGCCGTTCCGGCTGGGCCTGGGCGGGCGGCTGGGCAGCGGCGCGCAATGGATGCCCTGGATCCATATCGACGACCAGGTCGCGCTGATCGACCATCTGCTGCAGCGCGATGACTGCAGCGGCGCCTTCAACGCCTGCGCGCCTCATCAGGTGCGCAACGCGGAGTTCACCCGCACGCTGGCGCGCGCGCTGCACCGCCCCGCGGTGCTGCCCGCGCCGGCCTGGGCGCTGCGCCTGGCGCTGGGCGAGATGTCGGTGCTGCTGCTGGGCGGCCAGCGGCTGTCGCCACGGCGCACCCAGGACGCGGGCTTCGCGTGGCGCCAGCCCACGCTCGCGCCGGCGCTGGCGCAGCTGCTGCACAGCACCTAGGCCTACATCCATCCTGGGCGCGCAGGCAATAGACTGCCAAGCATGCGCAAACCTTCCAAACTCGTGGTTCCCGCCCTGCTCGCCGTCGTGGTGGGAACCGTGATCGTCACCTCGGGCTGCGCCGCCTGGCGCCTGGGCCAGACGCGCGAGCTGGTCGACCGCAGCGAGCCGCTGCAAAGCACGCCCGTGGATGCCGCGCAGCGCCTGCTGATCGTCGGCGACAGCACGGGCGTGGGCACCGGCGCGAGCGCGCCCGAAAACAGCCTCGCGGGCCTGCTGGCCCAGGCCTTTCCGCGGCTGCAGATCGACAACCGCGCAGCGGACGGCGCGCTGCTCGCCGATGTGCGCGGCCAGCTCGAAGCGGTCAGCGGGCGCTATGACGCAGTGCTGGTGCAGGCCGGCGGCAACGATGTGATACGGCTGCGATCACAGGACAGCATGGGCCGCGACATGGACCGCGTGACCGAACTGGCACGCGCGCGCAGCGACCATGTGCTGCTGATGCCGGCCGGCAACGTGGGCCATGCGCCGTTCTTCTTCGCCCCGGTGTCCTGGCTCATGAGCGCGCGCGCCCGCTCCCTGCACGGCGTGGTGCGCGAAACGGCGCAGCGGCGCCAGGCGGTCTACATCAATCTGTACAAGGACAAGGACCAGGACCCGTTTGCCCAGCAGCCACAACTGCTGCACGCCTCGGACGGCCTGCACCCCAGCGACCCGGGCTATCGCATCTGGTTCGATGAGCTGCAGCAGCAGGCCCAGCTCGCGACGCTGCTCGCGCCGTCCAAGGCGCGCTGAAGCCGGGCTGCGCGCGGCGACGACGGCCGCGGTCTCGGCCTTGCTGCAGATGACGCGCCGCGCGCATGGACGAAAAA
Source organism: Comamonas sp. (assembly GCF_036666375.1). Lineage (GTDB taxonomy): Bacteria > Pseudomonadota > Gammaproteobacteria > Burkholderiales > Burkholderiaceae_C > Comamonas. Next base: position 30,827 of record NZ_JAVWWA010000029.1, on the reverse strand, counting down.
AAACCGGCTCGTCAGAGCCGGTTTTTTCAGCAGAGCCGCAGGCTCAGTAGCGGCCACCGCCGTAGCCACCGCTGCCATAGCCGACGTCAGAACGATTGCTCGCGCTGAAGCCACCCGAGCCGCCGCCGGCTTCGCGTGGACGCGCCAGGTTCACGACAATCGCGCGGCCGTCGACCGACATGCCGTTGAGGCCGGTGATGGCGGCTTGCGCCACTTCGGCAGAAGCCATTTCCACAAAGCCGAAGCCCTTGGAACGGCCGGTTTCACGGTCCATCATGACCTTGGCCGAGGAGACTCCGCCGAACTCGGCGAAGTTGCTCTCCAGGCTGGAATCGGTTACGGAGTAGGGAAGGTTGCCCACATAGATTTTGACGCTCATGGAAAGAGCCTTTCTGGAGGAAGGTGCGCAACAAATGGCGCGCCGTTGGAACAAAGGTGCGTGGACGGAAATCCCGCAGCCACTGGAAATGGGGGCATCAGCAAATCGGCGGATGCGGCATGCATGTCTGCAGCCAGCCTTGCGTCACGGCAAACAGCCGTGCGGCTTCGCGCGAGGCAAAAGTCTTGTCAAACCGGAATATTCGGCAATAGCTGCCGTTGCTCTGGGAGCGATGGACCGCGAAGGAGGCGCGAAAACGGCCACAGTCGGTCGGGTGTGTCGCGGGCGAAACGACGTATTGGCCCATGGAAATGCCGATTTTTGGAATTTAATGCATTCGGGAACGCAGGCCTGGATCAAGCCGCGTGAGCTTAGGGCAGAACGCGGGTGTCTGCAGCTCTACAGAACAACCGGGCGACAAGGGTCGCAAAACGGGTCTTGCAGGAAGGCCGCGGCCTTCCTGGCAAGCGTTGCGGCCAGCGCATCGGACTCACCGGCGTGGCTGCAACAGAAGCTATTATATCACCCATTAGAATTTAAAATCTAATCATTATTCTATTGGGTTTTAAAAGTGCTGACCCGCCCCCGCCTTCAGTCCGACATCACCACCGGCCCGCCCTTTTGCAAGGCGCGCTGGTAGGCGGGCCGGGCACGCATGCGCTCGCGGTAGGCCAGCAGATGGGGCCAGGCGGATTCATTGCCGCTGCGCGCCAGCGCGGCTTCGACCGCGAAACTCATCTGGAAATCGGCCATGGTCAGGTGCTGGCCTGCGAACCAGGTATTGCGCGCCAGGTGCGCGTCCATGAACTCCAGCGCGGTCTGCACATTCGGGCTGACGAGCTTTTGCTGCACCTTGGAGCACAGCCCGCGCGCGATCGGGCGCACGAAAAACGGCATGGGCTGGCGTGGAATGGTGTCGAACACCAGCTTCATCACCAGCCAGTTCATCAGCGAGCCTTCGGCGTAGTGCATCCAGAAGCGGCAGGCGCGGTGTTCCGGCGTGCCGCGTGCCGGCTCGAGCTGCGCCAGTTCCGCCGGCGCCCGCGCCGCATGGCATTCGGCCAGGTACTCGATGATCGCGCCCGACTCGGCGACCACGGTGTCGCCATCGGTGATCACGGGCGACTTGCCCAGAGGGTGAATGGCCTTGAGTTCGGGCGGGGCCAGCCGCGTCTTGGGGTCGCGCTGGTAGACGCGCAGCGCATACGGCAGGCCCAGCTCCTCCAGCAGCCACAGTATGCGCTGCGAGCGCGAAGTTTCGAGGTGGTGAACGGTCAGCGTCATCAAGGTCTCCGTTGGTTGAAACAATGCCCGGGGCAGGCGCTCATGCGGTCAGCAGGCCGTCCATCTCACGGTGCGTGGCCGCGATCTGGTCGCGCACTTCGCCGGGCAGCCCCGCCTGCTGCGCAAACTCGGGCCAGCGCGCGAGCGCCGCGCGGGTCTGCTCGATGATCGGGTCGCAGACGCCGCGCAGACCGTAGCTGTTGGCGACTTCGCGGATGTCGCCCCGCGTGATGCCGGAGAACTTGCCGTTGACCGACATCAGATGCTGGCGCAACCAGACATTGCCCGGATCATAGGCATAGGTCACGTCGTAGGCCGGCGCCAGTTCCCACTGGCCGCCCTGGCGCAGCAGGAAGGAGAAGTTCTTCGTATGGTCGTCGTTGTTCGCGGCCAGCACGTTGAACACCATGCGGCGCAGCGTCTGCGCGAATGCCGTCTCATCGAGCTGCAACTGGCGCAGCGTCTGGAACAGCTGGTGGTAGCTGTGCGATTCCTGCTGGTTGAAGTCCAGATGCGCCAGCCCGCACAGCGTCTGCATGTGGTGGCGCGCATTGCCGTCGCGGTCGAAGCGCTGGGTCATGAAATGCGCGCGGCCGCCCTCCTCGAGCAGGTTGCAGTCCGACATCGTGACGCCGGCCGCCCTGGCCATCAGCGAGTACGCGTACTCGATGCGGCCGTAGTTCCTGCCCGGGCCCAGCTGGCTGTCCAGGCCTATGCCGTCGAACTTGAGCAGCCAGGCTTCATAGCCTTCGGGAATCTCGAACTGGCCGGTGCGCACGTCCTGGGTCGCGCGGCGCCAGGCAATCGTCGCCTTGGCGCGCGCACCGCCGGCCGACGTGCCCACCTGGATGATCTGGCGCAGCAGCTCGCTCGCATGGTCGCTGCCCGCGAAGTCGCCGCTGATCACCGAACGCGCCTGGGCCACGAGCTGCGACATCTGCACGGCGGTCGCGGCCGACGACTGCGGGCCGCGGCTGGGCTTGAACGTCAGCGCGCCCATGGAGCGCTGGCCCATGTAGGCCAGGCGATCGAGCGCCGTGACGTTGGCCTGCGCAATGCCGCGCTCGGCCATCCAGGCGTTGATCAGCGCATTGCCGAAGCGGTCGGGCAGCGCATCGGCCAGCATGGCCGGCAGCCGCTGGTAGGTGGCGATGGGCAAATTGGGAAACACGAACGGCGCATTGGCCTGGGCCAGCGGCATCTGCAGCGGCGCCAGCTCTATGCCCGAGCGCACGAACTTCGGCTCGTATTCGAACGCGTAGTAGCCGGTATCTGGATCGAGCGCGACCGCGCCCACATCCATTCCCCAGATGTTCACGGTCACGGCCTGCACGGCCCGGAAAACACTCTTGCGCGTTGCCATGGTCTTGTTCTCTGTATATTGATTTCAGCGGCGGCTCAGCCCTGGTCGTCGCCGCGCTCCAGGCGCAGCTTCCTGGCATAGACGCTGCGCGCGGCACGCTGGCGCGAGGCCACGCCGCGCGCGATCTGCAAGGGGCTGATGCGCACCGGTGGACGGAACGTGGTGAGCCAGGCGCCATGGCCCAGCGCATCGATCACGCGGATCAGCGAGATCACGCGGCTGCCCGCTCCGGTCTCGAGCGCGCGCAGCGTCTGCTTGGACACGCCGGCCTTGAGGCACAGGTCTTCCATGGTGATGTTTTGCCGCAGACGCTCGGCGCGCAGTTGCTCGCCCAGCTCGCGCTCCAGATCTTCAGGGGTTTTAATCTGCTCCATAAAGTACCTTTTTCGTTGTGTTAACCAAAAATATGGCTGCAACATACGTTTTTACGTACTTTATCATGCATAGGTTCATCAGGAGTTTTGATGTCAATAAACTACCAAATTCCGAACTTTAGTTTACCAAAAGCCTTTAACACACCAAAAATCGTATGTTGAATGACTATTCTCATGGAGTGCTGGTTGACACGTCGTGTAGCTTTTAACTGTACGTATATACAGTTACAATCTTTTCCTTCCAACCCGGCGCGCCACGCGGCTGCGCTGCACAACAAAGGATTGAATGATGGCAAGCATTGGCGTGGTGCTCACACCGGGTTTTGCAGACTGGGAATACGCGTTGCTCGCAGGCACGGCCAAGCCGTTCTACGGCATAGACCTGCGGTTTTTCTCTCCCGCACCGGGAGCATTGCGCTCGCAGGGAGGATTGGACGTGACCGTGGCCGACGACCTTGCGCAATGCCAGGCATGGCAGCCGCAGGCGGTCGCGGTCATAGGCGGCATGGTCTGGGAAAGCAGCGCAGCGCCCGACCTGGGCGCATTTCTTCACGCGCTGCGCGATCAGGGCGCGGCAGTTGCCGGCATCTGCGGGGGAACGCTCGCGCTGGCGCGCGCCGGCCTGCTCGACCACATTGCCCATACCTCGAACAGCGCCGATTTCCTGCGCAGGAATGCCATGGGCTATGGCGGCGCGGCGCACTACCGGGACAGCCCGGCAGCCGTGCATGCGCAGCGCGTGATCACGGCCCCGGGAACCGCGCCGGTGAGCTTCACCTGCGAAGTGTTTGCAGCGGCCGGACTCGCACCCGAGCCCATTGCGCAGCTGCGTGCCATGCTGGCGGCGGAGCACGGCACGCGCCTGCCATAGCGCCGCGCACGGTGCCCGGCGTCAGGCCGTGCCGACCAGCGAGGCCGCGAGCCGGCCCACCTGCGCCAAGGCCAGGTCACGCGTTGCCTGATCGGCCTGGGTCTGCGTCAGATAGCTGCTGACCAGCAGCGGCGCGCGGCCTCCCGGCGGCCAGAGCACGCCCACGTCGTTGTTGGTGCCGTAGGCGCCGCCGCCGGTCTTGTCGCCCACGCGCCAGCCCGCGGGCAGCAGCGCGCGCAGTTTGCGGTCGCCGGTCTTGTTGTCCTGCAGCCAGCGCGTGATCTGCGCGCGCGAGGCCGGCGACAAGGCATCGCCCAGCACGATCTTGCGCAAGGTCTGCAGCATGGCTTGGGGCGTGGTCGTGTCGCGTGGATCGCCGGGCAGCGCTTCGTTGAGCTCGGGCTCGATGCGGTCCAGGCGCGTGAAGTCATCGCCCAGCGAGCGTGCATAGGCCGTCAGCGCCGCGGGGCCGCCAAAGCTCTGCAGCAGCAGATTCGCCGCGGGGTTGTCGCTGAGCGTGACTGCGGCGTCACAGAGTTCGGCCATGGTCATGGGTGCGCCGCCCACGCGCGGCGCGGTCGCCGGTGCATGCGGCACGATATCGCTGGCCTGCACCGCGATGCGGCGCGTGAGCTGTTCCTGCCCGTGGTCGACGCGGTCCAGCACCAGGGCCGCGGCAAGAAACTTGAAGGTGCTGCACATGGGAAAGCGCTCCGTGCCGCGGTGGGCCCAGGCCAGGCCCGTGTGGGTATCGAGCACGGCCACGCCCAGGCGGCCGCCGCTGTCGCGTTCGATCTTTTGCACTTCCTGCTGGAAGCGGCTCGCCTGGGCCGCCGAAGGGCTGCGGGCCAGCGTGCAGCCGGCGCTCAAGACCGTGACCGCAGCCAGGCCGGCCGCGCGAATGAAAGGACGTCGCTCCATGTTTTCCTTGTAGTGGGTTTGAACGAAAGCGATGATGCCGGCCTTGGGCGCCCACGACAAACAGTAATAATCGAGTTTTGACCCCAGAAAAACTGGGGACAGCCGAGGTTTCCGTATGCACCTGCCGTTGAACGCCTTGCGCGCTTTCGAAGTATCGGCGCGCCACCTGAGCTTCACGCGCGCCGCCGAGGAACTGCATGTGACCCAGACCGCGGTCAGCCAGCATGTGAAGAACCTGGAAGACCGGCTCAAGGTGACGCTGTTTCGCCGCCTGCCGCGCGGCCTGGCGCTGACCGACGAAGGCCAGGCCCTGCTGCCGGTGCTGGCCCAGTCGTTCGAGCGCATAGGCCAGCTGCTCGACCAGTTCGGCGACGGGCGCGCGCGCGAGGCGCTGACCGTGGGCGTGGTCGGCACCTTTGCCGTGGGCTGGCTGATTCCGCGCCTGCGCGACTTCCAGCAATCCCATCCGTTCGTCGACTTCCGGCTGTTCACCCACAACAACCGTGTCGACATCGCGGGCGAAGGCCTGGATTACGCGATCCGCTTCGGCGACGGCGCCTGGCATGGCACCCACGCCCAGCCCCTGCTGGCCGCGCCGCTGTCGCCGATGTGCACGCCGGCCCTGGCGGCCGAACTGCACACGCCTGGCGATCTCGCCGGCCAGGTGCTGCTGCGCTCCTACCGCGCGGACGAATGGGTCGCCTGGTTTGCGGCCGCGGCCACGCCCTGTCCCCTGCTGCGCGGCGCGGTGTTCGACTCGTCGCTGACCATGGCCCAGGCCGCGGCCCAGGGCGCGGGCATTGCGCTGCTGCCGGTGCGCATGTTCGCGCAAGAGCTGCAGCAGGGCCGGCTGGTGCGCCCGTTCGAGACCGAGATAGCCACCGGCCGGTACTGGCTCACGCGCCTGAAGTCCCGGCCCGTGACCGCAGCCATGCAGGCCTTCAGCGACTGGTTGCTGCAGACGACGCCGAAATGACTGCAGCCCTGCCTCCTGCGCTCTACACGCCAAAGCCACTTGTAATCCGGGAGGCTTCCATACAAGCCGCTCTTATCCCCAAGACAGGGGAGCAAGCTTGTGCATAACTGCCGCAATAACCCCGCAAAGCCGCGCCAGTGCTGGGTTTCCAGAGCGTGCTCAAAAAACAGGCAGCTGCGCGCGGAATGTCATGCCGCGTTATGCCACGCCGACGCTCAGGCCGCGGGACGCACCACGTTGACCGGCGCGCCGCGCTCGAACGCCTCGATGTTGTCGACCAGTTGATCGGCCAGGCCCTGAATGGCCTCTTGCGAGGCCCAGGCCACATGCGGCGTCAGGATGAAGTTGGGCAGGTCCAGCAACGCCATGAAGGGATGGTCGGCCGGCGGCGGCTCGGCCGAGACCACGTCGAAGCCCGCACCGGAAATCTGCCCGCCGCGCAAGGCCGCGGCCAGCGCGGCCTCGTCGACCAGGCCGCCACGCGCGGTATTGATGATCAGCGGGCGGCGCGTCATCTGCGCGAACTCCGCTGCGCCCAGCATGCCGCGCGTCTGGGCGTTGAGCGGGCAGTGCAGCGTGATGATGTCCGAGCGCGCGAGCACTTCCTCGAACGGCGTGTAGAGCCTGCCCATGCCGGAGCGCCCCTTGTGCGCCGATATCAGCACCGTCATGCCCAGCGCGCGCGCAATCGTTGCCACGGCGCAGCCCAGCGCGCCGTCGCCGATGATGCCCAGGGTCGACCCCGCAAGATCGCGCACCGGATAGTCGAAATAGCAGAATTGCCCCGATTCCTGCCAGCGGCCGGCCTTGACGGAGTCGCGGTAGGCACAGATGCTGCGGCGCAGCGCGAACATCAGCGCAAAGGTGTGTTCGGGAACGGTGTGCTCGGCGTAGTTGCGGATGTTGCTGACGATGATGCCGCGCCGGGCGCAGGCCTGCAGGTCTATGCTGTCGGTGCCCGTGGCCGCGACCGCGATGAACTTCAGGCATGCGGCCTGCTCCAGCGCCTGGGCGCCCAGCTTGACCTTGTTGCTGATCACGATGTCGGCATCGGCAATGCGCTGCGCGACTTCATGCGGGGCGGTGCTGTCATGGCACACGAGTTCGTGCGGGAAGGAAGGCAGGCGCAACGTGGTCTCGGGAGACAAGGTGGCGCGGTCAAGAAATACGATCTTCATAGGGCTCCGTCCGTTCAATTGCCGTAGGCGTATTCACCGCCGCGCTCTATCGCCTTGCGGTAGGCCGGCCGCGCCTGCAGCCTGGCCATCCAGGCCTGCAGATGCGGGTAGGGTGCGTCCATGCGCTGCACCTTGGCCAGTTCGCCGACGAAGCTCAGCTGGATGTCCGCGCCGCTGAGCTCCCCGCCCATCAGGAACGGCGTGTCGCGCAGCGCGGCATCGATATAGCCGAGGAAATTCGCCAGCTCCGACTGGATGCGCGGCTGCAGCGGCGCGCCGGCCTCGCCCAGGCGACCGACGTAGAGGTGGAGCATCAACGGCAGCATCGCCGAGCCTTCGGCGAAGTGCAGCCACTTGACGTATTCGTCGTACGCGGGGCTCGCGGGATCGGGCTGCAGCCGGCCGCCGCCATGGCGGCGTATCAGGTAGTCGACGATGGCGCCCGACTCGGTCAATACCAGAGGGCCTTCCTCGATCACGGGCGACTTGCCCAGCGGGCTGATGGCCTTGAGTTCGGGCGGCGCCAGATGGGTCTTGGGGTCGCGCTGGTAGCGCTTGATCTCATAGGCCAGGCCCAGCTCTTCCAGCAGCCAGAGAATGCGCTGCGAGCGCGAGTTGTTGAGGTGGTGGACAGTGATCATCGGGTCTCCGGGAGGGGCAGGAAAGGGAGCGAGCGGTGCGGGCTAGGGCGCGCCGACCGGCTCGGAAATCTCGATCAGGTTGAGGTCGGGGTCGCGCAGATAAATGGAGCGAATTCTCGCAGTCGCGCCGGTGCGCAGCACCGGGCCTTCGGCAATCGGCACGCCCAGTTGGTGCAGATGCGCAATCACCGCGTCCAGCGGCACCGACGCCATGAAGCACAGGTCGAGCGCTCCCGGAACGGGCGTATGCGCCTTGGGCTCGAACTCGCGGCCCTTGACATGCAGATTGATTTTCTGCGCGCCGAACATGAAGGCCTTGCGCTCCACGGGCGGCGTGCCGCCGATGAACGATTCGAGCTTCATGCCCAGCACTTCGGTGTAAAAGCGCACGCATTGCGCTTCGTCGGCGGTGGTGAGAACCAGGTGGTCCAGGTGGCTGATCATGGAGATACTTGCTTTGCGGTGAAGGGACAAGCCGGGGCAGAATCCCACAGGGGCTGGCCGGGGCTTTCAGTATTCTGCATGCATGACACCCTTGCTGAATCATCCTCTTGCCAACGGCTTCGCCCACCTGCGCCCCATCCGCGAGACCGATCTTGCGCACTGGCTGGACTATCTGCGCAGCGATCCGGTGCGCCAGGGCATCAGCTGGCGCCCGCAGACCACGGACGCGCTGCGCGAGTTCGTCGATGCCACCGAACTGCACAACCCGGTCTCCCAGGTCCGATTCGCGATCGCGCGCACCGATGACGACGCCCTGCTGGGCACCGTGGGCCTGCACACGATCTCCAAGGTGCATCGCAGCGCCGATGTCGGCTACGACATCGCGCCGGACCAATGGGGCCAGGGCCTGGCCACCGCGGCCTGCTGCGCCATCGTCGAATGGGCACAGCGCCAGGGGTTCGTGCGCATTCAGGCAACGCTGCTGATCGGCAACGAGACGTCGCGGCGCGTGCTCGAACGCGCAGGCTTCGAGCATGAAGGCCGCCTGCGAAAGTTCCGCTGGATAGAGGGCCATGCCCACGATGTCCTGGTGTACAGCCATCTGCCCGCCGAGCGGTAGACCCCCTGGCAAGGCCTGGCTCAATCCACCGAGATCCCGAGCTCCATCAACAGGTCCGCGGCCTGGCGGTGGGAGATGGTCGCGCCGCGGAACAGCCGCGCGTCCTCGAGCTTGAGGCCGCCGATGTCGGCCTCGCGCAAATCGGCGCCTTCGAAGCGCGCGAGCTTCAGGTGGGCATCGCGCAGGCTGCCGCCGATGAAGACGGCATCACGGAAATCGCAACCCGACAGATTGGCGTCCGAGAAATTGAGGTCCTGCAGCTGCAGCTTGCGAAACGACAGCCGCTGCAGGTTGGCACTGACCAGCAGCGAGTCCTCGAACTTCAATCCCAGATGCGCGACTTCCTCGAAGTTCGCGCCCGTGAGCTTGCATCCCTGGAAGAAGGCGGCACCCAGTTTGGCGCGGCGCCAGCGCGTATTGTTGAGGTCGCAGGAGTGGAAACGCGCATCGGTCAGGTCGGCCGATTCGAAGTCCGCCTGGCGGGCGCGGCATCCCTGCCAGACCGTGCGGCTCAGCGAGGCGGCAAACAGCGAGGCTTCGATGAACGAACAGGCGCTGAATTCGAAGTCGCGCAGCACGAGCCGCGACAGGTCTACGCCTTCGAAATCGCAGCGTTCGAACGCCAGCGGCGCGCCGGACTCGATCAGCGACTCCATCTGTGCGCGTGAGAGGGCCTGGTCCTCGATCAGGGTGGCAGGCGACGGAACGGGGCTGGCGGTATGTGTCATGCGAAGAGTCTGGGAGCAGAACCGCCAGCTTAACGGCCCGGAACGGGGTTTTCACAACATGCTCGTGCGCTGCGCCAAAACCCTGATCCGGGCCGAAACCGCTTGACCCTGTAGTGGCTGCAGTGTTTTCAATAGGGCCAGAAAGGTGAAACCATGTCCCATTGCGATTCCAGCTTCGATCCCGCCACCCATCTGCGCCTGCTGCAGCAGGCCGAGGCCGCAGGCTCCAGCGCCCAGGCCTGGCTGCTGCTCGAGGCCGCGCATGTGCTGGGCCAGTTGCATTTGGGGCCGCACTGGCAGACGCATGTGCGCATGCTGGCCCTCGCCTGGCGCAGCGCCGACGGCTCGGAGACCATGGGCCAGCTGCTGCGACTGGCGCTGGTGCCGCTGGGCCATCTGAGCCGGCGCCTGCCCGCAGGCAACCCCGGGCGCGCCACCGTGAGCGCCTTCACGCCGCTGCCCGTGCGCCCTGAGATCGCGCAACTCATTGCCCGGGCACGCCGGCAGTGACCCAGCGCGCATGGCAGTCTTCCGGGCTGCCGTCTTATCCCCACGCCGGGCGTCCAAGCTTGTGCATAACCACCGGAACAACTTGAAAAAGTGGCGCCAGTGCTGGCTTTCCAGGGCATGCTCAAAAAACAGGCACAGCAGGGCCGCGGCCGCTTCCATTGCGCGCAAGAATGCTTTCGGACCGGCAATATCAGCTGCGCGCGAGAATTTCGTAGTCGATGGGCTTGAAACTGCCGTTGTTGGAGTTCTCGGCCGAACACGAGGTCAGGCCGCAGATCAGGTCCATCTCGGCACGCAGTTCGATGAAGTCGCCGGGCCTGGACTTGGGTGGCTTCACCGCGACCGCGCCATCGGGGCCGACTTCGACATTCATGAACACATTGAACGTCGTGCCGATCTGCTCGGGCCGGATGCCGAATTCGGCCAGCGCGGTGTAGAGATTCTCGAAACAGCTCGGGTGGTGGCCCTGGTGCCTGTAGAGGATCTCGAACATCTCCTGGCTGCAGGGCGTCAGCAGGAAATCGTGGCGCCCGACCCGGTCTTCGAGAATCACGAACATCGGCCGGCTGTCGTTGGCGTACAGCGTGTCGCCGCTGCTCAGATAGATCTTGGACGCATAGTCGATGCTGCGCCCGGAAGACAGGCTGCAGGCATGGTCGCCGTCCCTGAACGCAAACAGGTCGGCGACCTGCTCGCCCAGCGGGTCGTGAATGCGCAGGATCTCGCCGGCGCGCAGGCGAAAGGCAACGCCCGATTGGGGAGGAATACGCGTGCAGGCGTGCTGGACTTCATGCATCTTTGGGGACTTTCGAATGAAATGGACATTGCCAGCCGGCTTCCACCGCCCGGCCTGAATACTGGCGTGCCTCCGAGGCTTCGCCAAAGCGTGCCAGCACCGGGTTGATCGCGCCCTGGAGCGCGATATCGCGCGTGCGGATCGCATCCTGCAGCAAGGTGTACTTGCCGCTGGCCTTGAGCTGCTCGAACTGCTCATGGAAATTGAAGACCAGGCAAGGCATGGGCGCGCGGCGCGCCAGTCGGGAAGCCCCGGGGTGCAGGCCGACGACGAAGTACGCGCGCCCGCCTACGCTGAACGAAAAATCCTCGCGGCCGGGATCGTCGCTGACGTCCGCCGCCCAGGGAATGCGGTGGGCGCAATCATGCGCGTGCAGCGCCTGCAGCTGGCGCCACATCTGCTGCTCGAAACGCAGTTCATCGAGCTTGGGCGCGCGGAACACGGCAATGAAACTCACGGGCACCATGCCGGGGTCGGGGTACTGGCGCGAATAGTCCATGAGCGCAGCGTGCAGCGCCGCAGTGAGGGCTTCATCACCGAGTTCGCCGAATTCCTGCAGCTGCATGCGCCCCTTGTTGAGCGCCGATTTGGCACCGACGCAGGGAAAGGCCTTGTCGGCGATGAACTCCTTGAGGAGGCCTGCGGACGCGGGAGCGCACGGGTCGTTTTCTGTGGGATGGAGTTGCATGCAGCTAAGTTAAGTCCATCCTCGCCCATCCTCGGTGCGCCCATTGCCGGCCCGGCCGTGGGAGCGCGGGCCCCGGGATTGTAGGGATGCACCCACGCCGCCCCGCCCTGGTAGGACTGCACCTACAACCAATCGAGGACAAATGTTGCAGTGCAACATAAATAAAGCGAGGACAGTGCAGGGAGGTCAAAAGTGCAAGCCGTTCCCCGCCGTTGGCCGCTAACGAAAGAATGCGTGAACTATCTGCTCAAGAAAATGCAGTCGCAGGCCCGCAAATGGACCCGCAAGAATCTGCAATACGCCGCCAAACCCGCGCTGGCGCGTGTCTCCGCACTGCTGCCTGCGATGAACGCGCAGTTCAGGGCCCTGAATCCCGCGCTGTGGCCGGCGCGCGAAGAAAGTGCGCCGGCGCAGCAGCATGTCCCCCAGGCGCCCGCCGGCGATGCGCAATGGCTGGACGGCACTTTCACCGAGCGCGGCCGCACGCTGACGTACAAGCTCCATGTACCGCCGCAGCCAGTGCGCGGCGCTCCGCGCCCCCTGGTCGTGATGCTGCATGGCTGCACGCAGGATGCGCAGGACTTCGCCGCCGGCACGCAGATGAATGCCCAGGCGGCGGCACTCGGCGCCATCGTGCTCTACCCAGAACAGTCCTCACGTGACAACCCCAAGAAATGCTGGAACTGGTTCACGCCACAGAACCAGCAGCGCGACCGCGGCGAACCCGCGGTGCTCGCGGCGCTCACGCGGTCTATCGCCGACAGCCACGCCGTCGACAGATCGCGCATCTACGTCGCCGGCCTGTCGGCCGGGGGGGCGATGGCCGACATCCTCGGCGCCGCGTATCCCGACATGTTCGCCGCCATCGGTGTGCATTCAGGGCTGCCGCGGGGCTGCGCCACCGACGTGATGTCAGCGCTCACTGCCATGCGCATAGGCTGTGCGACACATGGCACGGCCCATGGCGCCGTGCCGCCGACCATCGTCTTCCATGGCGATGCCGACAGCACCGTGCATGTCAGCAACGGCATCGCGGTGGTCGATGCCGCGCTCCAGGCCCGGGAAACGCCGGGCGGCGACGTCCAGGCCAGCGAAGGCGAATCCGCGCAGGGACAGCGCTACAGCAAGACGCTCTACCAGGACAGCGCTGGCCGCACCACGGTCGAATACTGGCAGCTGCACGGCGCCGGCCATGCCTGGTCTGGCGGCAATCCCGGCGGCAGCTATACGGACCCGGCAGGCGTGGACGCGACCGCAGAGATGCTGCGCTTCTTCCTGGCCCACCCCAAAAACCATGCGGACCAGGCGCGCCTGAGCGCCACGGCAGGTTGAATGATTTAGCGTATTCTGTAGGACATGAACTCGTCCATCCTTCAGGGATACCAACTTTCGCTAGAGACCCAGGGCCCGGCTGGTCTGGCATTTCTCAACGCCCGTGTGCCGCATCGATATACCGGCGTTTTTCGCCTGCATGAAGGCGCGCTGCGCAACATGTTCCTGCATGACAAGCTGGGGGAGATCGTGCCCGAATTCCTGCAGGTCGTGCCCTTGTGCGACAGCTTCTGCCAATTCACGCTGCGCGACGGCCTGTTCACGACACAGGACTCGGGCGCCGATCCGCGCCTCGACGGCCACAAGTACCAGGGCGTGCTGCTTTCCTATGTCGGTTTGCCGCTGCTCGACAGCAGCGGTGAACTGTACGGCACGATGTGCCACTTCGATGCCCAGGCGCTGGAGCTTGACGACAACGAATTCGAGATTTTCCGCGCGGCCGCCCAGCTGCTGCCGGCCTACCTCGACCAGCCGCTGCGCACCGTGCCGGCATAAGCGTGGAACGCGGCGCCGGCGCTGCGCGCCGCGCGGGCTTCAGCCCTGCGCCGGCAGGCTCTTGTCGGGGGCCCCGCGCGTGCTCTCGTTCTGCGACCAGGCCAGCAGGCTGTCGGCCGACATCGGCCGCGCGAAGAAGTAGCCTTGCAACTCATCGCAGTGCATCGCCAGCAGGATGTCGCGCTGGCCGCCGGTCTCCACGCCTTCGGCGACCACGCGCAGATTCAAGGCATGTGCCAGCTTCACCACCGCATTCACCACCGAGCGCGCATCTTCGCTGACCTCGAGGTCCTTGACGAAGCTGCGGTCTATCTTGAGCTGGCGCGCCGGCAATTGGCGCAGATAGTTGAGGCTGGAGTAGCCTGAGCCGAAGTCGTCTATGGACAGGAACACGCCTATGCGCGCGAGTCCGTCGAACGTGCGCTGCGTGGCCTTCATGTCTTCCATGGCCACGGTTTCGGTGATCTCGCACAGCAGCTGCGAGGCCTGCACGCCATGCTGGCTCAGCGCGCGCTCTATGCGTGCGGTCAGGGTGTTGTCGCGCAACTGGTAGGCGGAGATATTGATGGCCACGCGAATGTTGGCTCCTTCACGCTTCCAGGCCGCGATCTGCCGGCAGGCCTCGTCTATGACCCAATTGCCCAGCAGCCCGATCAGGCCGAAGCGCTCGGCCAGCGTGATGAACACCGTGGGGCTGACCATGCCCAGCTGGGGATGGTTCCAGCGCAGCAAGGCTTCCACGCCGCAGATCTGCCCGTCGAGGCCGTCGATCTTTGGCTGGTAATGCAGCGACAGTTCGCCGCGGTCCAGCGCATGGCGCAGGTCGTTTTGCAGCTCCAGCTGCGCCGAGGCATCCGTGCCCATGTGCGGCTCGAACAGCACATGGCAGCTGCCGCCGGCGCGCTTGGCCGCATACATGGCAGCGTCGGCGTTAGCCACGAGCTTGCTGCGTTCGCCGTGGCCGGGATGGATGGCAATGCCTATGGAGCAGGCGATCTGCACCTGCTTTCCGGTAAGCTCGAACGGCTTGGACAGCGCGGTCAGCGCTCTTTTCGCGACGTTGATGCAAGCCTCCTCGTCGACCACGTTCTCGAGCAGCAGCAGGAATTCGTCGCCGCCCACGCGCGCCACGGTATCGCCTTCGCGCGCCTCGAGCCGCAGGCGGTCGGCCGCGCCGCGCAGTATCAGGTCGCCGGCCGCGTGGCCGAACGAGTCATTGATGGGCTTGAAGCCATCGAGGTCCACGAACAGCACCGCCAGACGATCGACCACGCCTTCGTGGTTGGTGCGGTCCAGCCGCAGCAGCGCCTGGCGCAGCCGGTCCTCGAACAGCAGCCGGTTGGGCAGGCCGGTCAAGGGGTCCGAAAAGGCGCGGTGCTGCAGCTCGTCGTTGGCGGCCTTGAGCCGCGCATTGCTTTCCTGCAGCGATTCGGTCAGGCGCTCGGCCGTGCTCTGCAGCCGCGCGTCGAGAATCGAGGTGAACAGCGTGCTGACCAGCAGCATGCCGGCCGCCATCACCACCAGCACCGTGAGGCCGGGGCCGCCGAGCTCGCCCGCGCTCAGGCACACCGAGCCCATGAGAAAGCTCGCCGCGGCCATGCCGGTGTAATGCATGCCGCAGATCGCCACGGCCATCACCCAGGAAGCGCCCAGCTGGTACTTGAGCCGCTGGCCCGCATGCACCTGGCGCAGCAGCTTGAAGATCAGCAGCGCCGCGGCCGATGCCAGTACCGCGATCAGCACCGACAGCGCGACGATGAACGGATCCCAGACGATGCCCGGCGCCATATCCATCGCGCCCATGCCTATGTAGTGCATGCCGCTGATGCCCGCGCCCATGAACAGCGCACCGAGCGCGAGTTGCCAGTGGCCGAAATGCTCGCGGCTGGCCAGCTCCAGCGCCACGCCCGCGGCCGCGAGTGCCGCGAGCCAGGACAACAGCGTCATTCCGCTGGAAAAGCCGATGGCAATGGGCAGCGTGAACGCCTGCATGCCCAGGAAATGCATGGACCAGATCCCGGTGCCCATGACCAGCGAGCCCGCGGCCCACCAGGCAAGGCCCACGCGGCGCTGGGCGCTGCGCACCCGCCGGGCAAGGTCCAGCGTGACGTAGGAAGCCAGCATGGCAATGAGAAACGACGCGGCAACCACCAACAGGTTGTAGCCGGAGGGCATGAACGTAGTCATACGGGGAGAAATCCAATCGGGAACTGCAGGCGGCATTGCGCCTGGCAAGCTCTCCCCTGGCGCTCGGGCGCCGACTCCATGCACGATGGAAGCGTGGGAGGAAGATGCGTGGCATGCCGGGCCCACGCCAGCCAAGGCAATGAAAGACAAAAATTGTCGCATGGCCCGTGATTTCCCGCTCGGCATACGGGCGAAGCAAAGCCCACCTGCCCCGACGCGCAGCGCGAGGGCAGGTGGGTTGGCGACCCCATGCCGGCAGCGCCCGCGCCAGGGCGCTTGCCTGCAGACCGCTTAGAGGCTCAGCGCGCCAATCGGTTCATCGCGAAGAACAGCACGGAATTGGCCACGGCGTCGGCGTTGACGTCCAGCGCCGCCGCATTGAAGTTGTCCAGGTTGTCGCAGGCGCGGTGATAGCAGGGATCGAATGCCTTGCCGGCCGTGCCGCGCCAGGTATCGGCATCCTGCTGGCTCTTGATTTCCTCGGCACCGGTGAACAATCCGCCGAAGGGAATGCCTGCGTCGGCGAACGGCTTGTGGTCCGAACGCCCGCCTGAATTCACGCGCTTCGATGGCAGCTTGCGCTGCGCATAGAAGCTTTCGAGGAACTGCACGATCTGCGCCGACTGCTGCGGACTCGAGATCGCTTCCTTGCCGGCCGAGCCGTCGCCGCCATAGACTTCGAACACATGGTTGGGCGAACCTATCATGTCGAAGTTCAGATACAGGTCGATTTTCGCGCGCTGACCAGCGTCGAGCTTGCGAACGTAATAGGTGGAGCCCAGCAGGCCTTGTTCCTCGGCCCCCCACAGCGCGAACCGCAGCCGGTTCACCGGCTGCACGCGCGCCATCTGGCGGGCGGTCTCGAGGATTGCGGCCACGCCCGAGCCGTTGTCATTGATGCCCGCGCCCGCGCGCACCGAATCCAGGTGAGCACCCGCCATGGTCACATGGTCGGGGTCGCCGCCTGTCGATTCGGCCAGCAGGTTGTAGGTGGTGGCCATGCTGCGTGAGGTTTCGGTCTGCAGGTGCAGCTGCACGCCGGTGAGCGTGCGCTGCGCGAGCCGCTCGCCTTCGGTCTTGCCGACCAGCACCACGGGCAGGTCCGGCGGCGTTTCGGCCGAGAGGCTGCCCGTGAGCGCGCCGTCGTCGAGGCTGTAGATGACCAGGCCCACGGCGCCGGCCTGCACCGCAGCCGCGGCCTTCTGCGCGAGATCGCAGCCGCCGCGGCGCAGCAGCGCAATGTTGCCGCGCGGGAACCCGGTGAAGTCCGCGGCCTCGCAGCCCACGGCAGCGGCCGGGCGGCTCACCTCGGCGGTGACATCGGCGCTGCCCGAGTAGTCGGCGACCAGATGCGGAATCGACTCGGGCGCGATCTGGCCCGGTTCGCGCAGGCTAGACGCGTGGATGCGCGACAGCGCGAACTCGAACGGCTGGACCGTGACGCGGTAGCCGGCCTCGGTAAATACTTTGCGCGCATAGGCGAGCGACGCGTCGTAGCCCGGCGAGCCCGCCATGCGCGTGCCATTGTTGGCCCGGGCGATCGCCGCGAGCTCGGTCTGGTGGGCACGCACGCCCGCGAGCGTCACGCATTCGAGCAGTTGGTCTGGTGTGTCGTTGGGCCGCGTGGCGCAGTCGGTGGGAGCGGTCATCAATGCCGGGGCAAATGCCGGACGCGGTGCGGATTCGGCGCCTGCAGCTTCGCCCGCGGCGGCGGAAATGGGAACCGCCCTGGAGCCGTCCTCACCGCCGCAGGCGCACAGCTGCAAAGCCGCGGCGGCGATGAGACAACAGCGCCAGGGCGCGTTGCCGGGTGCGGTCTGGGTACGCAATCTCGAGATCAGTGACGTGGTGTGGGTCATGGCGTTCCTCGTTTGAGCGCCCGGATGATGCCAGCGCGGCGCGCGCGCGGCCACGCATCACCTTGCCCACATATCAAGCCCTGCGCACACCATGGGCGTTCGGCATTTACGGCCGCAAAGCCCCGATCGGGGTCGTGCAAAAGGAGGTCCAGTCGAGAGGAAAAACACGCCGCCACCAAGCCGTTCGCGCCGCCGGCCGGGCGGCGTGCAGGCCCGGCTAATTTTGCGATCGGAGGCTGAACTTACCGACTGTTGCGCGCGATGGAGAGTCGCTCACAGCGCATCGGGCACATTCGGCGCGCGGCTCACCAGCGCCTGCTGCCGGCAAGGTGCATAGGCATCGAGCGCGCTGCGGTAGGTGGGGCTGCGCACGTCGAGCAGTCCCAGCACCGTGTGGTAGTAGAAATCATGGGTCAGCGGCTGGGCCTTGCCCGCGCGCAGGCAGGCCTCGTTGGTGCGGGTGCGCGCGGCCAGCGTGCCGGGCCAGGTGATCCAGGCCACATGCTTCTGGCTGTCGGGCGCGATCGCATAGGGCAGGCCGTGCAGGTAGATGCCGTTCTCGCCCAGCGACTCGCCATGGTCCGACAGATAGACCAGCGCGACTTCATAGTCGGCGGCCTTGGTCTTGAGCCAGTCTATGGTCTTCGCGACGAACAGATCGGTTTCGGCGATGCTGTTGTCGTAGACGTTGATCAGGTCCTGCTGGCTGCAATCTGATGTGACCTGCGTGGTGCATTCGGGCCGGAAGTGCTTGGCCTGCGCCGTCGAGCGGCGGAAATAGGCCGGGCCATGGCTGCCCATCTGATGCAGGGCCAGCACCGTGCCCACGGCGCGCTTTTGCGCGGGAATCTTGGCCAGGCTCAGGTCCAGCTGGTCGAGCATCAGCTGGTCCAGGCACTCGCCATCGGCTTCGCACCATTTGGCGCGCTGGGTCGCGGTCGCCTGATCGTAGGCCGTGGCATGCGGGATGCGATCGCAGACCCCTTTGCAGCCCGACTGGTTGTCGAGCCAGCTCACGCCCAGGCCCGCGGCCTGCAGCACGTCGAGCAGCGTCTCATGGTTGGCCTTGCGCGCCTCGAAGTCCTTCTTGCCGAGATGCGAGAACATGCAGGGAACGGAGGCTGCGGTATTGGTGCCGCAGGAGCGCACATTGCTCCAGCTGATCGCGTTGCGCGCCTGCAGCTGCGGCGTCGTGTCGCGTGCATAGCCGTTCATGCCGAAATGGTCGCCGCGCGCCGTCTCGCCCACGACCAGGACCAGCAGCGGCGGCTTGTGCGCGGAGCTGCCGGCGGCCATCGACACCGGCAGGCTTCTCGCGGGCCCGCCGCCCGACTGCGCGATGCCGTAGCTCGCGCCCAGGCCCGCGCCGCCCAGAATGGACACGAAAGGCCGCGCTGGGATCAGCAGCGGCTTGAGCGTGACATCGGCCAGCGCGACGATGCCCGATGTGGGGTTGATCAGATAGCGCAGTTCCATGTGGTTGCGCAGCAGGGGAGCGAGCTGGCGGTACATGCCGGCGACCCCGGCCGCGAGCAGGGCGAAGCTGGCCAGGACCAGCAGCAGCGAACGCCAGCCGCGCCACAGCGAATCGCGCCGCCAGGCCACGCCGAACCACAGCCAGAGGCTGGGCAGGCCGCCGAACACCAGGATATGCAGCAGCATGCGCGGACCCAGCAGGGCCAGGGCCTCGCTGGTATTGGTCTGCAGCACATTGCGCACCATGCCGCTGTCCAGCAGGATGCCGTAATGCTGGATGTAGTACTCCATGCCCGCAGCGGTCAGCAGCGTGAGGCTCCAGCCCAGGCGCCGCAGGCCGGGCCAGGACAGCAGCATGAACCACCAGTAGGTCGCGCAGGCGATCAGGCCGACGATGGCCGCGCGCTTCCAGAACCAGGGGTCGACGAAGTCGGGCAGCTGGGCCAGCTTGGACCACAGCGGCGCATTGAGCAGCAGCGTGCACCACAGCGTCAGCAGCGCCGCGCCCCAGCGCGGCGCAAGGCTCATCCTGTATCGGCGCGCGTGGGCTGCGGCCCGGGCAAGAAGGCCGGCGGGCACTTCGGGCAGCGAAGTGGGCGGTTGGAGTATGGCGAGAGTATTCACGGCCATCAATGTAGGCAGCCGCCCTGAACCCGCCCTGAATGCCACGTTCAGACTTGGTTCAGGTAAGCCGCCCATACTTGCAGCGCCCAGGGCGTACCATGGGGCCCGTCACCTTTATTTCCACTGCCCATGCGCATTTTATTGGTCGAGGACGATGCCGCATTGGCCAACGCGGTGTTGGGTTACCTCCACGGCAAGCAATTCCTGGTGGATCTGGCCGCCGACCTCAGCCAGGCACGTTCCATGGTGTCGCTGGCGGCTTATTCGGCCGTATTGCTGGATCTGAACCTGCCCGACGGCGACGGTCTGCAACTGCTGCCCACCATCCAGGCCCAGGACGATCCTGCGTCGGTGATCGTGGTCACGGCGCGCGACCAGGTCAGCGACCGCATACGCGGGCTGGATGCGGGCGCCGATGACTATCTGATCAAGCCTTACGATCCGGAGGAGCTGCTGGCGCGGCTGCGCGCCGTCGAGCGCCGCCGCGGCCACCAGACCAGCTCGGTGGTCACGCGCGGCGATGTGAGCATCGATCTGACGCGCGAA
This sequence comes from Comamonas sp., assembly GCF_036666375.1. Classification (GTDB taxonomy): domain Bacteria; phylum Pseudomonadota; class Gammaproteobacteria; order Burkholderiales; family Burkholderiaceae_C; genus Comamonas. The sequence continues at coordinate 10,536 of NZ_JAVWWA010000029.1, read as the reverse complement.
GTCGTCAAGGCCAATGGCTTTCCCGTGGTCATGACGCCCAAGGAATGGGCCTTGCTGCGCGTGCTCGCCAGCCGCGCCCAGCAGGTGCACACGCGCGAACGTCTGCTCGATGCGCTCTACCAATGGGATGACAGCAGCGACAGCAACACGCTCGAAGTGTTCATCAGCCGGCTGCGGCGCAAGCTCGGCAACTCGCTGATCCAGACCGTGCGCGGCATTGGCTACCGCCTCGCACCGCCATGAGCGCCGACGCACCGCTGCAGCCCAGCCTGGTATCGAGCCTCACGCGCGCCCTGCTGGCGGCCGTGGTGCTGGTCTGGGCCGTGGGAACCGGGATGGTCGCCTGGTATGTGAACTACAAGATCCAGCGCAATTTCGATTTCGAGCTGTCGGAAAGCGCGCACCGCCAGCTGTTTGCCTCGCCCATGTACATCCCGGACCCGGGCGAAGCCACGCCGGCCGTGATGCATGAGGCACCGGATACCGTGCACGACGCACCCTTGCTGCTGCAACTGCGCGACCTCCAGGGACGCGTGCTGGTGCGCACCGAGGCGGCGCCGGAAACCGGCTGGACCAGCGAATTGGCCGAAGGCTTCAGCGACACCAGCAACTACCGCATTTTCACAATCTACGACCCCGCCAAGCAGCTGTGGCTGCAGCTGGCCGACACCCAGGAGGAGCGCCGTGAAGCCAGCCGCAACACGCTCACCGGACTGGTGCTGCTGCTGCTGCTGATACTGCCGGTGCTGGCCCTGATCATCCGCTGGGTCGCGCGCCGGAAATTGCGCAGCCTGGGCGACATCCAGGAGCAGATCCAGGCGCGCAACGGCAGCCATCTGGATCCGCTGCGCACCGCCGACTACCCGCTGGAGCTGGCCCAGGTCGGTCTGGGCGTGAACCTGCTGCTGGGCCGTCTGCAGGAAGCGCTCAACGTCGAGCGCTCGCTCGCGGCGAATGCCGCGCATGAACTCAGGACCCCGCTGGCATCGGTGCGGCTGCGGCTGCACACCGCGATCGACCAGGCCGAATCGAACGCCGCATCGAACGTGCCGCTGGAGGAAGCCAAGGCCGCGCTGCAGGCGCTGGAAACGCTGTCTCACCGCACCGAGCGCCTGCTGCAGCTGTCACGCGCCGAAGCCGGCGACAGCGCAAGCTTCGCTCCGGTGGACCTGGTGCAGCTGGCCGGCACGCTGGCCCAGGAGTTCTGGCAGCAGCCGCGCGCGCTCAAGCGTCTGGACTGGATTGCCCCCGAAGGCCATGAACCGGTGTGGATACAGGGCGATATCGACGGCCTGGCAATCGCGCTGCGCAACCTGCTCGACAACGCCCTGACCCATACCAGCGCCGCCGTGGAGCTCAGCGTCGAGCGCTGGCCCGCGCCGGCGCTCGTGGTGCGCGACCATGGTCCCGGCGTGCCGGCGGCTCAACTGCCACTGATCCTGCAGCGCCATGTGCGCGCCGACAGCCGGCGCGTGGGCTACGGGCTGGGAATGTCCATCGTCAGCTCGATTGCGCTCAAGCATGGGGCGCAGCTGGAGCTGCGCTCGCCACCGGCCGACGGCGGCACAGGTCTCGAAGTGCGACTGAACTTCTCCACATCCACGCCGCGCTGAGCGCGTTTCAGCCGCTGAAATCTGGCAGCGCCTGGAGTTTTGCCAGCGCCGCTTTCAGGCCCAGGAAATTGTCCTCGCTGCCATAGGCAATCGCTGTGAGACTGTGGGCCAGCATCAGATTGAGCGGCAGGCCGAAATCCTCGACCGCGCACTGCGCGTCGAACAGTTTGCCATGGGGGCTGGCCTGCACGCGCTGCACGATGGTCGCCGCCGTGGGGCAGTAACCCACGACGGGCTTGCCCCGGGCCAGCGCATAAGAAACCTCCCACACCGTGCCGCTGTCGGGTTCGAAGCCGCGGAAATCACGCAGGTTCGCGACCACGGCATCGGCGCGCTCGATCAGCGCGCGGTTGGCTTCATAGATGGCCAGCGACTGCCCGTCGGGCAGCGCGGTAATTTCCGCATCGAGCGGGAACAGGCCCGAGAATCCAGCCTCGCAGCACACCGCCTGCATGCGCCCGCCATGCGCGCGCGCATCGGGATAGAAGACTTCGGGGCCGGCCAGATAGACGCTCTTCAACATTTGGTGCACCTCCCAGATGGGCACAGGCACAACGCGCGCCTGCCAAACCATGCTAACCGCCAGGGTGGCTGGCTTGTTGCCGGAAATGACCGCAACGCTGAACCGCAAGCACGAACATGGTTATGAAAGAGCGGGCGGGCGGCAATACCCGCAGAGAAAAAGCATTCTGTTCATCAACCGATATTCAATTATCGCCCGGCCTTTTCTGCAGGGATTTTTTCGCTGTGAATCTTCACCAAACGGCAATAGTCGACATTATCCGGAACGAAATTTGCACCGCCGATGCATCCATGTGACACTGTGTTGCATATGAATACCTTCATTCTTCAAGCTGCAGCCTGCACTGCCTCGTTGCTGCTGTTGCCGGCAGCACAGGCCCAGGCCGTACCCTATGTTTTGCTCGACCAAACTGTATTGGTGCATATACCTTCCAAGGATGTGCCCGATTTCAAATCGTTCATCGGCAAGACACTCAATGAAGGCGCTGCGGATACCGTGGCCGAATGGAGCAGCAGTGCGCGCGCGGGCAAGCCGCCGGTCAAGGTGGTGCTCACGCCCGGCCCGCGGGTACAGACCAGATCTGCGGGCGAATGCCGTCTGCTGCAGGGCCAGGTAAGCCAGGGCAGCCGCGCCAACAGCTGGAAGGTATCGTTCTGCCAATTGGCCGATGGCAAATGGAAAATCAGCGGCCTGAAATAAACGCCTGACGCGGCACACCGGCCGCGCCCCCTTCATTGCGCAGGATACGCATTGCGAGTTGCAATGCGCGGCCTGCAAGAAAGGTGCCTGTGGATTCACCATCCGATTCCCCTAGCGCATTTCCCTGGCGCCTGGGTCCGATACGCGCCAGAGGCTGCGCCTGCAGCAGCGCCATGTGCCAGCGCCTGCATCTGCGCGTCACACAGGATCTTTCGCGCCGCCATTTTCTCGGCGGCGCAGCCGCCATGCTGGCCCCGTTTGCCTTGCCCCAGGCCGTGGCGCAAACGCCGGTGCAGCAAACGCGCCGCCCGCTGCTGCTGCGCAACATGCGGCTGTTCGACGGTTCGGGCCAGGCGCCGCGCGCCGGCGTCCAGGTGCTGATACAAGGCCAGCGCATTGCCGAGCTGCTGCCCACGGCGGCAGTGGTGGAGAACGCGCAGGTGATCGACTGCCAGGGCAAGCTGGTTCTGCCGGGGCTGATAGACACGCACTGGCACACCATGCTCGCGGGCATCTCCCAGCTTTCGGCGGTTTCCGCCGACCTGGGCTATCTCTACCTGGTCGCGGCGCAGGAGGCGCAGCGCACGCTGCTGCGCGGCTTCACCTCGGTGCGCGATGCCGGCGGGCCGGCGTTCGCACTCAAGCGTGCCATCGACGAAGGCCTGGTGCCAGGGCCGCGCATCTTCGCCAGCGGCGCGATGATTTCCCAGACGTCGGGACATGGCGACTTCCGCCTGCGCAGCGATCTGCCGCGCGCCGCCAACGGTCCGCTGAGCCTGGTCGAGCAGATGGGCGTGGCGATGATCGCCGATGGCGAGGCCGAGGTGCTGCGCCGCGTGCGCGAGCAGTTGATGCTGGGCGCGTCGCAGATCAAGATGCTCGCCGGCGGTGGCGTGGCGTCGCTGTATGACCCGCTGGACAGCACGCAGTTCTCCGAGCGCGAGCTGCGCGCGGGAGTGGAGGCGGCGAGCGACTGGAACACCTATGTGATGACGCATGTCTACACGCCCAAGGGAATACAGCGCGCGATCCGTGCCGGCGTCAAATGCATAGAGCATGGACAGCTCGCCGACGAGGCCAGCGTGCGCATGATGCAAGGCGAAGGCGTCTGGTGGAGCCTGCAGCCGTTCCTGCAGGATGCCGACGCGAATGTCTACGCCGACCCGGGGCAGCGCGCAAGCCAGCGGCAGGTCGCCGAAGGCACGGAAAAAGCCTATGCCCTGGCGCAGAAACACGGCATCAGGACCGGTTGGGGCACGGACATCCTGTTCAACCCGAAGAACACCGCGACGCAAGGCCGGCAGCTCGCCAAGCTCACACGCTTCTACGATCCACTGACGCTGTTGGGCCAGGCCACGGGCACCAACGGCCAGCTGCTCGCGCTGTCGGGCGCGCGCAGTCCCTATCCCGGCGTGCTGGGCCGCATTGCCGCAGGCGCCTGGGCCGACCTGCTGGTCGCCGATGGCGACCCCGGCGTCAACCTCGATTTTCTGGCCGATCCCGAGCGCAACCTGCGTCTCATCATGAAGGACGGCAAGGTCCACAAGAACACGCTGTAGACGTCGCCGCCGCCGGGCCCGCGGGTCGCAATGCGCTCAGGGTCGCGGGCTCAGCACGATCGCCTGCAGCGCGGTGGACATCCGGGACAGCCGCGCGCCAATGGCCGAAGCGGAGCAAGTGGAACGCGCCCGCTCTTCGCCCGCTCCCACGGCAATCTGCCGGTTGGCCAGCGCGCCGCAGCCCACCACGGCCCGGCCCACGTCCAGCGACGAAGCCGCTCGCCCAGCAGCGGCATCCACAGGTGCCTCGGCGTGCGCTGGCAACGCAGGATTCGCAACGCGCATCGAGAGGGGATCCATGGTCATGATTCCAGTTGGTTGAACTCAAACGCGCACGAGGCTCGCTTCGTGGAAGAATTCCGGCATCACGGGGACGGCCTGGTCCTGGGTAATGAAGTCCTGCCACGCAAGTCCGATATCGGCAGTTTTGGCGAGCAGGACGGCGAGCCGGTCGGCGTTGAGCCTGCTGAGCAGGCGGCGCACGCTCAGGCTCACCATATCGTTTTCCAGCATGCCCAAGGTCGCCCCCCCGGTGCCGGTCCACAGGTGGTTGGCCTGCAGCATGGTGCGGATGGCCAGGGCCCAGCGCGGCTTGCTCGGAATGCCCAGCTGGCAGCAAAGGCGCAGTTCGGCCTGCTCGCCTTCGCCTTCGAGCCTGAGGGAAATCGGCAGCTCATCAATGACTATCTCTTGCGAGGAAATCAGCGATGACGCCTCAAGACCTACTTCTTCTGCCAGCGCAGACAGAAGATCTTCATAGGGCGCAAACATGGGTGATCCCTTGAACAGTCAGTACGTCTTGTGAGTAACGCCCCGAACCGCAAGGTTCCATCATCGACGCAAATTATTTTGCGGCCTGGCGCGCGCGCTGCGGCGCGGGCCGGACCCAGGCCTCCAGGGCCTGGCGTTCTTATTCCTGGCCTTCGAGCAAGGCCACCAGGGTCACGCTCTTGAGGCTGGCTTCGAACTCCTGGCCATCGTCGTTGTACTTCAGCCAGGCCAGGCCTTGCCGGGCCGGGCGGCGCTCGAGCATCAGGCGCGCGGCGCGCTCGTTGTGCAGCACATGGACCACCGCATTGCGCAGCGGATCGGCGGGCGCAGCCTTGCCGGGCTTGGCCGGCGGCGCGGCCACGGCTTTCGCGGCCGCTGCCGCCGGGCTGGCCGGTGCGGCGCTCGCGGCCGGCTGGGGCTGGCTCTTGACGTCGAGGAATTCGCGCAGCAGCTTGACCGAGCCGCGCGTGATTTCCTGGTTGGCATCGCCCAGCCAGGCCGTCACGTCCTGCGGCGTCTTCTTGTAGGCGGTCATCAGTTCGTTGACCACGGTCACGTCGCGCACGCGGCCGGTGTTGAACACCTGGGCCAGCGGCTCGGGCAGGTCGAGCAGCGTCACATGCTGCGAGATGAAGGCCGGCGACTTGCTGATGGCCTTGGCGATGTCGCCTTTCTTCATGCCCTTGGCGAGCTCGCGGCCGATGAAGTCGGCGATTTCGCGCGCCGTCAATTCATTGCGCTGCAGGTTCTCCACGACCTGGTCGGCTTCGTTGTAGTCGTTGTCGATGAAGCCGGGAATCGTCGCCAGGCCCGCGCGCTGCGCGCCGCGAAAGCGCCGTGCGCCATGGTTGATGATGTAGCGGCCGACGGCATCGGGATGCTCGCGCACCGAGATCGGCGTCTTGACGCCGCGCAGCGAAATCGAGGCCGCGAGTTCCTCGAGGCTGTGCTCGGAAAAGCCCGGATTGTCCTGGGTGCGCGGCTGGTGCGGATCTTCATCGATCAGCGTCATCTCCAGGGCCAGCGGGCCGCCGCCCTGAACCACGGCTTCGGGGCCGGCGAGCAGCGCCGACAGGTCGCCCATTTCCTCCAGCCCCAGGCCGCCCATCACCGGGCCCGCGGGTTTCTTGTCGGCAGGAACGTAGGAAAACTTTTGCTTTTTCGCTGCAACTGTCATTGCGCAATCTCCATTTTGTCAAAGACATAGGCGGCAAGGCCACGCACTTCCTGCGTGGCCTTGCGGGCCGCGGTCTTGCGAATCTTCCAGACCGGAACACCAGAGGCCAGCGCATCGGCGATGCTGCTGCGCAGGCCGATGCTGACCGGAACAATCAATTGGGGGTAGGCCGCCTTGAGCTCGGCCAGGTGGCGCACATGGCGCGGATTGCGCGCATCGACCTTGGACGGCACCATTCCCAGGAATTGCAGGCTGCGATTTTCCTTGCGCACGTTCATGATGGTCGTGAGCATCATCTTGATGCCCTGGATGCTGTAGGCCTCGAGTTCAATGGGCGACAGCACGCAGTCGGCCGCATACAGCGCCGCGACCAGGGCCACGCCCAGGCCCGGCGCGGTGTCGATCAGGCAGATATCGAAGCCCTGTTCGGCCAGCGCCTCGATGTTGGCCAACATGTTCTTCTTGGCCTTGGGCAGGGGCAGGAACACGGCGTTGGCGAGTTCGGGATCGGCCTCGATCAGCGCCAGGCGCGGGCCATCGTCCTGGGCCTGCGCGGCCTGCTGCCAGCGGTCGGCCGGCACCGGGCCGAACAGCTGGCTGGCCCGGGCCTCGATCTTGTACTGGCCCAGGGTGTAGGACGCGTTGGCCTGGGTGTCGAGATCGATCACGGCCACGCTCAGGCCGCGCTCCAGAAAATCGAACGCCAAGTGCACCACACTGGACGTTTTGCCGACACCGCCTTTTTGCTGTGCTACGACCAAGGTCTTCATATTTTTGATCCGTTGTTCCTGGCCTGTGCGTCCTCGGCCCATTTCTTGACGATGTATGCCTGATGCTGCGGCAGTACCGCAGACACGCGTTCATACCCTGGCGGGATATCGCTGCGCGTGAACACGCGCCAGACCCGGTGCACGGCCTGGGACACCGCACCCTTGCTCAGGCCCAGGGCCTGGACGAAGGAGGCCTGCGTCTGTCCACGCACCAGAACGCCATGGGCGATCTGCAGGGTCTGCGCGCCCACGTCCAGGCCGTGAATGCACGCCTGAAATTGCGCCTCGCTGAGCCGTTTTTTCATGGAGTTCAAGACGGCATCGAGGGCCGGCGGAATGCCGGCCCAGGACGCAGGTTTAGCTAAACTGGTGCCCCAGATTTTAGCTGCTAAAGCAGCTGACAACGGCTTTGCTCGCAGGTGTTTTTCCGCGATTCAGGACACCTTCACCGAGCGGCCGATGAAGTGGATGGGTCCGGTCGGACGGCCCGTGGGCGATCCGGTGGGCGGCTCCAGCGTCAGCTCGAAAAGCTGGTTGGGCTGAACGCCAGGAATACGGTCCAGCGGCACCTGCACGCGCTCTCCGGGCTTGACCAGGCCCAGCGAGATCGGCGCATTCCAATCATCGGCCTTGGTCCACAGTTCGAGCGCCTTGTCGGCGGGGATCTCCATGGCGCCCAGGGGAATCAGCTCGATCTTGCGGTCGCTGCTGGTCTGCATCACCCATCCCGGTGAACGGTCCTGGGGCGCGACCAGCACCACCATATAGCGCGTGCCCGGCAGGGGCGCAGCCACCTTGAGCACCAGCACCGCGGCCAGCAGCGTGGCCAGCGCAAAGCCTCCGGCCGTGAGGCCGCGCCACAAGGCCAGCGACTGGAAATCGCGCCACCAGGGCACGGACCTGGGCGCGGCGCGCGCGGGCGCAGGCGACACCTTGGCGGCTGCATCCGCATGGTCCAGGCTGCGCTCTATGCGCTGCCAGAGACGCTCAGACGGCGCAACCGGTTCGACCAGAGACACCAAAGGCAGCAGGCGCTGCTGCCAGGCGTCGACCGCGGCGCGCAATGCGGGATTGCTGCCGAGCAGCGCATCGACGGCCTGGCGCTCCTCGCGCGACAGCGTGCCCAGCACATACTCGCCGGCCAGCGCCTGCTGGGCGTTGTCGGCATCATCGGGAAAATTCGGCGAAGTCGTCTGATTCATGACATGCAGGCCCTGAGGGCCACGAGACTGCGTTGTATCCAGGCCTTCACGGTGCCCAGCGGGGCTTCGACACGCGCGGCGATTTCCTTTTGCGACAGCCCTTCGACATAGGCATACATGATGCAGTCGCGTCGCACCGGCTCGAGCTCGGCCAGGCAGTGGCTGACGCGGCCCGCGCTGTCGGCCCACTGGTCCGAGCGGCTCACCGCTTCCCAGGCAGCGAGCGAAGCCTGGTCGTCGATCGCCTGCAAGGCTTCGTGCGGCACATCGGCTTCGCGCAAATCATCGCGTCTGGCATTCAGCGCCAGGTTGCGCGCGACGCTGTAGATCCAGCCGCGTGCCGAGCCGCGCGCGGGATCGAAGCTTGCGGCTCGGGTCCAGATGTTGACGCAGGCATCGTGCAGCACGTCTTCGGCCAGCGCGGCGTCGCGCACGATGCGCCGCACCACGCCGAACAGGCGGCCGGCTTCCTGTTCATAAAGCCTCTGCATTGCGGCGCGCTCGCCCGCGGCGCAGGCGAGCAAGGTGGCCTCGTAGTCGAAATCGTCGAAGTGAACAGACAAGGTCTTGGCTCCAGACAAGTGAGAATTTCACGCCCGTTGATCGCGGCCCCTGCAGCGGCGCGTGCGCCGCTGCAGGCGATGCGACGTTGAACATGCTGCACGCTGGATGATGCCACGGACCAGGGTCTGCGCCCTTCGATCTCAACCGAAACGATATGCCGACACCTGGGTGCGCATGACCTGCTGCGAGTACACCTTGCGGCCCGGGTCCTGACCGGCCGCGCCCGCGGTCACCATCAGCGGAATGAGGTGTTCCTCATGGCATGCGGGATGGCAGTCGTGCGCGAATGGTGCGCGCGCCCAATTGCACAACGCGGCGCGGCGTTCCCCAGGTTGCGACTCCACGGCCGCGGTGAGCCAGTCGTCGAACGCCTGCGACGGGGCGGTGTAGCGCGCATCGCCGTAGCCGCGCATGTTGTGAAAGCTCATGCCGCTGCCTATGATCAGCACGCCTTCGGCGCGCAGCCCGGCCAGCGCCTGGCCCAGCGCGAGATGCGCCGCGGGATCTAAGTCGTCGCGCAGCGACAGCTGCACCACCGGAATATCCGCTGCGGGAAACATCACTTTGAGCGGAATGAACATGCCGTGGTCGAAACCGCGCGCCCCATCCAGACCGCTGTCCAGACCGGTGGCCGCAATCAGCCCCGCCACGCGCTCGGCGAGCGCGGTGTCGCCGGGCGCGGGATAGGTCAGCTGATAGGTGTGTTCGGGAAAACCGTAGTAGTCGTAGATCAGGCCTGGCCGGGCGCCCGACGTGACGCGAAAACCCGGGGTGAGCCAGTGGGCCGAGACCAGCACGATCGCCTTGGGCCGCGCGGGCAGCGTGGCCGCCACGCCGCGCAGAAACTCGGCCATGCCGCTCCAGGTGTCGGCTGGCGACCAGTCCATGAAGAAGCAGGGGCCGCCGCCATGGGGAATGAACAGCACGGGCTGGAGCGCGGCGGTGGACGGCGAGACGGGGAGTTGGTGCATGGGGTCGGGGTGTTTTTGTGGCCTGGAATTCGATGATAATTTGATTCAATAAAACATAGAATCCTTTGATTCAAGCCAAGAGCTCCTACTACGGGTATCAAATAAATGCTCGATCGTTTTACCGGCATGCAGGTTTTCATCCTGGCAGCTAGCCATGCAAGCCTGTCGGCCGCGGCGCGCGCGCTGGACATGTCGCCCGCCATGGCGACCAAACATGTGGATGCCCTCGAAGCACGGCTGGGAGTCAAGCTGCTGCACCGCACCACGCGGCGTCTGACGTTGACCGAAGCCGGCACCGACTACCTGGCCGCGAGCCGGCGCATCCTGCAGGAAATGGAAGAAGCCGAATCGGAAGTCGCGGCCCGGCGCGTAGACGCGGTGGGCCGCTTGCGCATCAATCTGCCGCTGTCGTTCGGCACGCGGTTCATCGCGCCGCTGCTGCCCGAGTTCAGCCGCCGCTATCCGCAGGTCGAGGTGGAACTGGGCCTGAGCGATGCCCAGCAGGACCTGATACAGGGAGGCTGGGACATGGCGATACGCATTGGCCATCTCGCGGACAGCGCGCTCAAGGCGCGTCGCCTGGCCGATTGCCCTTTGCGGATCTGCGCGGCACCGGGCTATCTGGAGCGCCACGGCACACCGCGGCGTGTCACCGAACTGTCGGCACACAATTGCCTCAGCTATACG
>NZ_JAVWWA010000028.1:0-48736 GCF_036666375.1 Comamonas sp. | reverse complement strand
CACACGCCCATGATGCAGCAATACCTGGGTCTCAAGGCCGGGTACCCCGACACGCTGGTGTTCTACCGCATGGGCGACTTCTACGAGTTGTTCTACGCCGATGCCGAAAAGGCCACGCGGCTGCTCGACATCACGCTGACGCAGCGCGGCCAGTCGGGCGGCCAGCCGATTCCCATGTGCGGCGTGCCTTTCCACGCGCTGGAGAACTACCTGGCGCGGCTGATCAAGATGGGCGAGTCGGTGGCGATCTGCGAGCAGGTCGGCGAAGTCGGTGCGAACAAGGGTCCTGTCGAGCGCAAGGTGGTGCGCGTCGTCACGCCGGGCACGCTGACCGATGCGGCGCTGCTGTCCGACAAGAGCGAAGCCATGCTGCTGGCCGTGCATGCGGGCGCGCGCAACCGCTGCGGCCTGGCCTGGCTCAGCGTGACCCAGGGCCGGGTGCACCTGGCCGAATGCACGCCCGAGGAGCTCGGCGACTGGCTGGTGCGCATCGCGCCCAGCGAAGTGATCTACAGCGCGGGCGTGACCGAGCGTTTCGAGAAACAGCTGCACGGCCTGCGCCAGAGCGGCAGCCTCGCCTGCCCGCTGAGCCCGCGGCCCGACTGGCAGTTCGACCAGGCGCTGGGCGAGCGCAAGCTGCTCGAGCAGCTGGGCGCGGCCAGCCTGCTGGCCTGGAACGCCGAAGGCCTGGGCCTGGCGCATGCGGCCTCGGCCGCGCTGCTGTCCTATGCCGAGCACACCCAGGGGCGCACGCTGACCCACCTGCACAGCGTGCAGGTGCAGCGCGACGACGAGCTGATCGACCTGCCGCCGGCCACGCGCCGCAACCTCGAGCTGCTCAAGACGCTGCGCGGCGAAGACAGCCCCACGCTGTTCTCGCTGCTGGACACCTGCCAGACCGGAATGGGCAGCCGCCTGCTCAAGAACTGGATGCTGGAGCCCAGGCGCGACCGCAGCGCCGCGCGCGAGCGCCTCCAGGCCACCGAAGTGCTGCGCGGCAGCCAGGGCTCGGGCACCGCGCCCTGGCAGATGCTGCGCGCCGAACTCAAGGGCGTGAGCGATGTCGAGCGCATCACGGCCCGCATCGCGCTGCGCCAGGTGCGCCCGCGCGAACTGGTGGCGCTGGCCAGGACGCTGGCCAAGGCCCAGCTGCTGTCCGCGACCGGCGCCTCGCCGTCCGCCTATCTGAACCAGGTCTTTGCCGACACCCTGCCGCCCGCGGGCTGCGAAGCGCTGCTGCTGGCCGCGCTGCTGGAAGAGCCCGCGGCGCTGGTGCGCGACGGCGGCGTGATAGCGGGCGGCTTCGACGCCGAGCTTGATGAGCTGCGCGCCATCCAGACGAATTGCGACAGCTTTCTGCTCGACCTCGAGACGCGCGAGAAGGCGCGCAGCGGCATTCCCAATCTGCGCGTGCAGTTCAACAAGGTGCATGGCTTCTACATCGAAGTCACGACCAGCTATCTGGACCGCGTGCCCGACGACTACCGCCGCCGCCAGACGCTCAAGAACGCCGAGCGCTTCATCACGCCCGAACTCAAGAACTTCGAGGACAAGGCGCTGTCGGCCAACGAGCGCGCGCTGGCGCGCGAGAAGTGGCTCTACGAGCAGATTCTCGACCAGCTCCAGCCCCATGTGCCGGGCCTGACTCGGGTCGCCGGCGCGCTGGCCACGCTCGATCTGCTGTGCACGCTGGCCGAACGCTCGCTCACGCTGCAGTGGTGCGCGCCCGAGTTCGTCAGCCAGCCCTGCATCGAGATCGAAGGCGGCCGCCACCCCGTGGTCGAAGCACGTCTGGCCGAAACCTCCAGCGGTGCCTTCATTGCCAACCACACGCGCATGAACGCCAATGCGCGCATGCAGATCATCACCGGCCCCAACATGGGCGGCAAGTCGACCTATATGCGCCAGGTGGCGCTGATCGTGCTGCTGGCCAGCATGGGCAGCCATGTGCCGGCCACGGCCTGCCGTCTGGGGCCCATAGACGCCATCCACACGCGCATTGGCGCGGCCGACGACCTGGCCAACGCCCAGTCGACCTTCATGCTCGAGATGACCGAGGCCGCGCAGATCCTGCATGCGGCGACGCCGCACAGCCTGGTGCTGATGGACGAGATCGGCCGCGGCACCAGCACCTTCGACGGCCTGGCGCTGGCCAGCGGCATCGCCAGCCATCTGCACGACAAGACGCGCGCGTTCACGCTGTTCGCCACCCACTACTTCGAGCTCACCGACCTGCCGGCGAAAGCGCGCCAGGCAGTGAATGTGCACGTGGGCGCAACTGAATCAGGAAGTGACATTGTGTTTCTACATGAAATACAGCCAGGGCCTGCCAGTAGAAGCTACGGTATCCAGGTGGCTAAACTTGCGGGAATGCCCACCGCAGTGCTCTACCATGCGAGACATACGCTGGCAGCGCTGGAAGAGCGCGCCGGCGAAGACCGGCGTCAGGTGGATCTGTTCGCCGCGCCGCAAGCGCCCGAACCCCACGCCGAAGTCAGTCTGCTGCAGCAACGCCTGCTGGGCCTGGAACTCGATACGCTGAGCCCGCGTGAGGCCCTCGATATTTTGTACGCTCTTCAAGGACTCGCTCAAAAGCCATGACCTACTGTGTAGCCATCAAACTAGACGCGGGGTTGGTGTTTCTGGCCGACTCGCGTACCAATGCCGGACTCGACCACATCAGCTCCTTTCGCAAGATGATGGTCTACGAGTCGCCGGGCGACCGCTTCATGGTCTTGCTGTCGGCCGGGAATCTGTCGATTTCCCAGTCGGTGCGCGAAATCCTGCAGCTGCAGCAGCTGCGCGACGAACACACCGGCGAAATGCTGACCATCTGGAACGCGCGCAGCATGTTCGATGCCGCGCGCATCCTGGGCGCGGCCGTGCGCCATGTCTATGACCGCGACGGCGTGGCGCTCAAGCGCGCGGGCCTGGACTTCAATGTCTCGCTGGTGCTGGGCGGCCAGATCCGCGGCGAAGGCATGCGGCTGTTCCAGGTGTACTCGGCAGGCAACTTCATCGAGGCCACGCACGAGACGCCCTACTTCCAGGTCGGCGAATCGAAGTACGGCAAGCCCGTGCTCGACCGCGTGATCACGCCGCAGACGCCGCTGGACGAAGCCGCCAAGTGCGCGCTGGTCTCGATGGACAGCACCATCAAGTCCAATCTGTCGGTGGGCCTGCCGCTGGACCTGATCGTCTACGAGGCCGACCAGTTCTCCAGCGACAAGATCGTCTGCATCGACGAGACCAATCCCTACTACCGGCTGCTGCACGACAACTGGGGCGAACGCCTGCGCCATGTGTTCGACAGCATAGAGGACCCGGCCTGGGACGGCGGCGCGACCAATGCGCCTATCCGTGTCGCGAGCCGGCGCTGCCACCCGCTGCACAAGATCACGCCGGCCATCGTCGCGGCCCAGCCCGCACCGGCTGCGCCCGCGGGCCTGCGCCAGGCAGGCGCCTACTCCGCGGCTTCGTCGCTGCGCGCGCCCGCGCACCTGCCCATCGCTCCCGTGCACCCCGACCATCTGATGGCCGGCGAAGCCGATCCCGCGAATCCGCCGGCCAAGGCGCCCGACGCCCAGGACGACGAAGACACTTCCACGCCCTGAGCGCAGCCGTCCCATGCTGCCCATCGTCTTTTCCCACGCCAACAGCTTTCCAGCCGCCACCTACCGCCTGCTGTTCTCGCTGCTGCGCAAGCGCGGCTGCGAGACGCGGGCCGTCGACAGCTTCGGCCATGACCCGCGCTACCCCGTCAGCAACAACTGGCCGCATCTGGTGCAGCAGCTGGCCGACTTCGCGCGCGCCGAAGTCGAGCGGCGCGGCGAGCCGGTGTTCTTCGTCGGGCATTCGCTGGGCGGTTTCCTCAGCGTGATGGCCGCGGCGCTGCACCCCGAACTCGCGCGCGGCGTGCTGCTGATCGACTCGCCGCTGATCAGCGGCTGGCGCGCCAATGCCCTGGGCATGGCCAAGCGCACCCAGCTCGTGGGCTCGGTCTCGCCGGGAAAGATCAGCCAGCGCCGGCGCAACCATTGGGCCAGCGACGACGAGGCGCTGGAATATTTCCGCACCAAGAAGGCCTTTGCGCATTGGCACCCCGACGTGCTGCACGACTACGTGACGCGCTGCCTCAAGGACCACGACGGCAAGCGCATGCTGGCCTTCGAGCGCGAAGTCGAGACCGCAATCTACAACACCTTGCCGCACAACCTCGACGCGCTGCTGCGCCGCCATCCGCTGCGCTGCCCCGCGGCTTTCATCGGCGGGCGCAGCTCGCAGGAAATGAAGCAGGTGGGCATGGACATGACGCTGCGCATCACGCAGGGCCGCAGCATGATTCTCGACGGCAGCCATCTGTTCCCGATGGAACGCCCCGAAGCCACGGCCGCGGCGATCGAGGCGTCACTGCTCAATCTGGCGTCGCTGGGCAGCGCTTAAACGGAACGCGACAGCCCGCCGTCGACGCGGATGTTCTGTCCCGTGATGTAGCCCGCACCGTCCGACAGCAGAAACGCCACGGTCGCGGCGATTTCCTCGGCCTTGCCGTAGCGCGCCATGGGCACGGTCTCGCGCCGCGCATCCGTCTGCGGCAGGCTGTCTATCCAGCCCGGCAGCACATTGTTCATGCGGATGTTCTTGGCGCCGTAGCGGTCGGTGAAGATCTTGGTGAAGCTCGCCAGGCCCGCGCGGAACACCGCCGATGTGGGGAAGGTGTCGACAGGCTCGAACGCCCAGGCCGTGGAGATGTTGACGATGGCGCCGCCGCCCTGCTTCTCCATGATGGGCACGACCAGGCGCGCGGGCCGCACGGCGTTGAGAAAATAGACTTCCATGCCCTTGTGCCAGTCTTCATCGGTGATGTCGAGAATCGGTGCGCGCGGGCCGTGGCCGGCGGAATTCACCAGCGCATCGATGCGGCCCCAGCGCTGCATCGCCAGATCGACCAGGCGCTGCAGGTCTTCGGTGGACTGGTTGGAACCCGTGACGCCCACGCCGCCGAGCTCATTGGCAAGGGCTTCGCCCTTGCCCGAAGACGACAGGATGGCGACGCGGTAGCCGTCCTGCGCCAGCTTCTTCGCCGCGGCCGCGCCCATGCCGGAACCGCCGGCGGTGATCAGTGCCACTTTTTCTGCTGCCATGAATTCTCCTTGATTGAATTGCCAGCCCGCTGCGGGCATGGACCGTCATCATAGGGACGCTGCCCTGCCTTCAGGCACCGATGCGCAGATTGCGTCCGGCAAGCACGCCCATGGCCACGGCCGCCGCCGCGAGGGCCGCGCAGACCAGCAGCGGAACCTGCCAGCCCCCGAGCCTGTCATGCAGCGCGCCCATGGCCATGGGTGCCACCGCCGCCAGCAGATAGCCCACGCTTTGCGACATTCCCGACAGCGCGGTCGACTGCGCCACATCCCGGGTGCGCAGCGCAACGAAGGTCAGGCCCAGAATGAACGTCGCGCCCGTGCCCATGCCGAACAGCACGGACCACAGCCAGGAAAGCGAAGGCAGCAGCCAGAAGCCCAGCAGCGCAAGGGTCGACATTGCCGCGGCCAGCGCCGCGGCCAGGCGCTGATCGGTCATGCGCCGCACGATGGGCCCGAGCACCAGGCCGGGAATCGCCGAAGCCAGCTGCAGCACGCCGTGCAGCGTTCCGGCCTGCTGGGCCGAGATGCCCGACTCTGCCAGGATGGACGGCAGCCAGCCTATCGCCACGTAGTAAATGGTCGAGTTCAGGCCCAGATAGAACGTGATCTGCCAGGCCAGCGCGGAGCGCCAGATGGGCACCGGCGGCTGCGCGCGCGCGTCTGCAGGTGCCGGCACGCCGGCGCTGCGCCACTGCGTTGCCCAGACCGCCATCGCCGCCAGCGGCACGAGCACGAAGCCCGCGAGCGCGGCCTGCCAGCCGTAGGCATCTGCCAGCGGCACGGCCACGGCCGAGCCCAGGGCGGCTACCACTCCCATGGAGAGCACATAGGCGCCGGTGATCGCCGCCACGTTGTCGGGAAAGTCGCGCTTGACGAGACCGGGCAGCAGCACATTGCCCACCGCTATGCCCATGCCGAGAATCCAGGTTCCCAGATACAAAGCCCATTCCCAGCCGCTGGAGCGCAGGCCTATGCCCAGCGCTATCGTCGCCATGGCGCACAGCAGCGTGCGCTCCAGCCCCAGGCGGCGCGCAATTGCCGCGGCGAACGGCGACAGCAGCGCAAAGGCCAGCAGCGGCAGCGTCGTCAGCGCTCCCGCGGCCGCGGTGCTCAGGCCGAAGTGCTCGGTGATGGGCCCGAGCAGCGGCGGCAGGCCGGTCGCGGGAACGCGCAGGTTGGCGGCGACCAGCAGGGTGCCGGCAAGAAGCACCGCGTGGCGCGCGGATCGCTGTTTCGTCAGAGTGGTCATCGCTAAGGCTCGAAGTACTAAGCCTTACTGTACGAAGCCCGGTCGTGCTTGAATATAGAAGAAAAGACAGATGATCGCTAAATCATGACAAATCACGCCTCCCTTTCGCGCCTGCTGTGCAGCTATGACGCCGACCTCGACACCCGGCCGGCCGTGGGCCTGCATGTGGAAATCTCGCAGAACGACGCCGAGCAGCCGATTCACCGCCATCGCAAGGGCCAGCTGGTGCTGGCCTTGCACGGCAGCGTGACCTGCGAAGTGCCCCAGGGCATGTGGATGGTGCCGCCCCAGCACGGCGTCTGGATTCCCGGCGGCATGCCGCACAGCAACCGCGCGACCGAAAATGCACGCATCTGCTTTCTGTTCATAGAGCCGGCCGCAGCGCGCATGCCCGAACAATGCTGCACGCTGGCCATCAGCGCGCTGCTGCGCGAGCTGATCCTGCATCTTGCGGCCGCAGGGGAAGCCGGCAGCGCGCGCGTCGAAGCCTTGCTGCTGGAACTGCTGGTGACTGCGCCCGTGGAGCAGCTTTACCTGCCGGTCTCGGACCATGCAAAGATACGCCGCATGGCCCGCTGCCTGACCAAGGATCCATCGGACCGCACTTCCCTTGCACAGTGGGCCCAGCGCCTAGCGATGAGCGAGCGCTCGCTTGCGCGGCTGGTGACGCAGGAAACCGGGCTCACCTTCGGCCGCTGGCGCCAGCAGTTGCACATCCTCGTTGCGCTGCGCCAGCTGTCCGAGGGCGCGACCGTGCAGCAGGTCGCGGGCAATCTGGGCTACGACTCCGTGACCGCGTTCATCACCATGTTCAAGAAAGCATTGGGGCAGCCGCCCGGGCGCTACTTCGCGGGCTTGAAATGAAGTGCGACCACCGCCTGCAGCGCCGCGACAGTGTGGGCCGCATCGCGCGCGAATTCGGCGCGCCACACAGCGCTCCAGTCCGCGGGTCGGCCATCGCTGTCCCAGCGCTCGAGCGCCAGCGCATTGAGGATTTCGGCGTCAAGCCAGGCCGCCCGATATTGCGCCAGCGCATCCGCATCGCTGGCGTGGTCGAACAGAAACTCCGTTTGCGCGACGCAGCGCGCGAACGCCACGACATCGGCAGTGGCGTTGTGCGTCAGGCGATGGAACTCGCCAGCGCTCATTCGCCGTGCCAGGCGATCACTCCGGTCCAGGCCGTGACCAGCACGATGATGCCGAACACGATGCGGTACCAGGCAAACGGCACGAAGCTGTTGCTGGAGATGTAGCGCAGCAGCCAGCGCACGCAGAACCAGGCGCTGATGAACGAGAACAGCAGGCCCACGGCAAACATCGGAATGTCGGCCGCGGTCAGCAGCGCGCGCTGCTTGTAGAGGCTGTAGACGCCCGCGCCAATCAGCGTGGGCATGGCCAGGAAGAACGAGAAATCGGTCGCCGCCTTGCGCGACAGGCCCAGCAGCATGCCGCCGATGATGGTCGCGCCGCTGCGGCTGGTGCCCGGCACCATGGCCAGGCATTGCGCCAGGCCGACCTTGAGCGCGTCCATGGGCGTCATGTCATCCACCGAATGCACGCGCACCGAAGCGTTCGGGCGGCGCTCGGCCCAGAGGATCACGAAACCGCCCAGTATGAACGTGGTCGCGACCACCATGGGCGTGAACAGATGGGCCTGGATCAGCTTGCCGAAGGCCAGCGCCAGCACCACGGCAGGCAGGAAGCCGATGAACACATTGAGCGCGAAGCGCCGCGCATGGGCGCTGGTCGGCAGCTCGACCACGGTGCTGCGTATCTTCTGCCAATAGACCAGGATCACCGCGAAGATCGCGCCGGTCTGGATGGCGATGTCGAACACCTTGGCTTTCTCGCCTTCGAAGCCCAGCAGGGCGCCCGCCAGAATCAGGTGACCCGTCGATGAAATGGGCAAGAACTCGGTCAGGCCTTCGACCACGCCCATGATGGCGGCCTTGACCAGCAATACGATATCCACGGAAATGTCCTGTTTGGCGGTTGAAAGCCAGAGATTATGGACGCGCGCCGCAAAATGCCCGCGCTGCAGGCGCGTAACAAAAGATTTCCCCTATCGGATCCTGATTCCGATTGGCGCCTGTTTTTTGTCATTCCGCGCCATGCATCTGCATTCCGTCGCAGGGCGCTGGCGGCAGCGCCGGCCGGCGCGCACAGTCATGCCATCGCTTTCACCGAACGGAGCCCTGCCATGACCTTTTCCACCTCCCCTGCAATGAACGAAGACGCGCTCGAGCGCCTGGCGCGCCGGCGCGCGGGCATGAAGATGGGCTGGGCGATTCACGCCACGGTCTATGTGCTGGTCAACCTGCTGCTGGCCGCACTGTCGGCGCAGCAGGGTCGGCATTGGGCCGTCTACCCCGCGCTGGGCTGGGGCCTGGGTCTGCTGATCCATGGCGCTGTCGTCTGGCTCCACCTGCCCGGCGGCAGCCTGCATGACCGCCTGCTGGCACGCGAGCGCCGGCTGCTGCAGCGCCAGCGTCAGGGCTGAGCCGTGCACAGCGATGCGCGACAATGCCACCGACCATGTCCATCGCCCCATTGATGCCGCATTTCAATGCGCGGACCTTCGGCCTGCACGGCCTGTGCACGGCCGTGCTGTGCTGCCTGACCGCGCTCGCGCTGCAGGCCACGGGCCAGGGCGCGTGGGACGCGCAACTGGTCTACTCGCTGTGCGTGGGCCTGATCAGCTGGCTGGTGATCGACCTGGGCCGGCTGCTGCTCACGCGCCGCCAGGCCATCCCCTGGCCTGCGGGCTGGCGCGGCCCGGCGCTGGTGGTTGCGGGCATCGCCGCCGGCGCGCTGCTGGGCGGCACCATGGGCCGGCTCTACCGCGGCGATGAGCAGCCGTTCTCGCTAACCCAGGCGCTGACCAGCGCCGCGGGCCTGACCACGCTGGCGCTCACTGCGGCGATCAGCATCGCCATGTGCCTGGTGCTGTTTCACCGCGGCAAGGCGCAGGAACTGCAGCGCGCCATCGTCCAGAGCCAGCGCGACACCGCCGAAGCGCGGCTCAAGCTGCTCGAAGCCCAGCTCGAGCCGCACATGGTGTTCAACACCCTGGCCAACCTGCGCGTGCTGATTGCCAGCGATGCGCCGCGCGCCGAGGCCATGTTCGACCACTTCATCGCCTATCTGCGCGCCACGCTGGATGGCGCGCGCGCGCCGCAGCATGCGCTGCGCGCCGAATTCGCGCGCCTGCACGACTACCTCGAACTGATGGCGGTGCGCATGGGCGCACGCCTGCGCTACCAGCTGGAGCTGCCCGTCGAACTCGCGCCCGCAGCCGTGCCGGCCCTGCTGCTGCAGCCCCTGGTCGAGAACGCGATACGCCACGGCCTGGAGCCGCAGATCGCGGGCGGCGAAATCGTGGTGCGCGCCTGCGCAACGCCGGATGGCAGGTTGCGGCTCGAGGTACTGGACAACGGCGCGGGCCTGGCGGCGCAGGATTTCGCCAACGGTCCGGCGCCACGGCATTTCGGCCTGGCGCAGGTGCGCGAGCGCCTGCTGACGCTCTACGGCGACCAGGCCGGGCTGCTGCTGCAAGCCCGCGCCGAAGGCGGCACGCGCTGCAGCGTGGTGCTGCCGCTGCATCTGGAGAACCCGCAATGACATCCCCGGCGCGCGCGCTGATCGCCGAAGACGAACCCCTGCTGCGCCAGGCGCTGGAGCAGGCGCTGGCGCGCGCCTGGCCCGGACTCGAGATCGTTGCCAGCGTGGGCGACGGCCTGAGTGCCGTGCGCCAGGCACTGGAGCTGCAGCCCGACGTGCTGTTCTTCGATATCCGCATGCCCGGCCTGAGCGGGCTCGAAGCCGCAGCCGAACTGGCAGATGCCTGGCCCCATGCCCAAGAAGGCGGCCCGCCCTTTCCCGCGCTGGTGCTGGTCACGGCCTACGATCAGTACGCGGTCCAGGCATTCGAAGCCCAGGCGGTCGACTATCTGCTCAAGCCCGTGCAGGCGCAGCGTCTGCAGACCACGGTAGCCCGGCTGCAGCGCCTGCTTGCGCAGCGCGCGTCCAGCCGCAACGCGGCCGCGCCGCAGGACCTGGAGCGCACCCTGGCCCAACTGCGCCAGCTGCTGCAGGCGCCGAGCACGCCAGCGGCGCTGCCGCGGCTCACGGTGATACAGGCCGGCGCGGGCGCGCATATAGATCTGGTGCCCGTGGACGAAGTGCTCTGCTTCGAAGCCGCCGACAAGTACGTGCGCGTTCTCACGGCCGAACGCGAGTACCTGATACGCACGCCGCTCAAGGAACTTTGCGACCAGCTCGACCCCGAAGTGTTCTGGCAGATACACCGCAGCACGCTGGTGCGCGCCAGCGCGATTCGCGCGGCGCTGCGCGACGAATCCGGGCGCCTGCAGCTGCAGTTGCGCGGCCGCACGGAGCGCCTGCCCGTGAGCCGGCTCTATGCCCACCGCTTCAAGGCCATGTAGCCGGCGCCACAATGGCGGCTTTTTCGGGGAACGCACATGGCACTGGACTATCTGGATTTTGACTACAGCGAAGACGACGAAGGCACGGCCACCTGGGACGCGCTGGCCAGCGTCACGACCGAGCGCCTGCCCGCGTTGACCACCGAAGTCGAGCAGCTGCTGCGCTGGGCCAGCCGCGCGTTCGCCGGCCGGCGCGGACCGATAGAAGAAGGCGGCGACTGGGATTTCGACCTGCATGCGCAGCAAGAGGACGGCGCGCCCCTGAACGTGCGCTATGACGAATCCACGGGCCGGCTGCAGCTTGCCGCGGCACAGGCAACGGGACAGCGCACCACGCTGGGGCTCACGCTCAGCGCCAGCGCGGCCTTCAGCGACGCCTTGCGCAGCCGTTTTGGCATCGACTGAAAATGGCGTAAAAACGTCAAAAAAACGACAATTTACCCGACCAAGGTAAACCCCTATTGCTACCAAATCAATAGCAATATATGCACTAAAAATATAGTAAAAGTCCTATATTGAACGTAGTAATTTTCCTGCATCTGCTCTTTAAAATCGGTGCTTGCAAAAAATCACCGGAAGCCTCCTACCCGTGGCCGGCCCGGCAAGACAAACGGCCTTTTGATTGGAGACACCATGCAGGCTTTACTCAAATTTTCGAGAGGGGTCGACTGGCTTAACACCCAGGTCGGCAAATACATCATCTGGCTCATTCTTGCCTCCACCGTCATCAGCGGCGTGAACGCGGTGGTGCGCAAGGTGTTCAACACCAGTTCCAACGCCTTTCTCGAAGTGCAGTGGTATCTGTTCGCTGCTTCCTTTCTGCTTGCCGCCGGCTATACCCTGCTGCAGGGCGAGCATGTCAAGGTCGACGTGATCGCCAGCCGCCTGTCCAAGCGCAAGCAGATCTGGATCGATATCTTCGGCTTCGCCTTGTTTCTCACGCCCATGAGCCTGGCCGTTCTGTGGCTGGGCATTCCGTTCTTCTGGCAAGCGTTCCAGACCGGCGAAATGTCGAGCAACGCCGGTGGACTGATCCGCTGGCCCGTCTATCTGATGATGCCGCTGGGCTTTGGCCTGCTGCTGCTGCAGGGCTGGTCCGAGCTCATCAAGCGCATTGCGTTTCTGCAAGGCCTGATCGACGACCCGACCGCCAAGAAAGTCGAGAAGACGGCCGAAGAAGACCTGGCGGAAGCCATCCGCAACCTGGCCGAAGCCTCCAAGGGCCCAAGCAAGAAGCCCAACGCTTGAGCGCAGGAGACACTTTTCATGGAATTCCTGACCCACAACCTGGCCCCGATCATGTTCGCGGGCCTGATCTGTTTTCTTCTCCTGGGCTTTCCGGTCGCGTTCAGCCTGGGCGCCTGCGGAATGTTCTTTGCCTTCATCGGCGTCGAGCTGGGCGTGCTGCCCGAAGCGCTGCTGCAGGCCCTGCCGCTGCGCATCTACGGCATCATGCAGAACGACACGCTGCTGGCGATCCCGTTCTTCACCCTCATGGGGCTGATACTTGAACGCAGCGGCATGGCCGAAGATCTGCTCGACACCGTAGGCCAGCTGTTCGGCCCGGTGCGCGGCGGCGTGGCGCTGGCGGTGATCTTCGTCGGCGCGCTGCTGGCCGCAACCACGGGTGTGGTCGCGGCCTCGGTGATCTCCATGGGCCTGATCTCGCTGCCCATCATGATGCGCTACGGCTACGACCGACGCATTGCCTCGGGCGTGATCGCGGCCTCGGGAACGCTGGCCCAGATCATTCCGCCATCGCTGGTGCTGATCATCCTGGCCGACCAGCTGGGCCGCAGCGTCGGCGACATGTACAAGGGCGCGTTCATTCCCGGCCTGATGCTGACCGGCTTCTACGCGCTGTTCATCATCGCCCTGGCGATCTTCAAGCCGCACATGGTGCCCGCACTGCCGCCCGAAGCGCGCACGCTGCGCGATGACAACGGCAAGTCGGGCATGCCTTCGCTGCTGGTGCTCACCGTGCTGTGCGTGGGCGCGTCGATCTATGTCGGCCAGCACATGGCAGACCTGCACACCTGGTGGACCGGCGAAGCGGTGGAAAAGGTCGCGCTCGACGAGACCATCGTCGTCTCGATGTGCTTTGGCGTGGCGCTGGCGTTCATCGCCGCCTCGTTCAATCGCATCACGCGCCTGGGCCTGCTGTCCAAGGTCGCCGAACGCGTGACCTTTGTGCTGATCCCGCCGCTGCTGCTGATCTTCCTGGTGCTGGGCACCATCTTCCTGGGCGTGGCAACGCCCACCGAAGGCGGCGCCATGGGCGCGCTGGGCGCAGGCATCATGGCGCTGCTGCGCGGCCGCCTCAACATGGCGCTGCTGCGCCAGGCGCTGATGTCGACCACCAAGCTGTCGTGCTTCGTGCTGTTCATCCTGATCGGCGCGACCATGTTCGGCCTGACCTTCCAGGGCGTGGACGGACCGCTGTGGGTCGAGCATCTGCTGGCCGGTCTGCCGGGCGGCCAGTTGGGCTTCCTGATCGTCGTCAACGTGATGGTCTTCTTCCT
Source organism: Comamonas sp. (assembly GCF_036666375.1). Classification (GTDB taxonomy): domain Bacteria; phylum Pseudomonadota; class Gammaproteobacteria; order Burkholderiales; family Burkholderiaceae_C; genus Comamonas. Next base: position 35,373 of record NZ_JAVWWA010000028.1, on the reverse strand, counting down.
GGCCTTCTTCCTCGACTTCTTCGAGCTGTCGTTCATCATCGTGCCGCTGCTCGCGCCCGTCGCTGACAAGCTGGGCATCGACCTGGTCTGGTTCGGCGTGCTGCTCGCGGTCAACATGCAGACTTCGTTCATGCACCCGCCGTTCGGCTTTGCGCTGTTCTTCCTGCGCAGCGTCGCGCCCACCAAGGCCTATGTCGACAAGGTCACCAAGAAGATGGTCGAGCCCGTGACCACCATGCAGATCTACGCGGGCGCGATTCCGTTCCTGGTGATCCAGCTGGTGATGGTCGCGCTGATCATCATCTTCCCGGGCATTGTCTCCAGCGGCCTCGATGAAAAGGTCGAATACGACCTCGACAAGGTGCGCCTGGAAATGGAAGCCAGCATGCCGCCCGCAATGGACTTCGAGGACCCGAGCCTGAACATGCCCGGAGGCGCCGCCCCTGCCGACGCCGCGGCGCCCGACGCGCCTGCGGCAGATGCACCCGCTGCCGACGCTGCGGGCAGCGACAACGACGCCCTCAAGGCCATGCAGGAAGCGCTGGAGCGCGAAGGCAAGAAGGAATAAGCCAGGCCTGCACCCTGCCCCCAAGCCCCTGCCGGTTCGCCCGCAGGGGCTTTTTACATGGGCTGCGTATCAGCTGCGCGAAAGCTTGCTGATCGCGATTTCGGCGGCCTTCTGGATATGGCTGCGCGAAGCTTTCTCGGCAGCGTCGGCGTCGCGGCGCAGCAGCGCGTCGACCAGCGCCGCCATTTCCTGCCCCGTCGCGGACTTGCGCTCGGCCGAGCTGATGGTCATGGCGCGCAGGCGGTTGATGCGCGCGTTCAGCGACTGCACCATCTCCCAGGCGACGTCCAGGCCGCTGCCCAGGAACATGCGCTGGTAGAACGCCGTGGTGCGCTCCATCACCAGCGCGAATTCGTCGCGCGCAAACGCCTGCTGGATATGCTCGTTCAGCTGAGCGAGTTCGCGCAGCGTCTCGTCCGAGGCTTTCTCGGCGCACACCCGCGCGGCCTGGCCTTCGAGCAGCGCGCGCAGATCATAGATCTGGCGCGCGCGGTCGACATCCACCGTGGCAACCACCGGCCCCTGATGGGCTATGGTCTCGACCAGGCCTTCGGACTCGAGCTGGCGCAGCACTTCGCGGATCACGGAACGGCTCACACCCAGCAACTCGCAGAGCTTGCGCTCCACCAGCCTGTCGCCCGGCGGAAAATAGCCGCCGAAGATGGCCTCGTGCATTTTCTCCAGCGTCAGCTCGCGCAAGGTCTTGGCCGACCGGTCTACTTTGAGCGAGGGAGAAAGTGATTCAAGCACAGAGGGGGTTCCTGGTTCAGAGCGCCGTGGCAAAGGGCTTGAATGTGCGGCCAGCCAAGCGGCATTCTAGTACCTGTAACAGACACCAACAACGCCTCACGCAGCGGCGCTGATGAACCGCAGAAGCCGTGCATTGACCGCATCGGCATCGGTCAGATTCATCATGTGGCGCGCGCCCGGAACGATCTCGGCCCGGCCCTGGGGCGCAAGCGCGGCCATGGCCTGCGACATCGCCGGGCTGGAGTTCGGGTCGCCTTCGCCGGTCATGAACAGCGCGGGCATGGCCAGCTGCGGCAGCTGCTGCGCATGGACTTCGTCCGAGGCCGCAAACAGTCCGTAGGCGCGTGCATAGCCCAGCGCATTCACGTCGGCCAGGATGTCGGTCGTCAAGGCCGCGATCGCATGCAGGTGCGCGGGCACGGGCGTGCCGAACCAGCGTGCAATGGTCGAGTCGACCGTGGCCGCGACGCCTTCGCTTTGCAAGGTGCGCGCGCGCTCCAGGACCGCTGCGCGCTGCGCGGGCGAGCGCTGGAACACCGCGTTCAAGGCCATCAGGCGCTGGCAGCGCCCGGGGTGGCGCAGCGCGAACTCGATGGCCACCAGCGCCCCCATGGAATGGCCCACGACATGGGCCCGGGCAATCTGCAGATGGTCGAGCAGGCGCAGCAGCTGATCGGCGAAATCCGCGAGCTGCACGCCCTCGGCCGGCAGCCGGCTTTCGCCATGGCCCAGCATGTCGTAGGTCAGCACGCGGTGGGCTTGCGACAGCGTTTCGATCTGCGGCTGCCAGCTGCGCTGGTCCATGCCCACGCCATGGATCAGAACAATGGTTTCACCCGCGCCCCGGCTCCGATAGGCCGTGCCGTCGAAAGCGCAGCTTGGCTCAGACAGTTTCATTGGAGCCCAGCGCCGCGAGATCCTGGTAACGGTCGCCAATGCGGTGGTGCGGACGGCCGCCGACCGATGCGCCCAGCGCCACCACGATCTCGTTCGGGCCCGGCGCATCGTTGATCGCGAACTGCAGCGTCAGATAGTGCGAGCGCTTGCCTTCATCGTCCTTGTGCATCATGGGAATCGCCAGCGAGCAGTTCGGGCCGCCGCGCACATTGGTGAAGCTCAGATAGCTCTTGGCGCCCACGGCCTTGCGGTAGAAGTTGCCGAAATGCAGCGTGTGGATCAGCGCCGAAGCGTGTTCGACTTCGCCGTCTATGCCGACCACGGCGGCCTTGCCATAGGCCTCGATGGCCGCGGCCGAGCCCGCGAGCGCAACGATGCGGTCGGTCAGCGCCTTGCCCAGCACGGGTGCGATGCGCATGATTTCGGGCGTCAGGTTTTCCTCGAACGCGCGGCCGGCCCAGGGGTTGCGCAGCACGGCGGCAACGCCGAACAGTTGCAGCGGCGTGGCGCAGGCCTTGCCGCCTTCGATCAGGCTTTCCTCGGTATAGGCGACGATTTTGCGTACGCCAATGTTCTGCAGATCGGTCATGGTCTTCTCTCTGATGGAATGCACGGTTACTGGGGCTTGATGTCCGCGGCCTTGATGACCGCGCGGTACTTTTCGACTTCCTGCGCCATGAAGCTGTTGAGCTTGCCGGCCGACTCGCCCGAGGCGATCACGCCCTGCTCGGCGAGCTTCTTGACGATCTCGGGATTGGCCATCACCGCGCGCGCCGCGGTTTCCAGCTTGCTGGTCACATCGGCCGGCGTCCTGGTCGGCACGAACAGGCCGAACCACACGCCCAGATCCACGGCTTCGAGACCGGGTACCTGGCCTATGGCGGGAATGTCGGGCGCCAGCGGCGATTTCTCGCGGCCGAGCACGCCGTAGGCCTTGATCTTTCCGGCCTTGATGAACGATTGGGCCGCGGTCAGCGTGGAAATGCCCAGCTCGATCTGCCCGCCCATCACATCGACCAGCGCCGGCGAGGCGCCGCGGTACGGGATATGGGAGATCCTGGTGCCGGCCTTGAGATTGAACAGTTCGCCGGCCACATGCATGGGCGTGCCGTTGCCGGCCGATGCGAAGTTCAGCACGTTCTTTTCATCCTTGGCGTAGCTGATGAGTTCGGCCACCGTATTGGGCGGCAAGGCCTTCTTGCCGACCAGCACCATCGGACCCGTGCCGACGAACACCACGGGCTTCAAGTCTTTCAGACCGTCGAACTGCAGCGCCGGGTTGATCAGCTTGTTGATCAGCACTTCCGAGCCCGAACCCAGCAGCAGGCTGTAGCCGTCGGCCGGGGAGCGCACGGCGCGCGTCATGCCCAGCACGCCGCCCGCACCCGCGGTGTTTTCGACCACGATGGACTGGCCCAGCCTGGCTGACAGCTCGGGCGCAATGGTGCGCGCGATGATGTCCGAGCTGCCGCCGGGCGCAAACGGCACGATCAGGATGATGGGCTTGTCGGGATAGACCGCCCAGGCGCTGCCGGCAGCCGCCGCCACCGCGCCCACAAGGATTGCCCGGCGCGTGAAGCGCAGACAACGATTCTTCAAAGCACCATGCAATCCATTCACAGCTGTCTCCTTAGTATCTTTTGTCAGATGGTATACCAACAGACAAGTCAAAGAAAAGCAAAATGTCGTTGGTGTTTTCCCGGGCTCAAAAGATAAAAAAAGCCAGGCAGGGCCTGGCTTCGGGGTGAGAACGGAATGCTGCGGTCAGAGCTTCTGGGCCGCCATGTAGTTGTCGAAACGCGACTCGGCAAAGCGGAACCAGAGGATCTGGTCGCGCTGGAAGTTGCGGTAGTCGGCGTAGATCTTCTTCCACTCGGGATTGCTCTTGTCGAGCTCGGCGTAGAGTTCCATGGTTGCCTTGAACGATGCATCCATGACGCTTTGCGGGAACGGCAGCACCTTGGCCTTGGCGGCCACCAGTTGCTTGAGCGCACCGGGATTGCGCGCGTCATAGCGGCCCTGCGTGATCACATGGGCCTCGTGGGCAGCGGCCTGGACAATGCCACGGTACTCGGGCGTCAGCGCGGCCAGGGCCTTCTGGTTCACATAGAACTCGAGGTTCAGACTGCCTTCCCACCAGCCGGGGTAGTAGTAGTAGGGAGCGACCTTGTTGAAGCCCAGCTTCAGATCGTCATAGGGTCCTATCCACTCGGCCGCATCGATCGTGCCCTTTTCCAGCGATTGGTAGATCTCACCGCCGGGGATGTTCTGCGGCACGCCGCCCATGCGCTCGATCACCCGGCCCGCAAAGCCGCCCACGCGGAACTTCAGGCCCTTGATGTCGGCCGGCGACTTCACTTCCTTGCGGAACCAGCCACCCATCTGCGCGCCCGTATTGCCGCCCAGGAAATTGACGATGTTGAACTTGGCGTAGAACTCGCGCATCAGCTTCTGGCCGTTGCCGTCGACCATCCAGGCCGTGAGCTGGCGCGAATTCATGCCGAAGGGAATCGCTCCGCCAATGGCAAACGCTTCGTTCTTGCCGAAGAAATAGTAAGGCGCGGTGTGCGCGACTTCGACGGTGCCGTTTTGCACGCCGTCGACCACGCCGAAGGCCGGCATCAGCTCGCCGGCCGCATGCACGGTGACGTCAAACTTGCCGCCGGTCATTTCCTTGACCGCGCGGGCAAACACTTCGGCCGAGCCGTAGATGGTGTCCAGGGACTTGGGAAAGCTCGAGGCGATGCGCCAGCGCACCACGGGTTGTGCATGCACGGCGGGCGCGGCCCCGGCCGCCAGAACACCGGCAATGCCGGCATTTTTCAAGATGGAACGACGATCCAATTTGTGTCTCCTGTGTGATACCGAGCCTGCGCGCCCGCAGCGGCGGCAGGGCGAAAAAAAACCGGCCAGGGCTTGGACAGTCCTGATACCGGTTTCGTGCCATGGGCTGGATCGCGTAGGCGTTGCCAGCCATGTTCTTTTTACAGCTTGACCGAAGTCATGTAGCTGTTGTAACGGAACTCCGAGAAGCGCTCCCACAGCAGCTGGTCGCGCTGGAAGGCGCGCATGTCCTGGTGGATCTTCTTGAACTCGGGCGACTTGGCCTCGTGCTCGGCAAAGACTTCCATCGAGGCCTTGAAGCCGGCGTCCATGACGTCCTTGGGGAAAGGCTTGAGCTGGGTCTTGTCGGCCACGAGCTTCTTGAGCGCGATGGGGTTGAAGGCGTCGTACTTGGACGTCATGTCGCGCGCCGCGATCTTGGTCGCGGCATCGACGATGGCCTTGTTCTCGGTCGACAGCGCGGCGTAGGCCTTGGTGTTGACGAAGAACTCGAGCTCGGCGCCGCCTTCCCACCAGCCGGGATAGTAGTAGTAAGGCGCGACCTTGTTGAAGCCCAGCTTCTGGTCGTCGTAGGGGCCGACGAACTCGGTGGCGTCCAGCGTGCCTTTTTCCAGCGCCTGGTAGACATCGCCCGCGGGCATGTTCTGCGCGACCACGCCCAGCTTGTCCATGGCTTCGCCGAACAGACCGCCGCCCAGGCGCATCTTCAGGCCCTTGAGGTCGGCAACGGACTTGATTTCCTTGCGGTACCAGCCGCCCATCTGCGTGCCGGTGTTGCCCGCGCTGTAGCTCTTGAAGTTGTAGTTGGCGAAGAACGCATCCATCAGCTTGCGGCCGTTGCCATGGTCCATCCAGGCATCCATCTGGCGCGCGGTCAGGCCGAACGGCACGGCGCAGGCAAACGCGAAGATCGCATCCTTGCCGGTGAAGTAGTAAGGCGCGGTCTGCGCCATTTCGATCGTGCCGTTCTGCAGCGCATCGACCACGCCGAATGCCGGCATCAGCTCGCCTGCGGCATGCAGGGAAACTTCGAACTTGCCACCCGACAGGGCCTTGACGGTGCGGGCGAACATTTCGGCGCTGCCGAAAATGGTGTCAAGCGACTTGGGGAAACTCGATGCCAGGCGCCAGCGCACGGCGGCCTGCGCATGCACGGCAGGCGCGACACCCGCGGCCAGAACGCCAGCGATACCCGCCTGCTTGATCAATGAACGACGATCCATGTAAACACTCCGGTAATAGGCCTGGCTGAACGACGGTCAGCTCCCCCGTGGAGATGGGCTACCCATCCAGGCTGGTTGTCAGAGATTGTAAAAACGCCACGGTCGCAAACCGTCCTGGGTAAACCCGGCTTTACCCGCATTCGGAGCATATTTTTTGCATGCAAAGCGCGCGAACACGCGCATACCGTGGCCAGAAACGAAAAAAGCCGCCTGGCGGCGGCTTGGGGTCATGGCGCAGACGCGCTCAATCGCGCAGAAAACGCGCGCGCACCGATTGCGCAATGCCAGCGGCATCCAGCCCCTGCAGCGCCAGCAGCTTGGCCGGATCGCCATGTTCGATGAACTGGTCGGGCAGGCCCAACTGCAGCACCGGGCGCTGCACGCCCGCGGCCTGCAGCGCTTCGAGCACGGCGCTGCCCGCGCCGCCCATGATCGCGCCCTCTTCGAGCGTCACCAACGCGTCGTGGCGCGCCGCGACTTCGAGCAGCAGTTCGACGTCCAGCGGCTTGGCCCAGCGCATGTTGACCACGGTCGCGTCCAGCGCTTCGGCCGCCTCGAGCGCGGGATACAGCAGGCTGCCGAACGCGAGGATGGCGATGCGCGGACCGGCTTCGGCCTGGACCGTCGATTCGCGGCGGATCTCGCCCTTGCCGAAAGGCAGGCCTTCGAGGCTTGCCAGCGGCTGCACGCCCGCACCGCTGCCGCGCGGATAGCGCACCGCGACCGGGCCGTTCTGCGCGAACGCCGTGCTCAGCAGCTGGCGGCATTCGCGTTCATCGGCGGGACAGGCCATGGCCATGTTGGGAATGCAGCGCACGAACGGGATGTCGTAGTTGCCCGCATGCGTCGCGCCATCGGCACCGACCAGGCCTGCGCGGTCGAGCGCGAACACCACGGGCAGGTTCTGCAGCGCCACGTCGTGGATCAGCTGGTCATAGCCGCGCTGCAGGAAGGTCGAGTAGATGGCCACGACGGGCTTGACGCCCTCGCAGGCCATGCCCGCGGCAAACGTCACCGCATGCTGCTCGGCAATGCCCACGTCGTAGTAGCGCAGCGGAAAGCGCTGCTCGAACTCGACCATGCCCGAGCCTTCGCGCATGGCGGGCGTGATGCCGACCAGGCGCTCGTCCTGGGCCGCCATGTCGCACAGCCAGCGGCCGAAGACCTGGGTGAACGTGGTCTTGGGCGGGGTCGACGGCTTGACGATGCCGACTTCGGGATCGAACTTGCCCGGGCCGTGATAGGTGACGGGGTCGGCCTCGGCGAGCTTGTAGCCCTGGCCTTTCTTGGTCACCACATGCAGGAACTGCGGACCTTCGAGGCCCTTGATGTTTTCCAGCGTGGGAATCAGCGAGTCGAGGTCATGGCCGTCGATGGGTCCGATGTAGTTGAAGCCGAAGTTCTCGAACAGCGTGGCCGGCACGACCATGCCCTTGGCCGACTGCTCCAGGCGCTTGGCGAGCTCGAGCAGCGGCGGCACCTGCTTGAGCACGCTCTTGCCCATGTCGCGCGCCTTGGCGTAGAACTGCCCGCTCATCAGCTGGGCCAGGTAGCGGTTGAGCGCGCCCACGGGCGGGCTGATGCTCATGTCGTTGTCGTTGAGGATCACCAGCAGATTGGCGTCCGACACGCCCGCGTTGTTGAGCGCCTCGAACGCCATGCCTGCAGTCATCGCGCCGTCGCCGATGATGGCCACGGCGCGGCGCTTCTCGCCCTTGCGCTTGGCGGCCAGGGCCATGCCCAGCGCGGCCGAGATGCTGGTCGACGAATGCGCGGTGCCGAAGGTGTCGTACTCGCTTTCGCTGCGCAGCGGAAAGCCCGACAGTCCGCCGAGCTGGCGCAGGCTGGGCATGCGGTCGCGCCGGCCCGTGAGTATCTTGTGCGGGTAGGTCTGGTGGCCCACGTCCCAGACCAGGCGGTCATAGGGCGTGTTGAACACCGCATGCAGCGCCACGGTGAGTTCCACCGTGCCCAGGTTGGAACTCAGGTGGCCGCCCGTGCGCGACACGCTGTCGAGCACATAGCTGCGCAGCTCCGCGGCCAGCGTCTTGAGCTGGGCACGCGAGAAGCGGCGCATGTCGGCGGGGCTTTCGACCGTCTGCAGCAGGGGATAGGAATTCGTGGACATTTGCTATTTTTCTAGTAGCAGCCAATGCTCATCGAGCATATGCAATAGGCCAATTTACTGTAGTTCTCACATTCGGCGCACCGGGCGGGCGACAAGACCCGCGCGCGCGCAGGTCGGCCGCGCTGCCTCAGTGCGAGCGGCGAATCACCTGGTCGGCCAGCGCCGACAGCGCGCGCGTATCGGCCAGGCCGGTTTGCGCCAGCGCTGCATGGGCCTGGGCTGCGAGCAGGTCGGCATAGGCGCGTGCGCCTTCGAGCCCCATCAGCGAGACATAGGTCGGCTTGTCGTTGGCGGCATCCTTGCCTGCCGTCTTGCCCAGCGTGGCCGAATCCGCGACCACGTCGAGGATGTCGTCCACCACCTGGAACGCCAGGCCCAGCGCCGCGCCGTACTCGGCCAGCGCGGCGCGCGTGCCCGGGCTGACATCCGCACAGGCCGCACCCATGAGCACGCTGCCCTGGAGCAGCGCGCCGGTCTTGAGGCGGTGCATCTGGCGCAGCTGGTCTTCGGACAGCTGCAGGCCCACGCTGGCCAGGTCTATGGCCTGGCCGCCGGCCATGCCGCGCGCGCCGGCGGCGCGCGCCAGCAGACTGCACAGCCGCGCCTGCATGGCGGCCGGCAGTTCGGCATGCTCGTCACCCGCGGGCGCGATCAATTCAAAAGCCAGCGCCTGCAGCGCATCGCCGGCCAGCAGCGCCCGGGCTTCGCCGAACTGCACATGCACCGTGGGCTTGCCGCGGCGCAGCACGTCGTTGTCCATGCAGGGCATGTCGTCATGGACCAGCGAATACGCATGGATCAGCTCGACCGCGCAGGCCGCGCGCAGCGCCGCAGTCTGCAGGCCGCCCACGGCCTCGCAGGCCGCGAGCACCAGCAGCGGGCGCAGGCGCTTGCCGCCATCGAGCACGGCATAGCGCATGGCTTCGCCCAACTGCGCGGGCGCGTCCACACCGACCCAGCGCGACAGCGCCTGCTCGACATCGGTCAGATGGCGCTGCATCCAGGCAGACAGATCGAAGTCCGCATGGACCGGAGTGGGAAGCGTCACGGCGTTCATTCCTGGCTCCAGACCTGGAGCGCGCCATCGTCGAGCAGCTGGATCTGGTTCTGCACGGCATCGAGCTGCTGGCGGCAATAGGCCAGCAGGGTTGCGGCGCGCTGGTAGCCGCTGAGCATCTGGTCCAGCGGCAGCTGGCCCGACTCGATGCGGGCGATCAGCTGCTCCAGCTCCTCCAGCGCAGCTTCATAACTGGATGGCTCGGACGGGGGGGTTGGGGCAGCGGAAGCCTTGGGCATGGGTGCGAGCAGAATGAGATAAAGCGATTGATTTTAGGCGCTGTGTCTGAACCCCTGCACAAAGCCGGACGCACAGCACAATTCACAAGGTCTGCGCCTATGCCATCAATACACGTACCTGCAAGGCGGAAATAACCCTGCCGGCTATAATCCCATTCCCGTCGAACCGGCCTGGCGCATGGCCATCTGTCCGGGTTCTGCAGCATTTGCGGCTTGGTTGCCGAGGTTGCAATTCCCGTGAAGTGACCGCGTCCGTGGCCGGTTTTGTTTTTTCTTCGTGTGCGCACGCGCACCCTCCCTGTGGGGAGTCTTTAGGTCAGGTCACCCATGTCTGATTTAAGTCTTCAACTGCAGCAGGCCGCAAGCCAACTACCAGTTTCAAGCTATTTCGACGAAGCGCTTTTCAAGCGCGAGTTGGATACTATCTTTGCGTCCGGCCCACGTTATGTCGGGCACCAGTTGAGCGTTCCCAATCCCGGCGACTACTACGCCCTGCCCCAGGAGGGCGAGGGCCGCGCACTGGTGCGCAATGCCCAGGGCGGCATCGAGCTGATCTCGAACGTCTGCCGCCACCGCCAGGCCGTCATGCTCAAGGGCCGCGGCTCGCTGCAAGGCCATGGCAAGGGCCATGCGGGCGGCAACATCGTCTGCCCGCTGCACCGCTGGACCTACAGCGCCAGCGGCGAGCTGCTGGGCGCGCCGCATTTCAGCCAGGACCCCTGCCTGAACCTCAACAACTACGGACTGCGCGAGTGGAACGGTCTGCTGTTCGAGGACAACGGCCGCGACATCGCGCGCGACCTGGCCGACATGGGCCCGCGCTCGCAGCTGAACTTCGACGGCTACGTGCTCGACCATGTCGAGATGCACGAGTGCAACTACAACTGGAAGACCTTCATCGAGGTCTACCTCGAGGACTACCACGTAGGCCCGTTCCACCCGGGACTGGGCAACTTCGTGACCTGCGACGACCTCGAGTGGGAGTTCCGCAAGGAGTACTCGGTGCAGACCGTGGGCGTGGCGCCCTCGTTCGGCAAGCCGGGCTCCGAGGTCTACAAGATCTGGCACGAGGTGCTGCTCAACTACCGCAACGGCGAACTGCCCGAGCGCGGCGCGATCTGGCTGACCTACTACCCGCACATCATGGTCGAGTGGTATCCGCATGTGCTGACGGTCTCGACCCTGCACCCGGTGAGCCCGACCAAGACCATGAACATGGTGGAGTTCTACTACCCCGAGGAAATCGCCGCCTTCGAGCGCGAATTCGTCGACGCGCAGAAAGCCGCCTATATGGAAACCTGCATTGAGGACGACGAGATCGGCGAGCGCATGGATGCGGGCCGGCGCGCGCTGCTGGCGCGCGGCGACAACGAAGTCGGTCCTTATCAGAGCCCCATGGAAGACGGCATGCAGCACTTTCACGAGTGGTACCGCAATGCCCTAGGCGCCGACCAGCCCAAACCCTGAGCCTGCGCCCTTTGATGACACCCCAGCTGCAACCGCTTGACCCCGCAGGCGTTTGCAGCTTTTTTTTGGATTGCGCTAGTTTTCTGTATGCAAGTTCTCTGGATGGTGCTCGCGGCCTTCTTCTTCGCCACGATGGGCGTGAGCATCAAGTTCGCCGCTGAATACTTCAATACCGCCGAAATCATTTTCTACCGCGGCCTGATCAGCATGGCGCTGCTCTGGGTGCTGGCAAGAAAACAAGGCGTGACGCTGCGCACCAGCCTGCCGGGAATGCATGCCTGGCGCTCGCTGGTCGGCGTGGTTTCGATGGCCGCCTGGTTCTACGCCATCGCCAAGCTGCCGCTGGCCACGGCGATGACGCTCAACTATATGAGCAGCCTGTGGATCGCGGCCTTCATGGTGGGCGGAGCGCTGATGGCCTGGCGGCCCTCGCCGGCCACGCCGCGGCCCGCGCTGCACATGCCGGTGATCGTGAGCCTGCTGGTGGGCTTCGTCGGCGTGGTGCTGATGATGCGCCCGAGCATTGGCGCCGACCAAGGCCTCGCCGGCATCGTCGGACTGATGTCGGGAATGATTTCGGCCGTTGCCTATATGCAAGTGGTCGCGCTGTCGCGCCTGGGCGAGCCCGAGCAGCGCGTGGTGTTCTATTTCTCGGTGGGCTCGGCTGTTGCGGGCGCCGCCGCCATGCTGTTCATCGGCGTTTCCGACTTCCCGGGCTGGCCCGCGCTGTGGCTCATTCCCGTGGGCATTTTCGCCGCCGGCGGCCAGCTGTGCATGACGCGCGCCTACGCCAATGCAACCACGCGCCGCGCGACCCTGGTCGTCGCCAACCTGCAGTATTCAGGCATTGCGTTTGGCGGCGCCTACAGCGTGCTGGTGTTTGGCGACCTGATTCCGCCCATGGGCTGGCTGGGAATGGCACTCATCGTGGGCAGTGGCATCGCGGCCACCGTGCTGCGCGCCAGGAACTGAAGCCCCCCCAGCCGCAGGCCTCCATGGCGGCGCGCGCCGTCGGATAATGGACTGATAGAACACGCCTCCGCGCAGCGGGGGTTCTGATTGTCTGCCGAGGAGCGCTGATGTCCAAGACCACCTACACCACCCTCATTTCCCCCGAACAGCTCGATGCGCTGCAGCTCAGCGGCCAGCCGTGCATGGTGTTCGACTGCAGTTTCGACCTGGGAAAACCCAGTCTCGGCCGCCAGCAGTACGAGCAGGCGCACATTCCCGGCGCGGTCTTTGCCGACCTGGACCACGATCTGAGCGCCAAGCACGGCATGCCCAGCAGCGACGGCTCGGTCGCGGTCTCGCAGGCCGACCAGCCCGCCTCGGGCGGGCGCCACCCGCTGCCCAGCCGCGAGCGCTTCTCGGTCTGGCTGTCGAGCGTGGGCTTTTCCAACGACATGCAGGCCGTGGTCTATGACCGCAACGGCGCCAACTACTGCGGCCGGCTCTGGTGGATGCTCAAATGGGCCGGCCATGACGCCGTGGCGGTGCTCGACGGCGGCCTGCAGGCCTGGCAGGCCGCGGGCCAGCCCGTGAACCAGGGCAGCGAACCCAGCCACTTCCAGACCAGCTTCACGCTGCAGCCGCCGCTGCGCCGCCTGATCAGCGCGCGCGAAGTGCTTGCCGGCCTGGGCTCGCCGGCGCAGACGGTGATCGATGCGCGCGCCGGTGCGCGCTATCGCGGCGAAGTCGAGCCGCTGGACCCGGTGGCCGGCCATATTCCGGGCGCGCTCAACCGCCCGTTCAGCGAGAACCTCGCGGCCGACGGGCGCTTCAAGCCGCGCGAACTGCTGCGCGCCGAATTCCAGCAGCTGCTGGGCGAGCGCCCGGCCGATAGCGTGGTGCACCAGTGCGGCAGCGGCGTCAGCGCCCTGCCCAACCTGCTGGCGATGGAAGTCGCTGGCCTGGGCCAGACCGCGCTGTTCGCCGGCAGCTGGAGCGAATGGTGCGCAGACGCCAGCCGGCCCGTGGAACGCGGGTGATATGACAGATTCGCGCATGGTTCGAAAAAACCACAGCTGCGCGAATTAATTGGTTACAGGATTTGCGGGATAGGGCCAGGCATCTGGCCTGAGGGCTGGCATTGGCAGCAGGAGATTCAAGAAGCGCAACGCCCATTTTCCAACAGTGCTTGTAGGAATTTGCCTTACAAGCCCCCCGGCCTAACCAGACACGACGCACCTCCCTCACCCGACTTAATTATTGTTTGGCCCTGTTTAACAATCCATTTCAACAGATCGCGACACCACACACCTGCCGGTTTTTGTGCTCTGTTCCCGCTCTGACGCATTTGAAAAGGATTGATCCATGACTAACGAACAACTGCTTGCCGAAATCCGCGAAGCCAACCTCACCTACCTGATGCTGGCCCAAACCATGATTCGCCAGGACAAGGCCGAAGCCGTGTTCCGTCTGGGTCTGAACGAGGAAGCCGCAGACATCCTGACCGCGCTGTCGTCGGCCCAGGTGCTCAAGCTGGCTTCGCGCAACACGCTGCTGTGCAGCTTCCGCGTGGACGACGAACTGGTCTGGAGCTTGCTGACCAACCACTCGTCCAACAAGATCGGCAACGACGCGACGAACACGCTGCACGCCAACATCCTGATGGCCAGCCGCGTTTCCGAAGTGCTCTGAGCACCTCGTCCCCGCCTCATCCTTTCGCGAAAGACCTGCCCCATGTCAGCCCCCACCAAAAGCGTTCTCAACGAATCCAAGCAGATCGAACGCGCTGCAATGCTCATCCAGATGGGCGCGCGCATGCAAGTGCTGGAATCGGAAACCACGCTGTCCTATGAGCGCCTGATCCGCCTGTACAAGGAAATCGCGGGCAAGTCGCCGTCCAAGGGACAGCTGCCCTTCTCGACCGACTGGTTCCTGACATGGCAGGAAAACATCCACAGCTCGCTGTTCCTCAACATCTACGAATACCTGTCCAAGGCCGTGGAGCTGGACACGGCCGAGCAGCTGACCAAGGCCTACCGCCTCTACACCGAACAGATCGAAACCGCAGGCCTCGAAGCACTGCTGTCGTTCACCCGCGCCTGGCGCCTGGTCAAGTTCGTCGATGCCAACATGCTCACGCGCACCGCCTGCTCCTCCTGCAAGGGCCAGTTCGTGACCGAGCCCTACGAGAACGCGCGCCACTACCAATGCGGCCTGTGCAACCCGCCCGCACGTGCAGGCAAGAGCAAGAACGCTGGCGCATTGATGCTGCACTGATCTGCCCCCACTGATTTCCTGCAACGCCCCGATGGCCTGGCCCTCGGGGCGTTGTGCGTTTGGGGCAGCGAAGAACCGGCGTCAAGCACGGGCCGCAGCCGGCAGAAAGGCTGGCCACAAACGCGTGAACCCGGGCACACAAGACGCCAATGGTTCAAGAGTCAGCAAGCGCTGGAAATCCCGTTCGCCCCGAGCCTGTCCCGCCGACCGCATTGCAGGATGAGCGCCCTGCCCTCCCCAGCGGCTGCAACCGCAAACCCGCCGCGCAGCACGCATCACGCCACAAAAATTTACCCAGCCCACAGATTTCTTTACGCCAACCCAATAATCTAAATACAAATTGTTATCATTAGCAATTACATTTAGAGAGGGATTACAGATGCTTCGAGTTTCAATGCGTGGTCCGCTGCCACTGGCCGTTTCGCTGGCCTGCGCCGCCATGGCGGCCCTGCCCGCCCGGGCCCAGACGGCGGATACGCCGGCAGTCCTGTCCAATGTGGTGGTCACGGCCTCGGGCACGGCCGTGGAGATCCGCGAAGCACCCGCGAGCATCAGCGTCATCACGCGCGAGGACATAGAGCGCAAGCCCGTGACCAGCATCGGCGAGCTGCTGTCCACGGTGCCGGGCGTGACCGGCGGGCTGTCGGGCACGGGCGCGCAGTCGAAGATCCGCTTGCGCGGCCTGCCCGAGAAATACACGCTGATCCTGGTGGACGGCAAGCGCCAGGGCAACTCGGCCGCGGTCAACTACCGCGATGACCTGGGCCAGCAGGACCTGGACTGGATATCGCCCGAGATGATAGAGCGCATCGAAGTCGTGCGCGGCCCCATGTCCTCGCTCTACGGCTCGGACGCCATGGGCGGCGTGATCAACATCATCACGCGCAAGATCGCCAAGCGCTGGTCAGGCTCGAGCACGCTCAACTACAGCCGGCCAGAAGACAGCGAGCGTGGCGACACGCGCCAGCTGGGCTTCAACATCAGCGGCCCGCTGTCCGACAGGTTCGGCCTGCGCCTGGGCGGCAACTACACCGAACGCGAATCGGACGAAGGCAACGGCGGCTTTCCCGGCGCCTACCAATCCACGGCGGGCTCGCGTAAGCAGAACTTCAACGCCCTGCTGAACTGGCAGCTCACGCCCGACCAGGTGATAGGCTTTGAAGCCGGCCAGGGCACGCAGCGCGCCACCGGCTCCAACAGGCGCCTGGCCAATGGCAACCAGGCCATCGGGCAATGGGGGCTGAGCAAGCTGGAGCACAGCAACTTCGGCCTGAGCCACGAGGGCCGCTGGGGCGAGGTGCGCTCCAGGCTCAACCTGGTGCACAACAAATACGAAGACAAGAACGACACCATAGGCAACCATTCCAGCGAGACCGCGCTGGACGGCCGCGTGGACCTGCCGCTCAAGCTGCTTGGCTTCGACCAGGCGCTCACACTGGGCGGCCAGTGGAAGCGCGAGCAACTCGACAACCGCGACACCATAGGCCTGGCGCCCATCGACTACACAGGCAATCCGGTGACCGGCTCGGCGCTCAGCGCCAGCACCTGGGCGCTGTTTGGCGAAGACCAGATCTTCCTGCGCGAAAACCTGGCGCTGACGCTGGGCCTGCGCATGGACCACCATGAAAAGTACGGCAACAACTGGAGCCCGCGCGCCTATCTGGTCTACCACCCGCAGCCCGAATGGACGCTGCGCGGCGGCGTCTCGCGCGGCTTTCGCGCGCCGGGCCTGAAGGAAAACTCGCCCAGCGCCGCGACCCAGTCGGGCGGCAACGGCTGCCGCAGCCTGGCGGGAATGGGCTGGACCAGCAACAGCATCAACGGCGACGGCTCGCGCGGCTGCTACATGGCAGGCAACCCCAACCTGCAGCCCGAGACCAGCACCAACTTCGAGCTGGGCACGAGCTGGGACCGCAACGGCTGGTCGCTGGGCGCCACCTACTTCCACACCAACTTCAAGAACAAGATCGACTACCAGCCGCTGGGCCTGTACAACGGCTTCTGGTGGACGCGCATGGCCAACGTCCAGAGCGCGCGCACGCGCGGCCTCGAAGGCACGTTCAACGTGCCGCTGGCGAAGAACCTCGCATGGAACACCAACCTCACCAAGATGCTGGAATCCAAGAACCTGACCACGGGTGCCTCGCTGCTCGCCGTGCCCAAGCTCACGGTGTACTCGTCGCTGCAGTGGCGGCTGCAGGCCGCGTGGAGCGCGGCCCTGAGCCTGCGCCACACGGGCAAGGAACTGGTGACCACGGGCACGGCCACCAGCTTCGCCAAGGCCTACACGACGTTCGACGTTTCGACCAACTACCACGTGAACGACACGCTGACGCTGCGCGCCGGCGTGGTCAACGTCGGCGACAAGCAGACGCGTGACCTTGGCAGCAACTACGACAACGGGGGCCGCACCTACTTCGTGGGCTTGACCGCGCGCTTCTAAGCGCCTTGCCCTTCCCGGTCGGGCGCAGCGGCCGGGCGGGCCCGCTACTGCGGCTCGGCCTGCAGTTGCGCGCAGGCCGCGCGCAGCGGCTCGAGTTGCTGGCACACCAGCACCAGCGGGCTGAACGGATCGGCCAGCGTATCGCTTTGCTGCTCGAGTTCCTGCGCCAGCGCGGCCGCGCGGCCGTCGTCGGCGGGCAGCGTCTGGCGCGCCTTGAGCGCCTGGGCCATCTGCTCGAGGCTGTCGGCCGCGTGGCGCGCGGCCTCGACAGCCAGCGGATGGCTGTCGCTCTGGGCCAGCTTGTCGCGGTGGGCGCCCAGCGCCGAAAGGTAATTGAGCAGCGTGTGCGACAGCAGCAGCAGCTGCATGCCCACGCGCGCATGGCGGCGCACGGCGCGCGGCTCGAGCAGCAGCTGCGACAGCGCGGTGGACAGCGCCGCGTCGGCGTTGTGGGCGTTGCGCCGCGCGAGCCGGTAGTCGAGGTCGTCGTCCTTGCCGCTGGCGTACTGCGACATGATTTCGCGCAGATAGGCCGCGTGCGCCGCAATCGCCTGCGCGACCAGCAGGTGCAGGCGCCGGCCCTGCCAGTCGGGCAGCACCAGCAGCATCGCGGCGGTGGCGATGGCCGCGCCGATCAGCGTATCGAGCAGCCGCGGCCAGATCAGCGCATAGGCGTTGCCCGTGGTCTGGTGAAAGCACAGCAGCACCAGCAGCGTGATGGCCGCCGTCGCCGTCACATAGCGCTGGGTGCGCGTGACAAAGAACAGCACGCCCGCGGCCACGGTGATCAGCGCCTGCGCGGGCAGGCCGGGAAACAGCCGCATCAGCGCCCAGCCCGCGACCAGGCCTATGACCGTGCCCAGAATCCGCTGGGCGACGCGCGCCAGCGTCGCGCCGTAGGTCGGCAGGCAGACGAACAGCGTGGTCAGCAAAATCCAGTAGCCATGCTCGGGGTCGGTGAACTGCATCGCGACAAAGCCCGCGCCCAGCGCCAGCGACAGCCGCAGCGCATGGCGCAGCAGCGGCGCGCTGGGATGCAGCTGGGCGCGAATCCGCGCCCAGGCTTCGGCCAGCGTGCGCGGGCGGCGGTTGAACAGGCTGGGGTCGGCCAGCGCCGCGCCCGCCGTGGGATGCGCGGCCGCGGCAATCTGCGCGTCCAGCGTGCTCAGGTTGCGCACCAGCGCGCGCAGCGAACGCAAGGCGTGCTGCCAGGCAGGCTGCTGCCGCGCCGCGAGGTAGTCGATCGCGCCGCGCAGGTCTTCCATCGCGCGCGCGCCTTCGGCGTCGGGCTGGAACGGCGCGCGCAGCCGCAAGGCTTCGGCGAGCTGGCTGCAGGCCGCACCCTGCAGGCTCAGCACGCGCTGGCAACGGTAAAGCACGTCGCTGTGGAACAGCAGCTGCGCCCATTCGTTGTAGCGGTAGTGCGAAGAACTGGCACGCTCGTGGATGTCCTGGGCAATGAAGTACAGGTTCATGTGGCGCAGCATCTCGCCATCGGCAAGCGGCCTGGGGCCCAACCGATTGAACAGGCTTTCCTTGACGATGTTGAGCTGGGCCACGACGCGGCCATTGGTCTGGGCCAGCGCCATGCGCCGGCGCTCGAGATCGACCGCGCGCACCGGCTCGAACAGGCTGGCTTTCAGGCGCAGATAGGCGCCCAGTTGCTCGAACAGCGACGCCAGGTTCTGGCGCACGGGCGCATGCGGAAACAGCGCGCACCAGCCGACCGACAGCAGCCCGTACCAGGCCGCGCCCGCGAGCAGCAGCACCGGCACCGGCCAGGCCCCGGGCGCGGCCGCATGGCCAGCCCCCGGCGCCATGCTGATGGCCGTGTAGAGCGCCAGGATCACCGACGCCGAGGCGATCGCGCGGTAGCGCTCGCCGGCAGCGCCCAGCAGCGTGAACACGAAAGTGAACAGCACCAGCGCCAGCACGAAGCCCAGCGGCTGGCGCAGCAGCGCCTCGACGCTGAAAGCGACCAGCGCAAAGCACAGCAGCGTTGCCGCCAGCGCGCGCGTGCGCCCGCGCCAGCTGTCGTCGGTCTCGGCCAGCGCGCTGACGATGATGCCCAGGAACAGCGCGATCACCTGCGGCAGGCGGTCCTGCCACCAGCACAGCGCCATGACCGCGCCCAGCGCGATGCTGATGCGCAGCCCATACGCCCACGCACCCTGGGCCAGCGCGCGTTGCACGCTTGTTGCAATACCGGATCTCACATCGTCCTTTCGTTCACCCCGACCTGCCAGCAAGCTTCGCGCCCGCAGCGGCGCTCAGCCCGTATTCCGCAGCCCGGCGGCAATGCCGTTGATGGAGATGTGGATGCCGGTCTGCACGCGGTCGTCGCCCTGCCCCGCGCGCCAGCGGCGCACGAGCTCGACCTGCAGATGGTGCAAGGGGTCGATGTAGGGGAAGCGGTGGCGGATGGAGCGCGCCAGCGCGGCGTTGTGCGCCAGGCGCTGCTTGTCGCCGGTGATGCGCGTGAGCGCGTCGGCCGTGCGATGCCACTCGGCCTCTATGGCCTCGAAGATGCGCCGGCGCACGCGCGTGTCGCTGACGAGTTCGCTGTAGCGCGAGGCCAGCGCGAGATCGCTCTTGGCCAGCACCATGTCCATGTTCGACAGCAGCGTGCGAAAGAACGGCCACTGGCGGTACATGCGCTGCAGCAGCGCCATCTGCGCCTTTGCGTCCTTGCCCGGCTGCGCGAGGAAGTCCTGCACCGCCGCGCCGAAGCCGTACCAGCCCGGCAGCGTGAGCCGGCACTGGCCCCAGCTGAAGCCCCAGGGAATCGCGCGCAGGTCTTCGATCTTCTGCGACGGCTTGCGCGAGGCCGGGCGCGAACCGATGTTGAGTTCGGCGATTTCGCGTATCGGCGTGCTGCCGAAGAAATAGGCGGTGAAGCCCGGAGTCTCGTAGACCAGCGAGCGGTAGGCGCCCATGCTGGCCTGCGACAGCTGGGCCGCGGCCGCGAGAAACGCCGGCGTGGCCGACTTGGTCGGCTGCAGCAGCGTGGCCTCGAGCGTGGCCGCGACCAGGGTTTCCAGGTTGCGCCGGCCGATCTCGGGGTTGGCGTACTTCGACGCAATGACTTCGCCCTGCTCGGTCAGGCGGATCTGGCCGCGCACCGTGCCCGGCGGCTGGGCCAGGATGGCCTGGTAGCTCGGACCGCCGCCGCGGCCCACGGTGCCGCCGCGGCCGTGGAACATGCGCAGCCGTATGCCGTGGCTGGCAGCGAGTTCGTCGAACAGCTCGACCAGCGCGATCTCGGCGCGGTACAGCTCCCAGTTGCTGGTGAAGATGCCGCCGTCCTTGTTGCTGTCGCTGTAGCCCAGCATGATGTCCTGCTCGCCGCCCGAACGCTGCACCTGGGCCGCGACGCCGGGCAGCTGGTAGTAGGCGCGCATGATGGGCGCGGCATTGCGCAGGTCTTCTATGGTCTCGAACAGCGGCACGACGATCAGATCGCAGCGGCCGTCGTTGTCGAGCGTGCCCTGCATCAGCCCGACTTCCTTTTGCAGCAGCAATGCTTCGAGCAGATCGCTGACGGTCTCGGTGTGGCTGATGATGTAGTGGCGTATGGCCTGCGTGCCATAGGCCTCGCGCATGCGCCGCGCGGTCTCGAAGATCGCGAGTTCGCTTTCGGTGTGCGCCGAGTACTGCGCGCCCATCACGCGCAGCGGGCGCGCGTCTTCAAGCAGGCGCACCAGCAGCGCCTGCTTGGCGTGCTCCTGCAGGCGGCTGTAGTCGGGCTCCAGCCGCGCCGTCGCCAGCAGCTCGGCAACAACGATCTCGTGCTGGTCGGAGCTTTGGCGCAGATCCACCGTGGCCAGATGGAAACCGAACACCTGCACCGCGCGTATCAGCGGGCGCAGGCGTTGCGCGGCCAGCGGCCCGCCATGGTGGCTGCGCAGCGACTGGTCGATCACCTGCAGATCGGCGAGAAACTCCTCGGCGCGCGCGTAGCCGTTCTGCGGCGCGACCGCATGGCGCGCGGCGTCGCCGCCGGTCAGCGTCTTGAGGCTCGCGGCCAGGCGCGCATAGATGCCGGTCAGCGCGCGGCGATAAGGCTCGTCCTGGCGGTGCACATTGGTGTCGGGCGAGCGCTCGGCCAGCGCCTGCATCTCGGGCGTGAGCTGCACCAGATGGGCCGACAGCGACAGCTCGCCGCCCAGGTAGTGGACTTCGGTCAGGTAATGGCGCAGCGCGACTTCGGCCTGGCGGCGCAGCGCCAGTTGCAGGCTGTCGGCCGTGACGTTGGGATTGCCGTCGCGGTCGCCGCCTATCCACTGGCCCATGCGCAGAAAGCTCGCCACGGGCAGGTCGCCGAGCTCCTCTTCGAGCTCGGCATAGAGCTTGGGAATCTCGCGCAGGAACGTGGCTTCGTAATAGGTCAGCGCGTTCTCGATCTCATCGGCCACGGTGAGCTTGGAGCGGCGCAGCAGCCGCGTCTGCCACAGCTGGGCGACGCGCGCGCGCAGCTGGGCCTCGTTGTCGGCCAGTGCACGCGGCGTGAGCGCGTCCTTGGCGCTGTTGTAGAGCTGGGCGCGCTCGCTGACGTCATCGCGCGTGGCGAGCAGTTGGGCGATGTCGCGCTCGGCCGACAGAATGCTGTGGCGCTGCACTTCGGTCGGATGGGCCGTGAGCACGGGCGCGACATAGCTTTGCGCCAGCGTCTCGGCAATGGTGCCGGGCGCGATGCCGGCCCAGCGCAGCCGCGCCAGCGCCACGCCAATGCTGCCTTCCTGCGTGTTGCCCGCGCGCTCGTGCAGCGCGCGCCGGCGGATATGGTGGCGGTCCTCGGCCAGGTTGGCCAGATGGCTGAAATAGGTGAATGCGCGGATCACGCTCACGGTCTGGTCGGCACTCAGGCTCTTGAGCAGCTTCTTGAGCTGGCGGTCGGCGTCGTGGTCGGCATCGCGGCGGAACGCCACCGACAGCTGGCGCACCTGCTCCACGAGCTCGTAGGCGGCAACGCCGTCCTGCTCGCGAATCACATCGCCGAGAATCCGGCCCAAAAGGCGGATGTCCTCGATCAGCGGCCCGTCTTTGTCTGTCTTGCGGCCGTTCTTTCCGGCGGAGAGGTCGTCATTCTTGCGAGAAGGGTGGGTCATGGTGGATATTTCCTGAGCCAAAACGAGTGCAGCGCAGCATGCTAGCATTCCCCGTTGCCCTGAGGCCGATGCCGTCGATGCCATGAACACCGCTACTTCCCCCGATACCCCCCTTGTGATCGCCACGCGCGAAAGCCGCCTGGCCCTGTGGCAGGCCGAGCATGTGCAGGCCAGGCTGCAGGCCCTGGGCCATGCGGTGGAGTTGCTGGGCATGACCACCAAGGGCGATCAGATTCTCGACCGCTCGCTGTCCAAGGTGGGCGGCAAGGGCCTGTTCGTCAAGGAACTCGAGGTCGCGCTCGAGGAAGGCCGCGCCCATATCGCCGTGCATTCGCTCAAGGACGTTCCCATGGAGCTGCCCGAAGGCTTTGTGCTGGCCTGCGTGATGGAGCGCGAAGACCCGCGCGATGCCTTCGTGTCGCCGAACTACGCCTCGCTTGCCGACCTGCCCCAGGGCGCGAACGTCGGCACCTCGAGCCTGCGCCGCCAGGTGCTGCTGCAGGCGCTGCGCCCCGACCTGAAGATCACGCCGCTGCGCGGCAACCTCGACACGCGGCTGCGCAAGCTCGATGAAGGCCATTACGACGGCATCGTGCTCGCGGCCGCCGGCCTCAAGCGCCTGGGCCTCGAAGCGCGCATCCGCAGCTGCTTTGCGATTGAAGACATGCTGCCCGCGGCCGGCCAGGGCGCGCTCGGCATCGAAGTGCGCGCCGAGCGCGCCGACCTGATCGCCGCGCTCGCACCGCTGAGCCACCAGCCCACCTGGCTGGGCGTCGCGGCCGAGCGCGCGGTCAGCCGCGCGATGGGCGGCAGCTGCTCCATGCCGCTGGCCGCGCACGGCATCTGGCATGGCGACGAGCTGCATCTGCAGGCCGCCTGGGGCGATCTCGACGGCCAGCTCGCGCTGGTCCAGGTCGACGACCACGCCGTGGTCACCACACATGCGCAGGCCGAAGCGCTGGGCGAAGCCGTCGCGGCCCAGCTGCGCGCCGCCGGCGCGCGCACGGCCCTGCCCGGCAGCGGCGACTGAGCCGCGAGCGCATCCATGCGCCCGGCCCGCATCCTCGTCACCCGCCCCGCGCCCGATGCCCAGCATTGGGCCGGCTTGCTGCAGGCGCGCGGCCTGAACGCCGTGGCGCTGCCGCTGATCGACATCGTCGCCTGCACGCCCGCGGCCGCGCAACTGGAACAGGCGCGGCGCGACTGCGCCACGCCCGGCCACTACCGCGCCGTGATGTTCGTCAGCGGCAATGCGGTGCAGTTCTTTTTCGACCCGTGCGCGCCCACGCGCATTGCAGCGCCCACGCGCGCGTGGTCGCCGGGCCCGGGCACGGCCAGGGCGCTGCAGGCCGCGGGCGTGCCCGTGCAGCAGATCGACGGCCCGCCGGCGGACGCCGCGCAATTCGACTCCGAATCGCTGTGGCCCGAAGTGCGCGCGCAGATCCTGCCCGCAGACCGCGTGCTGATCGTGCGCGGCAGCCAGGGCCAGGCGGCGGCCGCCAACGGCCAGGGCCGCGAGTGGCTTGCCGACCAGCTGCGCCAGGCCGGTGCCACGCTCGAGTTCATCGCCGTCTACCAGCGCCGCGCGCCGCAACTCGCGCCATCGGAGCAGGCGCTGGCACGCGAAGCCGCGCAAGACGGCACGCTGTGGCTGTTCAGCAGTTCCGAGGCCGTTGCTAATTTACAACAAATCTTGCCCGACACAGACTGGCAGCAGGCGCGCGCTCTTGCCACCCACCCGCGCATCGCTGCCGCCGCACGCCGCGCGGGCTTTGGCCATGTACAGGAATGCCGGCCTTCGCTAAATGACGTGGCGGCCTCGATAGAATCAGCACCATGAGCACAGAAGCCGTCCACGACCAGCCAACCTCTGGGCCCCATGCGGCCCAGGGCCTTGCCGCACCCGCAGCGCGCCCTTCCTCGCCGCTGGCCCTGTACCTGCTGGGTACGGTCGCCGTGGTGGCGCTGGTCGGCAGCGGCATGCTGTGGCAGCGCATGAGCAGCATCCAGGAACAGCTTGCCCGCCAGAGCGCCGATTCCGGCACCCAGGCCATCGAGGCGCGCACCATGGCGCGCGATGCGCAAGATCTGGCGCGCGACAGCGCGGCGCGCATTTCGGTCATGGAAGCACGCGTAGGCGAAGTCGCGCTGCAGCGCAGCCAGCTGGAAGAACTGGTGCAAAGCCTTTCGCGCACGCGCGACGACACGCTGATTGTCGATATCGACACCGCGGTCCGCATGGCCCAGCAGCAGTCGCAGCTGACCGGCAGCCTCGATCCGCTGGTCGCCACCTTGCGCAGCGCGAGCCAGCGCATAGAGCGCACGGCACAGGCACGTCTGACGCCCGTGCAGCGCGCCATAGAGCGCGACCTCGAATCCATTTCTCGCCTTGCGGTGACCGACACCGCGGGCCTGCTCGCGCGGCTCGACGACCTGTCGCGCGGCGTCGACGACCTGCCGCTGACGAATGCCGTCGCCAAGCCCAGCGCCGTGCGCGGTGGCGCACCCGCGCCCGTGCCCGCGACGCCCGAAGATCCCGCGCTGTCGGCAGCCGACTGGGCCTGGTGGCAGGCCTGGGGGGGACGCGCCTGGAACGTGGTGCGCGCGGAAATCTACGATCTGGTGCGCGTGAGCCGCATTGACCAGCCCGAAGCCGTGCTGCTGTCGCCCGACCAGGGTTTCTTCCTGCGTGAAAACCTCAAGCTGACGCTGCTCAACGCGCGCCTGGGCGTGCTCGCGCGCCAGTACGACGCCGCGCGCAACGACCTGGTCTCGGCGAGCGTCGCCATGGGCAAGTATTTCGATCCGGCGTCGCGCCGCACGCGCAACGCCCAGGCGCTGCTGGAGCAGATCCAGCTGCACCTCAAGAGCAACGAGCAACCCTCACTGGACGAAACCCTGGCCGCGCTGGCAACAGCCGCTGCCGGGCGCTAGTCCGTACGACGAGGAATATCCATGCGCGCTGCACTTTGGTTCATCGGCCTGTTTGGCATCGCTGTCGCGGTGGCCTTGTTCGTGGGCAACAACCAGGGCACGGTCACCCTGTTCTGGCCGCCCTATCGCATCGACCTGTCGCTCAACATGGTGTTGCTGCTGCTGGTCGCATCCTTCTTTCTGTGCCATGCGGCGCTGCGCGGGCTGTCGGTGCTCACCCAGCTGCCCCGCCAGGCGCGGCGCTGGCGCGAGCAGCAAAAGGAGCGCGCCATGCACCACGCGCTGCTCGACGCGCTGTCGCACCTGCAGGCCGGACGCTTCCTGCGCGCGCGCAAGTCCGCGCTGTCGGCGCTCGCGCTGGAGGAATCGCTGTCCACGGCCCTGGCCGACGTGCCGCACGGCCGCCAGCTGCGCGCCACGGCCCACATGGTCGCAGCCGAAGGCTCGCATGCGCTGCAGGACACGCCGCAGCGCGAAATCCATCTGGCGCAGGTGCTCGAATGCGCGCCGCACGACGGCACGGCCGTCGAGCAGGAGACCCGCGAAGGCGCGCAGATGCGCGCCGCGCGCTGGGCACTCGACGACCGCGACGCGCTGCTGGCGCTCGAACGCCTCGCGGCCCTGCCCCAGGGCGCGAGCCGGCGCACGCTGGCGCTGCGCATCAAGCTCAAGGCCGCGCGCCTCGCTCGCCATACCGAAAATGCGCTGGAAACCGCGCGCATGCTCGCCAAGCACCGCGCGTTCTCGCCTGCGGCCTCGGCCAGCATCGTGCGCGGACTGGTGCTCGAGCTGATCAATGACGCGCGCGACACCGGCCGCCTGCAGCAACTCTGGCTGGACCTGGACCCCGACGAGCGCGCCATGCCCGAGATCGCGATTCCCGCGGCGCGCCAGCTGGTGCGCCTGGGCGGCGACCTGTCGCAGGCGCGCGCCTGGCTGCTGCCGGTCTGGGAATATGCGACCGCGCGCATGGATGTGCTCAGTGAGAGCCAGATGCAGACGCTGGTGCTGGCACTGCAGGATTGCCTCGACGGCCTCGACAGCCAGTGGCTGGCGCGCATCGAGACCGCAAGCCGCAACAACCCGCGCGAGCCGCGGCTGCAATACCTTGCCGGCATGGCCTGCGTGCAGCGCCAGCTGTGGGGCAAGGCCCAGCAGCAGCTGACCCAGTGCGCACCGCAGCTGGGCCCGGGACCGCTGCGCGTGCACGCCTGGCAGCAGCTCGCGCGCATGGCCGAGCACCGCAACGACAGCGAAGCCGCGGCCGCGGCGTGGAAGCAGGCAGCGCTGGGGATTTGAGCCGCAGCATTCACCCCGACGCGCCGGCCGCGCTCGGGGTGGGCTCCAGAGAAATCCGGCTTCGACCAGCTCAGCCCGAACGGGTTGAGCCCGCCAGAATCGCTCGACTTCATCTTTTTTGAATTGAGCCATCAATCTCACTGAACTCTTTTCATTCCAACGCTTCCTATACTGGGAAAAACATGCCAGCCGGCATGTGACGGACAGTCCGCCAATTCCCAGCCATGTCTTCAAAACCAATAACAACCCACGCTCCCGCCCGCTATACCGCCACCGCCAAGCTGCTGCATTGGATTCTGGCGCTGGCCTTGATCGCCGCCATCGGCATAGGCCTGTACATGGTCAGCCTGTCGTTCTCGCCCCAGCGGCTCAAGCTCTACAACTGGCACAAGTGGCTGGGCGTGTCCATCCTGGCGCTGAGCCTGCTGCGGCTGGGCTGGCGCCTGGCCAACAGGCCGCCCGCGCTGCCCGCGGCCATGGCGGCCAAGATGCCCGCCTGGCAGCACAAGGCCCACCACGGCACGCACCATGCGCTCTACGCGCTGTTCTTCCTGGTTCCGCTGCTGGGCTGGGCGTATAGCTCGGCGGCAGGCTTTCCCATCGTGTTCCTGGGCCTGGTGCAGCTGCCCGACTGGGTGCCCGTGAGCCCCGCGCTGGCCGAAACCATCAAGCCGCTGCACCAGTGGAGCGCCTATGCGCTGGCCGGCCTGATCGTGCTGCACATTGCCGCGGCGCTCAAGCACCAGCTCATCGACCGCGACGGCCTGCTGCTGCGCATGCTGCCCGAGCGCCGCGGCTGAATCCAGCACCCGTACCTGCACCCACTTTCTGCCTTGATTCTTTGAATATCCGGAGTTTTTCATGACCTTGCGTACCCTGGTTTCCTCCATCGCCCTGGCCGGCGCCGTGCTCTCGCCCGCCGCCTTTGCCCAGCAAAAGCTCGTGCCCGCCCAAAGCTCGGTGGGCTTCACCATCAAGCAGATGGGCGTGCCGCTGCAAGGCCAGTTCAAGCAGTTCGACGCCAATGTGCAGTTCGACACCGCCAAGCCCGAAACCAGCAAGATCCAGTTCACCGTCAACACCGGCAGCGCCACCATGGGCTCCAAGGAAACGGACGCCGAACTGCCCAAGGCCACCTGGTTCAACGTGCCCGCGTTTCCCCAGGCACGCTTCGAGTCCACGGCCGTCAAGGCATTGGGCAGCGGCAAGTACCAGGTCGACGGCAAGCTGAGCATCAAGGGCCAGTCGCAGAACGTGAGCGTGCCCGTCACGCTGACGCAGACCGGTGCCACCACCATTGCCGCCGGCACGCTGCCGATCAAGCGCCTGACGTTCAAGATCGGCGAAGGCGAATGGACCGACACCTCGATGGTCGCCGATGATGTGCAGGTCACGTTCAAGCTCGCGCTGACCGGCGTCGGCAAGCTCTGACCCTTTTCCCGCGCCCTGGCTGCGGCCAGGACATGATTTTTTGTCTCGCTACCCCTTTTCACTCAGGAGTTTTTACATGCGCACCACGCTTTTCGCTCTCGCCGCCGCCGGCCTGTTCGCTTCCGCTGCCCAGGCCGCTCCCGCGACCTACGCCATCGACCCGACCCACACTTTCGCGACGTTCGAGATCGACCACATGGGCGCGACCACCAACCGCGCGCGCTTCGACAAGAAGCAGGGCACGGTGGAATTCGACCGCGAAGGCAAGAGCGGCAAGGTCGAAGTGACGCTGGACATGACGTCGGTGAACTCGGGCACGCCCAACTTCGACAAGCACCTGCAAAGCGCCGACATCTTCAATGTCGCCAAGTTCCCTACCGCCAAGTTCGTTTCCGACAAGTTCGTGTTCGACGGCGACAAGGTCAAGGAAGTCACGGGCCAGCTGACGCTGCTCGACAAGACCCAGCCCGTGACCTTCAAGGCCAACAAGTTCAACTGCTACCCCAGCCCCATGCTGCAAAAGCGTGAAGTCTGCGGCGGCGACTTCGAAGCCACGATAGACCGCACAGCCTTCGGCCTGGACTACGGCGTGAACTTCGGCGCGGCCAAGCAAGTGCGCCTGGTGCTGCAGATCGAAGCCGTCAAGCAGTAATTAGCCCCCCTGAGCGGCTGGCGCCGCTTCCCCCAGGGGACGGCACCATCGCTGCGGGGCGGCCCTTGCTCGGTGCCCCCATGCTGGGGTGCGCCAGTTTCATAGGCTGTGGCCATCGCTATGAATCACTGACGGGCCGCCACCACCGGCACTTCGCAAGAGGTGTCGGTTTTTTTTCGCCTTCGGCGCGCGCTCGAAAGAAAAAAGATTACGTTTAGGTGAATTGATTTAAAATAGAGCAACTCACTATTTCAGGAGATTCCATGGCTGCCCTCTCGCCCCTGTCCGCGCTGCCGCCCGCCGCGCCCATCCAGCAGCTGCATCACTTCGCCTACAAGGCGCGTGACGCCGAGGAAACGCGCCACTTCTACGAAGACATCCTGGGCCTGCCGCTCTATCACATCATCCAGAGCGACTATGTGCCCAGCACGGGCGAGTACTGCCCCTACACCCACTTCTTCTTCCGCCTGCAGGACGGCTCGTTCATCGCGTTCTTCGACCTGGGCGACGACCTCGCGGCCGAGCCTTCGCCCAACACGCCCGCCTGGGTCAACCACATCGCATTCCGCGTCGACACCGTCGAGGAACTCGAGAACGCCAAGGTGCGGCTGCAGGCCCATGGCGTCGAAGTGCTGGGCGTGACCGACCACCACATCTTCAAGAGCATCTACTTCTTCGACCCCAACGGCATACGCCTGGAGCTTTCCGCGCAGCTCGCCGATGCGGTGCAGATGGCCAAGGAAAGCACCACCGCCCATGCGCGCCTGGCCGAATGGACCGAGCGCAAGAAGCAGTGGCGCAGCGAGCGCGCAGCCGGCAAGGCCGCCGAACCGCTCAAGCCCCAAGGCAACGACCGCCCCGAATTCGTGCCGCAAAAGAGCCAGGCCTGAGGGCTTTGCGACGGATATTGGCCGCGGCGCGCCCGCAGACCGGCAGGGTCGGTAAAATCAACGCAAATCCGTCATCTACTAACCCCTGTGGACGGCATCTTCCCCCTTCGATGGGGGCGATGCCGTTTGCATTGGCACCCCCTCCATGAGCGACTCCATTGCACAGCCGGGCCTCGACAGCCTCTCCAAATCCTTTGAACCCGCGGCCCTCGAAGCCCATTGGGGACCCGAATGGGAAAAGCGCGGCTACGGCGCGGGCGGCGTGCGCGGCACGGGCAAGGCCGACGCCGCCCAGCCTTCGTTCTCCATCCAGCTGCCGCCGCCCAATGTGACCGGCACGCTGCACATGGGCCATGCGTTCAACCAGACCATCATGGATTCCCTCACGCGCTACCACCGCATGAAGGGCTTCAACACCACCTGGGTGCCGGGCACCGACCACGCGGGCATTGCCACGCAGATCGTCGTCGAGCGCCAGCTGCAGGAGCAGGGCATCAGCCGCCACGACATGGGCTCCACGCCCATCGAAGCGCGCAAGAACTTCGTCAGCAAGATCTGGGAGTGGAAGGAACAGTCGGGCAACACCATCACCACGCAGATGCGCCGCATGGGCGACAGCGTGGACTGGCAGCGCGAATACTTCACCATGGACCCCAAGCTGTCCACGGTGGTCAACGAGACCTTCGTGCGCCTCTATGAGCAAGGCCTGATCTACCGCGGCAAGCGCCTGGTGAACTGGGACCCCAAGCTGCAGTCCGCGGTCTCCGATCTCGAAGTCGAGAGCGAGGAAAAGGATGGCTGGCTGTGGCACATCGCCTATCCGCTGAGCGACGGCTCGGGCCAGCTCGTGGTCGCGACCACACGCCCTGAAACCATGCTCGGCGACACGGCCGTGATGGTCCACCCCGAAGACGAACGCTATGCGCACCTGATCGGCAAGACCGTGACGCTGCCGCTGGTGGGCCGCGAGATTCCGGTCATTGCCGACGACTATGTAGACAAGGAATTCGGCACCGGCGTGGTCAAGGTCACGCCCGCGCACGATCCCAACGATTACCAGGTCGGCCAGCGCCACAACCTGCCGATGATCGTGGTGCTGACGCTGCAGGCCACCGTCAGCGACGAAGCGCCCGAGAAGTACCGCGGCATGGACCGCTTCGTGGCGCGCAAGGCCATCGTTGCCGACCTCGACGCGCTGGGCCTGCTGGTCGAGACCAAGAAACACAAGCTGATGGTGCCGATCTGCACGCGCACCGGCCAGGTCGTCGAGCCCATGCTCACCGACCAGTGGTTCGTCGCCATGACCAAGGTCGGCGAAGGCGATGCCACGGGCAAGTCGATCACGCAGAAGGCGATCGACGCCGTGGCTTCGGGCGAAGTCAAGTTCGTGCCCGAGAACTGGGTCAACACCTACAACCAGTGGATGAACAACATCCAGGACTGGTGCATCTCGCGCCAGCTCTGGTGGGGCCACCAGATTCCGGCCTGGTATGACGAGGACGGCAACGTGATCGTCGCGCGCGACGAAGCCGAAGCCCAGGCCAAGGCCCCGGGCAAGACGCTGCGCCGCGACGAAGACGTGCTCGACACCTGGTACTCGTCGGCACTGGTGCCGTTCAGCACCATGGGCTGGCCCAACCAGACCGACGCCGCCGACGACGACTTCAACCTCTACCTGCCCTCGTCCGTGCTGGTCACGGGCTACGACATCATTTTCTTCTGGGTCGCCCGGATGATCATGATGACCACGCACTTCACGGGCCGCGTGCCGTTCAAGCATGTCTACATGCACGGCCTGGTGCGCGACGCCCAGGGCAAGAAGATGTCCAAGTCCGAAGGCAATGTGCTGGACCCGGTCGACCTGATCGACGGCATCGATATCGACGCGCTGCTCGACAAGCGCACCGTGGGCCTGCGCAAGCCCGAGACCGCGCCCCAGGTGCGCAAGAACACGCAAAAGGAATTCCCCGAAGGCATTCCCGCCTACGGCGCCGACGCGCTGCGCTTCACCTTTGCCGCGCTGGCCTCGCTGGGCCGCTCGATCAACTTCGACAGCAAGCGCTGCGAAGGCTATCGCAACTTCTGCAACAAGCTCTGGAACGCCAGCCGCTTCGTGCTGATGAACTGCGAAGGCCAGGACTGCGGCCTGCAGGCCCACACCAAGGAGCAATGCCAAAGCGGCGGCGAGTTCGAAGGCTACATGGAGTTCAGCCAGTGCGACCGCTGGATCACCTCGCAGCTGCAGAAGGTCGAGGCCGAGATTGCCAAGGGCTTTGCCGAGTACCGCCTCGACAACGTCGCCAACACGCTCTATGACTTCGTCTGGAACGAGTTCTGCGACTGGTACCTGGAAATCGCCAAGACGCAGATCCAGCACGGCAATGCCGCCCAGCAGCGCGCCACGCGCCGCACGCTGATCCGCACGCTCGAAGCCATCCTGCGCCTGGCCCACCCCATCATTCCGTTCGTCACGGAAGAACTGTGGCAGAAGGTCGCACCGGTTGCCGGCCTGCCCGGCGAGTCGGTGAGCATTGCGCGCTACCCCGAAGCCCAGCCCGAGAAGATCGACGAAGCCGCGATCGCCCATGTGGCGCGCATCAAGTCGATGGTCGACGCCTGCCGCACGCTGCGCGGCGAAATGAACGTCTCGCCCGCACAGCGCGTGCCGCTGTTTGCCGTCGCCGGCAACGCCGAGGAAAGCGCCTTCCTGCGCACCGTGGCGCCCGTGCTGCAGGCGCTGTCCAAGCTCAGCGAAGTCAAGGTGTTCGATGACGAGGCCGCCTGGGCCGCTGCCGCCCAGGCCGCGCCCGTGGCCGTGGTCGGCGACATCCGCCTGTGCCTGTTCATCGAGATCGACATTGCCGCCGAGAAGGTCCGCCTGGCCAAGGAAGCCGCGCGCATCGAAGGCGAGATCGCCCGCGCCAACGTCAAGCTCGGCAACGAAGCTTTCGTCGCCAAGGCGCCGCCGGCCGTGATCGAGCAGGAAAAGAAGCGCGTCGCCGATTTCGGCGCCACGCTCAACCGCCTGCGCGACCAGCTCGCCCGCCTGGGTTGATGCACCGGCCGCCGGGGGCCTGCCCCCGGCGCGCAGTGCACGCCTTTTCCCGCTTCCCGTAGAGAGACTTCATGCCCACTACCACCACCCACGTGCGCAAAGCCGTATTTCCCGTCGCCGGCCTGGGCACGCGCTTCCTGCCCGCGACCAAGGCCTCGCCCAAGGAAATGCTGCCTGTGGTCGACAAGCCCCTGATCCAGTACGCCGTGGAAGAGGCCTATGCCGCCGGCATTCGCCACATGATCTTCGTCACGGGACGCAGCAAGCGCGCGATCGAAGACCATTTCGACACCGCCTACGAGCTCGAGAACGAACTGGAAGCCGCCGGCAAGCAGGAGCTGCTGGAACTGGTGCGCTCCATCCAGCCCGCCGACATGAACTGTGCCTTCGTGCGCCAGCACCGTTCGCTGGGCCTGGGGCATGCGGTGCTGTGCGCCGAAGCGCTGGTCGGCGATGAACCGTTCGCGGTGCTGCTCGCCGACGACCTGATGGTCGGCCCCGAAGGCGGCAAGCCGGTGCTCGCGCAGATGACCGAAGCCTTCCAGAAGCAGGGCCGCTCGCTGCTGGCCGTGCAGGAAGTGCCACTGGACCAGGTCAAGCGCTACGGCATTGTGGCCGGCGAAGCCGCGGGCGGCGCGCTGATGCGCGTGGACCGCATCGTGGAAAAGCCTTCGCCCGAAAACGCGCCCTCGCGCATGGGCGTGGCCGGCCGCTATGTGCTCACGCCGCGCATCTTCCATGAGATCCGCAACCAGCCCCAGGGCGTGGGCGGCGAGATCCAGTTGACCGATGCCATCGAACGCCTGATGGCGCACGAAGCCGTCTATGCGTTCCAGTACCAGGGCAAGCGCTACGACTGCGGCAGCAAGGAAGGCTTTCTGCAGGCCACGGTCGAACTCGCGCTGCAGCACCCGCAGGTGGGCGACGAGTTCCGCGCGTATCTCAAGACGCTGGCGCTTTGATCGCCGGCTCGCCTGGAGCACAGCTTGTTGATCGAGGTGTGAACGCGCAAAACCGTTCGTGGTGAGCTTGTCGAACCATGAACGGCCCGTCCTCCAGACGGGAACGGCCGCGCCGAAGGCTCAGCGCCGGCGCAGTATGTGAATGAACTCGTTGCCCTGCGTCTGCTGCTCGACCAGCTCATTGCCGGTCTGGCGTGCAAACGCCTGGAAGTCGCGCATCGAACCGGTGTCGGTGGCAACCACCTTGAGCAGCTGACCGGTCACCATCTCCGCCAGGGCCTTCTTGGCCTTGAGGATGGGCAGCGGGCAATTGAGGCCGCGGGTATCGATTTCTTTGTGGATGTCCATAGCGCTGCATTTTAAGCCGTCGCGGCATTCTCGTCGCGGCGCCAGAAATCGATGAACTCGGGCTCATGGCCGCGGCTGCGCAGCCAGGTCGCGAGCGCCTGGCCCGTGCCCGCGGGCCAGCACTGCACCTTCTCGGGCGCAACCAGTCGGTACTCAAGCAGCTCGGGCGACAGCTGCACCTGCCCCGTGGCCTCCACATGGTAGGCAATGATCACCTGGTTCATGCGCAGGAACTCGTAGGCGCCGATCAGCTGCTGCGACTGCACCACCAGACCGGTTTCCTCCAGCACTTCGCGCGCAATGCCCTGCTCGGGCGATTCGCCGGCTTCCATGAAGCCGGTGATCAGCCCGAAGACCTTCTCGGGCCAGGCGGCGTTGCGCGCCAGCAGCACCCGGCCCTCGTGCTCGACGATGGCCGCGAGCACGGGCGTGGGGTTGTTCCAATGCGTCCAGCCGCAGGCCGGGCAGCGCAGGCGCTGCACGTCGCCGCCGTCTTCGGCAACGGTGAGCCACTGCAGCGGGGTGGCGCAATGGCTGCAAAACCGGGTTTCATACTGCATGCGCAGATCCTTGAACAGAACGCGAAACGCTGCCAGCGCAGCAAAGCCCGGCAGGCCGCCGGATCAGGCCGGGAAGACGCCGGTGGACAGGTAGCGATCGCCGCGATCGCAGACCACGAACACGATGGTCGCGTTTTTCTCGCGCTTGGCAATCTCCTGCGCGACCCAGCAGGCACCGGCCGCCGAGATGCCGGCAAAAATGCCTTCCTCGCGCGCCAGCCGGCGGCACAGGTCTTCGGCATCATCCTGGCTCACCGACACCGTTTCATCGACCAGCGAAGCGTCGTAGATCTTGGGCATGTATTCCTCGGGCCACTTGCGTATGCCGGGAATGCGCGAACCTTCCTGGGGCTGGGCGCCGATGATGCGGATCGCGGGATTCTTTTCCTTGAGGTACCTGGCCACGCCGGTGATGGTGCCGGTCGTGCCCATGGCGCTGACGAAATGGGTGATCTCGCCTCCGGTCTGCTCCCACAGCTCGGGGCCCGTGGTCTCGTAGTGCGAGCGCGGGTTGTCGGGGTTGGCGAACTGGTCGAGGATGCGGCCCTTGCCCTGCACCACCATCTGGTCGGCCAGATCGCGCGCGTATTCCATGCCGCCGCTCTTGGGCGTGAGGATCAGCTCGGCGCCATAGGCCTTCATGGTCTGGGCGCGCTCGACCGACAGGTCTTCGGGCATGACCAGCACCATGCGATAGCCCTTGATCGCCGCAGCCATGGCCAGCGCAATCCCGGTATTGCCCGAAGTCGCCTCGATCAGCGTATCGCCGGGCTTGATCTCACCGCGCTCCTCCGCGCGGCGGATCATCGACACCGCCGGCCGGTCCTTGACCGAACCCGCCGGATTGTTGCCCTCCAGCTTGCCAAGAACCACGTTGCCGCGCTCCTTGTTGTCCTCAGCGCCAATACGTTGCAGCGCAACCAGGGGCGTCTGGCCGATTGCGTCTTCGATGGTCAAATACGTTTTCATAAGCCTCAAATGTGCCATAATTCGCGTCTGCACAAATTCAAGCCCGGGTGGTGAAATTGGTAGACGCAGGGGACTCAAAATCCCCCACCGAAAGGTGTGCCGGTTCGATTCCGGCCCCGGGCACCAAACGCAAAAAGCCGTTAAGTTTCAATGACTTAGCGGCTTTTTTCATGGTCTTTTCTGCCTGCGCAGCGGAGAGACATAGGCGCAAAATCTCCAAATGCCCACCTTGAGGGAATGGAAAAACGGGCCTGCACACCGCATGCGTGCCCCCCCTGCAAAGACCGCTGTACCTTCGCCTTTCAACGCCCGCCCGCGCCGCGC
>NZ_JAVWWA010000027.1:0-49067 GCF_036666375.1 Comamonas sp. | reverse complement strand
AAACGGTCGACCGTGGCGTAGTCGGGTTGCTTGACGCCCAGCGAGATCGACGCAAAGCAGCCCTTGGCGTGCATGTCCTGCACGAACTGCACGTTGTCGAGGTCAAAGCGGTGCATCACATAGAAGTAGCCGTTCTGCGCCAGCCAGGTGCAGATAGCCTCGTCGACGACGGTCTTCATGTTGGCCGGCACGGCCGGGATGCGGAACGACCGACTGCCCAGCGTCACGCTGGCATCACATTCCGAACGGCTTTCCACACAGCACTTGCGGGGCAGCAGAAGAATGTTGTCGTAGTCGAAGATTTCCATGAATTTCCAAGCTCCATAAAGGGTCGCCGCGGAACAATTTCCGTGGCGATGGGGCGCTTGGCCTGGAGACCGGTTTGCGGACGCTGCCGCTGGAGGCGGCCACCGCGGGCCCGCAGGACGCGGGCACAAAAAACCGGACCACAAGAAACTTGGGCCCGGTGATTGATTCTACCCGTACTGCATACCTCGCGCCAATGCCCCCGGGATGGCGGCACGCGCAACAGGGCCGCAAGGCTTTTGATTGCGCACATGTGCAGGGCGGGGCGGGGTTTCTACAATCGCAGCATGTTTCCTCTTGACCTGCTTTCCAGCAGCGCGCCCGTCGCCGCGTCTGCATCTCCCCTGCTTGCCGACCTCAACGAGGAGCAGCTCGCGGCCGTGACGCTGCCCGCAGGCCATGCGCTGATACTGGCCGGCGCCGGTTCGGGCAAGACCCGGGTGCTGACCACGCGCATTGCCTGGCTGCTGCAGACCGGCCAGGCCACGCCCGCGGGCATCCTGGCCGTGACCTTCACCAACAAGGCGGCCAAGGAAATGACGGCGCGGCTGTCGGCCATGCTGCCGGTGAATGTGCGCGGCATGTGGATAGGCACCTTCCACGGCCTGTGCAACCGCCTGCTGCGCGCGCATCACCAGGCCGCTGGCCTGCCCCAGGCGTTCCAGATCCTCGACATGCAGGACCAGCTGTCGGCCGTCAAGCGGCTGTGCAAGCAGCACAACGTCGACGACGAGCGCTTCCCGCCCAAGCAGCTGCAGTACTTCATCGCGGGCTGCAAGGAAGAAGGCCAGCGTCCCGGCGACGTCGCCGTGAAGGACCCCGACACGCGCAAGAAAGTCGAGTTCTATCAGCTCTACGAGGAGCAATGCCAGCGCGAAGGCGTGGTCGATTTCGGCGAACTGATGCTGCGCAGCTTCGAGCTGCTGCGCGACCAGCCGCAGCTGCGCGCCCA
Organism: Comamonas sp.; assembly: GCF_036666375.1. Classification (GTDB taxonomy): domain Bacteria; phylum Pseudomonadota; class Gammaproteobacteria; order Burkholderiales; family Burkholderiaceae_C; genus Comamonas. The sequence continues at coordinate 47,809 of NZ_JAVWWA010000027.1, read as the reverse complement.
CTATCAGCGGCGTTTCCAGCACATCCTGGTCGACGAGTTCCAGGACACCAACCGCCTGCAGTACGCCTGGCTCAAGCAGCTCGCGGGCGACGAGGTCGGCGGCCAGATGCGCACCCAGGGCTCGGTGATCGCCGTGGGCGACGACGACCAGAGCATTTACGCTTTCCGCGGCGCACGCGTGGGCAACATGGCCGACTTCGTGCGCGAGTTCGACGTGCAGCGCCAGATCAAGCTCGAGCAAAACTACCGCAGCTTCAGCAACATCCTCGACTCGGCCAATGCGCTGATCAGCCACAACAGCCGCCGCCTGGGCAAGAACCTGCGCACCACGCAGGGCCCGGGCGAGCCGGTGCGCGTCTACGAGTCGCACACCGATCTGGCCGAAGCGCAGTGGATCGTCGATGAAATCCGCCAGCTCGTGAAGAACGACGGCTTCGAGCGCCAGCAGATCGCCATCCTGTACCGCAGCAATGCGCAAAGCCGGGTAATTGAGACCGCGCTGTTCAATGCCGGCGTGCCCTACCGCGTCTACGGCGGCCTGCGCTTTTTCGAGCGCGCCGAAATCAAGCACGCGCTGGCCTATCTGCGCCTGCTCGAGAACCCGCATGACGACACCAGCTTCATGCGCGCGGTGAACTTCCCGCCGCGCGGCATAGGCGCGCGCACGGTCGAAGTGCTGCAGGATGCGGCGCGCAGCGCGGGCTGCTCGCTCAGCGATGCCGTCACGGCCGTGCCCGGCAAGGCGGGCGCGAACCTGGGCGCGTTTGTCGCCAAGATCGAAGTGCTGCGCGAGCAGACCCAGGGCAAGAATCTGCGGTTGATCATCGAGGCCGTGCTCGAGGAGAGCGGCCTGGTCGAGCACTACCGCAACGAAAAGGAAGGCGCGGACCGCATAGAGAACCTGCAGGAACTGGTGAATGCGGGCGAGAGCTTCGTGACCCAGGAAGGCTTTGGCCGCGACGCCGTGGCGCTGCCGCTCGACGAGCATGGCCAGGCGCTGCGCCAGAGCCCGGTGAGCCAGGGAATCGATCCCACGCAACCCATGCTCGACCAGGTGCTGCCGGGATCGCAGCCGGCCGCGGGCATGGTCGACATCGATACCGGCGAAACGCTGTCGCCGCTGGTCGCCTTCCTCACGCATGCCGCGCTCGAAGCCGGCGACAACCAGGCCCAGGCGGGCCAGGATGCGGTGCAGCTGATGACCGTGCATGCGTCCAAGGGCCTGGAGTTCGACGCGGTGTTCATCGGCGGCATGGAAGAAGGCCTGTTTCCGCACGAGAACGCGATGAGCGACAGCGGCGGCCTCGAGGAAGAGCGCCGGCTGATGTACGTGGCGATCACGCGCGCGAGAAAGCGCCTGTACCTGAGCCATTCGCAGACGCGCATGCTGCACGGTCAGACGCGCTTTCACATCAAGAGCCGCTTCTTCGACGAGCTGCCCGAGAGTGCGCTCAAGTGGATCACGCCCAAGCAGCAGGGCTTTGGCACGTTCACGCCCCAGTCAGCGGGAGGTTACGGCGGCGGAGGTTACGGCGGCGGCCGCGGCGGCTTTGGCGCCAAGTCCGAGACTTTTGCCAGCCCGCCCGTGCCGCCGCAAAAGGCCGCGCCCAGCCATGGCCTGCGTGCCGGCATCGCGGTGTTCCACAACAAGTTCGGTGAAGGCAAGGTGCTGGCCATCGAAGGCACGGGCGACGACGCGCGCGCGCAGGTGGATTTCCCGCGCCACGGCACCAAGTGGCTGGCGCTGGCGATCGCCAAGCTGACCATCGTCGACTGAGTTCGAGCAGGAGCGCGCGCATGGAAAAAGAAAAAGACCCGGTCCAGGCGGCCTCCAGGACCCGTGCCGCGATCCACCTGCTGCATCCGCAGCAGTTGCAGGACAGCCTGGCGCTCGCGCCGCAGCTGTCGCTGCGCATCGCACTGATTGCCGGGCTGCAGGCCAGCCTTGCGGTGCTCGCGGCGCTGGTGCTGACGCTGTTGTCGCCCTGGCCCGAACTCGTGGGCTTTCCCGCGCTGGGCGCGCTGGCCGCGCTGTTCGGGCGCTTTGCGCCGCTGGCGCGGCGCCGGCGCATCGTTGCCGCGGCGGCGCTGCTGCTGCTGGCGGCCGTGCTGTTTCCCTCGCTCGCGGGGCTGTTCGGCGCCAGCGAATGGGCGCTGGTGCTGGTGCTGGCGCTGGTGGCCGGGGCCTCGACCGTGGCGGTGAGCCGCTGGAATATCGGCGGCCCGGGCGCGGTGATCATCGTGTTCGCCGCCGGCGCTGCGCTGCACCCGGTGGCCACCTGGCAGGAGCTGGCCGCGCGCCTGCTCGCGACTGCGGCGGGCGGGCTGATAGGCTGGCTGGTCTGCTCGCTCACCGACCGCCTGCGCGCGCAGGAGGTCAGCGCGCTGCAGATTCCCGTGGTGCGCATTCCGCCGATGTCGCATCAATGGATAGCGGGCGCGCGCATTGCCGTGGGCGCGGCCATTGCGGCGCTGCTGGCCTGGGCCGCGGGCGGACAGCATCCTGCCTGGGCGGCCATCGGGGCCACCGCTGTCATGCAGGGCAGTCATCTGCATGTGACCATGAGCCGCGCGCTGCAGCGCCTGGGAGGCACGGTGATCGGCGCCTGCCTGGTGTGGCTGATACTGGCCCAGCACCCGCCGCTGTGGGTCATCGTGCTGGCTGTCGTCGTGTTCCAGTTCCTGACCGAAGTGATCATCGGCTTCAACTACGCACTCGGGCAGATCACGGTCACGCCGATGGCGCTGTTGATGACAATGCTCGCGTCGCACGCGCCGACAATGGGAAACATGCCTGTCGAGCGTGTCATCGACACCTTGCTGGGCGCGGCCGTGGGCATTGCTCTGGCGGTGCTGTTTTCCAGCGTGGATGACCGTGTCCACCTCGCCAAGCTGCGGCGCAACAACGCCTGATCGGGCCGGCAACCTGTCTTGTGTCGGGTTTCACGCTATCGTCATATTGATTTCCTAGAGTGGCGGCACCCGTCGATGAATCGACAAAACCAAGAGAGCCGCCACGTGAGCAAATCCATTTCCGACAAGGTTGTTCGCAACCACAGCGACAACGCGCCCTTCAGTACCATTCTCGAGGCAAGCCTCTCGCGCCGTGCCGTGACACGTGGCAGCCTGGGTGCTGCAGTGGCCCTGATGGCGGGCTTGAGCCTTTCGGCCTGTGGCGGTGATGGCGACCCGGCCCCCGTCGATCCCGTGAAGCCGGTCGAGCCGGAACTCAAGCTGGGCTTCGAGTCGCTGCCCAACTCCATGACCCATGGCTGCGTGGTGCCCGCAGGCTATACGGCCCAGGTGCTCGGCGCCTGGGGCACGCCGCTCAACGACAATGCCGCGGCCTGGGATCGCAACGGCAACAACAGCTCCAACGATCTGCTGAACTCGACCGGCATGCACCACGACGGCATGCACTTCTTCCCCATCGCCGGCAGCTCGACCGAAGGCCTGCTGGTGGTCAACCACGAGTACATCGATGAGTTCGCGCTGCATCCCGCAGGTCCGACCAAGGTCGCGGGCAAGCGTCCGGCCGAAGAGGTGCGCAAGGAAATCAATGCCCATGGCGTGGCCGTGATGCATGTGCGCAAGGAAGGCAAGAACTGGAACATCGTTCTCAATTCCAAGTACAACCGCCGCTTCACTTCGGGCACGCCCATGCGCCTGGCCGGCCCGGTCGGCGGCACGGACTGGGTCAAGACCCCGTTCTCGCCCAACGGCACGCAGGTGCGCGGCACCAACAACAACTGCGGCAACGGCACCACGCCCTGGGGCACCTACATCACCGCCGAGGAAAACTGGGCGGCCTGCTTCCTGAACACCGGCACGATTCCCGCGCACCAGAAGCGCGTTGGCGTGTCCAGCACCAAGGGCCGCTACGAGTGGGAAACCGCTGCCGGCGACGCCACCGAAGTCAACGGCGAGTTCGCGCGCTTCAACGTCACGGCCAGCGGCGCGGATGCCCTGTCCGACTGGCGCAACGAAGTCAACGGCTTCGGCTACCTGGTCGAAATCGATCCCTACGATCCTTCGAGCATCGCCACCAAGCGCACGGCGATGGGCCGCTTTGCGCACGAAGGCGCGGCCTATGGCAACCCCGTGGCCGGCCAGCCGCTGGCGTTCTACTGCGGTGACGACTCGCGCTTTGAATACGTCTACCGTTTTGTCTCCGAAGCCGTCTGGGATCCCAAGGACGCCACGCGCAGCGACCGCCTGGCCGTGGGCGCCAAGTACCTCGACAAGGGCACGCTGTATGTCGCGCGCTTCAACGACAACGGCTCGGGCGAGTGGCTGGCACTGGCACCGAACACCGTCGGCAAGGGCGGCAAGACGCTGGGCGCCGAGTTCGGCAGCCTGGAGGCGATCCTGATCAACACCCGCGGTGCGGCCGACTTCGTCGGTGCCACGCCCATGGACCGCCCCGAGTGGACTGCGGTACACCCGACCAATGGCGATGTCTACCTGACGCTGACCAACAACACCAGCCGCAATGCGACCACCGGCACCAACGGCGCCAACCCGCGCCTGAACAATGCCAACGGCCACATCATCCGTTGGCACGATGCCAGCGGCTCGAACGCCTTCCGCTGGGACATCTTCGTCTTCGGCGCGGCCGCGGGCGCGAATGCCGACACCAACCGTTCGTCGCTGACCGCGGTGAACCAGCTCGCCAGCCCGGACGGCATGTCGTTCGACAGCCGCGGCATCATGTGGATCCAGACCGACAACGGCCTGGACGGCGGCCGCAACAACGACGTGGCCAAGGCGACCAACGACCAGATGCTGGCCGTGATTCCCAAGCCCATGTCGGCCAGCACGGGCACGGGTCCGGTGATCAATGCCAGCAACCAGGCCGAACTGCGCCGCTTCTTCGTCGGCCCCAACGAAGCCGAAGTGACAGGCGTTGCGTTCTCGCCCGACAACACCAGCATCTTCCTGAACATCCAGCATCCAGGCAACTGGCCTGCGTACGACACGACCGACGCCACGGTGCTGGCCAGCGGCACGGTGCGCCCGCGCTCGTCGACGGTGGTGATCCAGCGCGTAGACGGCAAGCCCGTCGGCGTCTGAGGCGGTTTCGCCCAGTCCACGCGGCGAAGCGATTCCCCAGTAAAAAACGCCCCTCGGGGCGTTTTTTTCATGGGGCTCGAAGGGCGACCGCGAGGCGCTCAGGCTTCATGCAGTTCGGGATCGGTCGCGTCCGAGGGATCGGGCGCGGAAAAGCTGTCGCGGAACGTGAACACCACCGAGGTGAAGAACATCGCCGCCAGGATCATGGCAGCGCCCGCCATGATGCCGGCGGCCATGCCGCCGATCAGGCTCGCGAGAATGCCGGTGACCAGCGCCAGCACGATGCCGCAGGCCATGAAGAAGACCATCCAGGCCAGGCAGAAGACCAGATAGGCGCGCCAGTTGCGCATGCAGGCCACCAGGCTGAAAAACAGCGCCTTGGCGGGCGGAATGCCATGCCAGTGGATCAATCCGGGCGCGTGCCAGAACATCAGCGACAGCGGGATGTACAGCGCCATCGACAGCCACATCGCGGACTGGAACGCGGGATCTTCGGCGATCTCGCGCGTCATCGGCTCGCCGCCCAGATAGACCTCGGCGAACGTGCCGCCATCGATCAAGGCCGACAGCCCCATGATCGCGAGAAAGCCCACGGCGTACAGCAGGCCCAGCGTGACCATGGCGTTCAGGCGCTGGCGGCCGGTGCGAAACGCGACCAGCAGCAGCGCCGGCGTGGGAAAGCGGCCCTGGGTGGCTTCGGCGGCCGCGACCATCATCGCCAGCGAGGTCGCGGGCAGCAGCGCCAGCGCCAGCGCGGGGCCGATCAACGGCACGATGCTGATCAGCGACATGCCGACAATGGCCAGAATAAAAATCGCGGCCAGGGCCAGGGGTTGGCGCCAGAAAGTCTGGACGCCGAGTTTGACCCACTGGACACCTGTGCGGGCGGGAACGATCTGGAGTTTCATGAAGCAGTCAAAGTCCTGGGCAAGCAGTAACGGGCGCTTTCGGGCGCCGATGGCGTTACTGTACCGCAGGCTTTTTTGACCGCTGAAGACAAGGGCAGCTTGCTGCGCGCGGCGCCGGCAGGCCGAATCTCAGTCGGCGCGCGAATCGGCGCTGTCGGGCAAGGCAAAACAGTCGCGAAAACTGAAATAGATGCACGACATGAAGATGACATTCAATAGATGTATCACGCAGATCCCGAACTGCGTGGAGATTGCCGTGAACGCGAAGCTCCCGGGTGCGGGCAGCCGGATCAGCATGATCAGGGCCGTGCCGAAGACGGCATAGATGAGCCCCCACAGCACAAAGAACAAGGAAAACGCGCGCCAGTTGAGTCGCACCGCATGGCTGCTGCACCTGAGTGCCTGCAGCGGGGACAGGCGCTGCCAGTGGATCAGCCCGGGGGCATGCCAGAACTGCAGCGTCGCCAACCCAATGAGAACAGCGGCCGCGACCATGAGCATGGCCAGCGCAATGTGCGCGTCGGCCTGGGCCGCCATCGCCGACAGGGGTGCAGCGACCCTGATCCCCACCACGAAGGTGACGCTCAGAACGAGCCAACTGATTCCCACGTACAGCGCGCCCAGCCGCAGCAGCCGCCAGAACTCCTGGCGCAATGCGCGCCCGGCGGCTTGCAGCACGGCGCGCAGGGGCTGGGCGCCTCTGTCGGCCTGGGCCGTGACGACCATTGCCAGCAGCATGGCAAACGGCAAGAAAACGATGAGCATTGAGGCGATCATGCCCAGGCCCAGCACCAGCGGCTGGCGCCTGAAGGTCTTGAAGCCCATCTGCAGCCAGCGCAAGCCGTTGCGGGCGGGGACGGCGCGGGACTCGCAGGGCAGTCGGTCGCCTGGTGGCGCAGCGGGGGCAGGCCTTGCGCCCGAGAACAGCGTGCGAAAGGCAAAGAACCAGGAAATACTGAAGATGGCGGAGGAAAGGAAGACCAGGCTGTCGGCAAGTGCCTGCAGTGCAAATTCGCTTGTCGCCGGCATGGATTCCATCAGCCATGTCAGCAGCCTGATGAGCAACTGGCCGACGACTGCCTGGACCAGGATCAGCTGCAGAATGGCGCGCCAGTTGCGCAGGCAAGCCGCGGCGCTGGAGCGCATGGCCTGCAGGGGGCCGAGGCCGTGCCAGTGCACCAGCGCGGGGGCGAAAGCCAGCAACGCGGCCGGTGGCAGTACCAGCATGTGCAGCCACGCGAGCATCCGTTCAGGCCGCTCGCCGTCCAAGAGCCCATGGTGACCCTGCAGATGACGATAGGCAAAGCCCTGGTCGAAGAGCGCGGACAGCAGCATCAGCGCGAGCAGGAAAACAACGAGCTGCACCGCGCTCAACGCGAGCAGACCGCGCAGCGGCCCGCGGAACGCGCGCAATCCGGACCACAGCAGGGCGGACGTTGACCTGTGGCCGCTGGAGGCCCGCGCCACCACGATCAGCATGATCAAGGCGGTGATGGGCTCGATGGCGGCCGACAGCGGAGTGCCGACAAAGGGAATGCGGCACAGCAGCACATGGCAGATGCGCAGCAGCCCGGCCAGCAGCACGAAGGCCAGGGGATTGCGGAAAATGGTCTGAAGAGCGAGTCCCAGCCATTGAAGGCTGGCATGCGCAGGCGCAATGGAGAAATTCATGGCAGTTGCAGATGTGGAGTTGCGTGCCGTGAACCGTTGATAAAAGCCCAAGCGCATTCAACATTGATAGTCCTAAGCTATCGATTATATTTTTAATTTTGAAAATTACAATTGATTTGTGCTGCACTGCAGGCGCGGCAGGCTGGAAAACCAAGTGCGCCGGGGCGCAAAGCAGTCGCGAAAGGAAAACAGCTGGGAGATGGAAAGGATGACGGCCGGAATCGTGATGACCCCGGCCGCGCCTTCGATGAGCGCGGCATTCGCCGCGCTGGCGGTTGCGGGCAGAAAGGCCAGGATCAGCATGACCCCCAGCAGCGGGCCGGCGACCAGGACGGTACGTATCACGCCGAACAGCAGAAACGCACGCCAGTTGCGCAGGTAGGCTGCGGCGCTGAGGAAAATGGCCTGGCCCGGCGTGGCGCTGTACCAGTAGACCAGCGCCGGAGCAAAGCCGAACAGCACTTGCGGCACGATCGCCAGCAGCTTGATGATGTCCACCTGCGCGGGACCGGACTCGCCTCCAGGGGATAGCTGCAGGGCCATGGGCAGATGCTCCAGCGCGAAGCCGCGGTCCTGCACCAGCGACACCATTGCCACGATGCAGCAAAGGGCCAGCGCATGCACCGCGCCCAGCGTGATCAATGCGCGCAGGTGCGTGCGAAAGGCTCGCAGCGTCAGGACGATCAGCGCCGGCAGCGATGTGGTGCCGGAAAATGCCTGGGACGCGACGATCATCGTCATCAGGCTGTGAAACGGCAGGACGGCGTTATAGAGCACCGTCTCGATGACGGGACTGGGGCTGGCCAGCAGATAGCAGATGGCCAGCGGGAAGCTCAGCAGTATGGGGAGCAGCACAAAGGCCAGGGGCCGGCGGCAGAAGGTCCTGAAACCCAGCCCAAGCCACTGAAAGCTGCTGCGCGCGGGAACGATTTCGATGTCCATGGCAGGATGAACCGCTTGCCTGCCTTGGATGACGCGTTCCGGCGGATGATGTCCGGGGGGAACACGCAGGCGCAAAGGAAGAAAAGCAGTGGATTGAGTTAAAAACTATCGAAATATAGATTTCAATAGTCTTTGATTCTGTAGTCCAGCTGCTTGTCTTCAGCGCCGTTTTTGCTGCACCGCGTGTACCGCGGCCGGCCTCATGTCAGTTGCACTGGCGCGGCAATGCGCTGGCGCAGCACGCGCTCGAAATGGCGCGGGTCGTGCGGCGTGAGCATCGCGGCTTCACGCGGCAGGTAGAAGTCCCACAGGCGCGAAATCCAGAAGCGCAGCGCACCGGCGCGCAGCTGTGCGTTGAGCAGCTGGCGCTCGGCGCCCGTGAGCGGGCGCACGCGCTGGTAGGCGGCGAGCATGGCCTGGGCGCGCGGAGCGTCGTGCGCTCCCGTGGCGTGGTCTATGCACCAGTCGTTGAGACAGACCGCGAGGTCGAACAGCCAGCTGTCCACGCCCGCGAAATAGAAGTCGAAAAAGCCCGTGAGCTGCTCGCCCTCGAACATCACGTTGTCGCGGAACAGGTCGGCATGCACCGGGCCGCGCGGCAGCGCGGCGTACTGCGACGAAGCTGCGACATGGTTCTGGAAGGCGAGTTCGGACTGCAGCAGGTCGACCAGGCCGCTGTCCAGATGGGGCATGACCACGGGCGCGGTTTCGTTCCACCAGGCAAGGCCGCGCAGATTGGGCTGCTGGCGCTCGAAGTCGCGGCCCGCGAGATGCATGCGCGCGAGCATGTCGCCAACGGCCGCGCAGTGCACGGGCGCGGGAGCGAGCTGGCTGCTGCCGCGCAGGCGATTGACCACAGCCGCGGGCTTGCCGCACACGCGCAGCAGGATGTCGCCGCTTTGCTTGTGCGCCTGCGGGTCGGGCACGGGAATGCCGGCGTGCGCGAGATGCTTCATCAGGTGCAGATAGAACGGCAGCTGTTCGGCCGTGAGCCTTTCGAACAGCGTCAGCACCCATTCGCCCTGGTCGGTCGTCAGGAAGTAGTTGGTATTTTCAATACCGCCCTGAATGCCGCGCAGGCTCTGGAAGGTTCCCAGCGGCAGGTGGCGCAGCAGGTCGCGCGCCTCTTTTTCGGAGACTTCGGTAAAAACGGCCATGGCGAGAAGCGCGCCCCGAGGGCGGCGCAGGAAAGAAGAGGAAGAAAGGGGGGAGCGCTGGGAAGCTCAGAACTTGCGGATGTTCCACACCCGCGGGCCCGTGGTGTCCGAGCTGCTGCGGCTGCGGTTGCGCACGCCTTCGCTGGGTTGCACTTCGTAGGCGGGCATGTCGCTGACCTTGGGGGTCACGGTGATGCTGCGGGTCTGGCCGCCGATGCGCACTTCGTCGACGCGGCTGCCCTCGTCCTCGACGCGGATACGTTCCACGCGCTGGTTGTTCTTGTCGCCCTGGGGGGCGGTACGCGGTTCGGCCGCGTCAGTAGCGGCCTGGACGGCAGTGCCAGGCGGATTCTGGGCCAGCAACGGGCTGGCAGCCAGGCTGAGGAGGAGGAGAAGTGGGGCGGCGCGCATGGGGTGATTGTAGAGCCAGTGTTCAATTGATCCCGTGGGGAAATCCAGCGCGCAGGCCGGGCCGCGCCGTGCACAATCCTGGCATGAGCAATTCCAAGACATTGGTGCTGGTCGATGGCTCCAGCTATCTGTACCGCGCCTACCACGCCATGCCCGATCTGCGGGCCCGGCCCGGCGACCCGACGAGTCCCGCCACCGGCGCGATCCGCGGCATGATCAACATGCTGCAGTCCCTCAAGAGGGAAGTGCCTGCCGATTACGCGGTCTGCATCTTCGACACCAGCGGTCCGACCTTCCGTGACGCGCTGTACCCCGAGTACAAGGCCCAGCGCTCGCCCATGCCCGACGACCTGCGCGCGCAGATCGAGCCCATCCATGCCGTGGTGCGCATGCTCGGCTGGCCCGTGCTGGCCATCAAGGGCGTCGAGGCCGACGACGTGATAGGCACGCTGGCCCAGGTCGCATCGCGCCAGGGCGTGCGCGTGGTGGTCTCCAGCGGCGACAAGGATCTGAGCCAGCTGGTCGACGAGCACATCACCATCATCGACACCATGAACGGCAAGGTGCGCGATGTCGCCGGCGTCACCGCCGAGTTCGGCGTGCCGCCGTCGCTGATGGTCGATTTCCAGACGCTGGTCGGCGATACCGTGGACAACGTTCCCGGCGTGCCCAAGGTCGGCCCCAAGACCGCGGCCAAGTGGCTCAATGAATATGGCTCGCTCGACGCCTTGCTCGCGCGCGCCGACGAGATCAAGGGCGTGGCCGGCCAGAACCTGCGGGACAGCCTCGCATGGCTGCCCACGGGCCGCCAGCTGGTGACCATCAAGACCGATTGCGATCTGGTCGAGGAAGTGGTCGGCCTGCCGTCGCTCGACGGCCTGGCCTGGCGCGCGCCCGAGAACAAGGCGCTGCGCGACTTCTACCTCGAGTACGGCTTCAAGGGCCTGGCGATGGCGCTGGAAAACCAGGCCGAAGCCGCAGCGGAAGAGCCCAAGGCCAAAGCGAAAGCCGCCAAGCCGCGCGCCGACCAGGACACGGGCGACATGTTTGCCGAGCAGCAGGAATCCGCCGAGGCCACCGAGGAAGCGCAAGCCGCGCAACAGCGCAGCGTCGACTACGACGTGATACTGACCTGGGCCAGCTTCGATGCCTGGCTGGCGAAGATCGAGGCCGCGCCGCTCACGGCGCTGGACACCGAAACCACCTCGCTCGACGAGATGCGCGCCGAGATCGTGGGCATCAGCTTCAGCGTCGAGCCCGGCGCCGCGGCCTATATTCCACTGCGCCACGCGGGCCTGGACGTGCCCGAGCAGCTGCCGTTTGACGAAGTGCTCGCGCGCCTCAAGCCCTGGCTCGAGAATGCCCAGCGGCCCAAGCTCGGTCAGCACGTCAAGTACGACCGCCATGTGTTTGCCAACCATGGCATCCAGGTGCAGGGCTATGCGCACGACACCATGCTGCAAAGCTATGTGCTCGAAGTGCACCGTCCGCACGGGCTGTCCAGCCTGGCGCTGCGCCATACCGGGCGCAGCGGTACGAGCTACGAAGATCTGTGCGGCAAGGGCGTGCACCAGATTCCGTTTGCCCAGGTGCCGGTCGACAAGGCCGCAGCCTACTCGTGCGAGGACTCGGACCAGACGCTGGACGTGCACCGCGTGCTGTGGCCCCAGCTCGAGGCCGAGGCCGCGCTGCGCGCCGTCTATGACCTCGAACTGCAGACCAGCGAAGCGCTGTTCCGCATAGAGCGCAATGGGGTGCTGATCGATGCTGCGACGCTGGCCAAGCAGAGCAACGAGCTGGGCCAGCGCATCGTGCAGCTCGAAAACGAAGCCTATGAGATCGCGGGCCAGCCGTTCAACCTGGCCAGCCCCAAGCAGCTGGGCGAGATCTTCTTCGACAAGCTGGGCATGCCCGTGGTCAAGAAGACCGCGACCGGCGCGCGCAGCACCGACGAGGAAGTGCTGGAGAAGCTTGCCGCCGATTACCCGCTGCCGGCCAAGCTGCTGGAGCACCGCAGCCTGTCCAAGCTCAAGGGCACCTACACCGACAAACTGGCCCAGCTCGCGCTGCCGGCCACGGGCCGCGTGCACACGCATTACGCCCAGGCCGTGGCCGTGACCGGCCGGCTGTCGAGCAACGACCCCAACCTGCAGAACATTCCCATCCGCACGCCCGAAGGCCGGCGCGTGCGCGAGGCCTTCATCGCGCCCGCGGGCCGCGTGATCGCCAGCGCCGACTATTCGCAGATCGAGCTGCGCATCATGGCCCACCTGTCGGGCGACGAGTCGCTGCTCAAGGCCTTCCAGGACGGCCGCGACGTGCACCGTGCGACCGCCGCCGAAGTGTTCGCCGTTGAAGTCGACCAGGTCAGCAGCGAACAGCGCCGCTATGCCAAGGTGATCAACTTCGGCCTGATCTACGGCATGAGCAGTTTCGGCCTGGCCAAGAACCTGGGCATAGAGACCAAGGCCGCGGCGGCCTATATCGACCGCTATTTCCAGCGCTATCCCGGCGTCAAGCGCTACATGGACGAGACCGTGGAGTTCGCGCGCGCCCATGGCTATGTCGAGACCGTGCTCGGCCGGCGCCTGTACCTGCCCGACATCAACGGCGGCAACGGCCCGCGCAAGAAGGCCGCAGAACGCCAGGCGATCAACGCTCCCATGCAGGGCACGGCCGCCGACCTGATCAAGATGGCCATGGTCGCGGTGCAGGCCGAGCTCGACGCGCACAAGCCCGACATCAAGGTCATCATGCAGGTGCACGATGAACTGGTGTTCGAGCTGCCCGCGGGCGACGAGGGCTGGATACGCAGCGAGATTCCGCGCCTGATGGCGGGCGTGGCCGAGTTGAAGGTGCCGCTGCTGGCCGAAGTGGGCGTGGGGCCCAACTGGGACCAGGCGCATTGAAAGTGGCTCGGCACGGGCGGGATTCCGAGCAACGCGCTCGAAATCCCGATGACCGTTCGCCCTGAGCCTGCCACGGCGGCGCCGTCGAAGGGCGTTTCAGGGAGCGTGGCATGCCTGCGGCGAGGCTGCACGATGGCTTGAGGGCCGGTCGTTCATCCTTCGACAAGCTCAGGACGAACGTGGGGAGGACGGCAACAAGCGCCATAGTCCACCGCCGTTTTGCATTGCCGCCAACGGCGGCATGCGTCTTCTGCGAAAATCAGCGGGATCGGCCTTTGTGGCCCATCAAGAAAAGCAAAAACAGCTATGACTTTGGCAGCAATCATTTTGGCCACCTTGGCCGCGGGCATTGGCAGCGTGTGGGTCGCTGCATTGCTCATGCGCGTGGGCGTGTCCTCCAACAACGGCGGCATGATGCCCCAGCGCCTGCTGAGCCTGGCTGCGGGGGCCTTGCTGGCGACGGCTTTCATGCATCTGCTGCCCGAAGCGTTCGAGAGCGAGGCCAGCGCGCACGACCTGTTCCTCACGCTGCTGATCGGCGTGGTCTTCTTCTTCCTGCTCGACAAGGCCGAACTCTGGCACCACGGCCACGAGCATGGCCATGGGCATGACAACCATCCGAGCCACGGGCATGGTCACGCGCATGGCCACGATGGCCATGACCACGGCAAAGCCACGGGCGGCTGGGCGGTGCTCACGGGCGACAGCGTGCATTGCTTTGGCGACGGCGTGCTGATTGCCTCGGCGTTCCTGGCCGACATGCGCCTGGGCCTGATCGCCGCGGCCTCGGTGCTGGCGCACGAGGTGCCCCACCATATCGGTGATCTGGTGGTGCTGCGCCATGCCAGCGGCAACCGGCGCGTGGCGCTGGTCAAGGTTTCGCTGGCGGGCGCGGTGACGGCGCTGGGCGGCATCGCGGGCTACTTTCTCGTCGGTCAGCTGCAGGACTGGCTGCCGTATTTCCTCGTGCTGGCGTCGAGCAGCTTTGTCTATGTGGCGCTGGCCGATCTGATTCCCCAGCTGCAAAAGCGCCTCACGGCGCGCGAGACCTTCGCGCAGATCGCCTGGCTCGTTGCGGGCATGGTGCTGGTGACGCTGGTCAGCGGCCTGGCGCATTCACACTGACGGCTCGGGCTGATCGCGCAGCGCCGCGCGCACGCCGGGCAGCTGGCGGCGCGAGACCGCAAGCGGCTCGTCTATGCCGTCCAGGCGCACGGCCCAGCCATCGCCTTCCTCGGCGTCATGGTGCTTTTCCAGCGCGCGCAGCGCGCGGCGCGCGACCAGCGCGTTGCGGTGTATGCGCAGGAACTGCGCGGCATGGCGCGTTTCGAGTTCGCCCAGAGCGCTGTCGAGGATGTAGCTGTGTTCGGCCGTGCGCACGGTCACGTATTTGAGCTCGGCCTTGAAATAGACCACTTCGGCCAGCGGCACGCGTTCGGTGCGGCCGCGGTCCTGGATCAGCAGCGTGCCCGGGCTTTCCTGCGCGGCGGCCGCGGGCAGCCGCTGGCGCAGCAGCTTGGCCAGCATCTGCTGCAGTCGCGCGAGGCGCACGGGCTTGGTCAGGTAGTCGAGCGCATCGAGCTCGAAGGCATCGACCGCATGCTGGCTGTTCGCGGTGACGAACACCAGCGCGGGCGGCTGGGCCAGGCCGCGCAGGCGTTCGGCCAGAGACAGCCCGTCCTGGCCCGGCATGTGGATGTCGAGCAGCAGCAGCTCGATCGCGCAATCGGGCGCGTCGAGCAGCGCCCAGGCCTGGGCGCTGTCCGCGGCTTCATGCACGACCAGCGGCGGCAGCGGCGGGTCGCTGCGCGCGGCGTCCGCCAGCAGCGTACGCAGCCGGCTGCGCGCCAGCGCTTCGTCATCGACCAACAGAATGTGCAAGGGGCGATTCATGCCACGTCCTCCAGCGGCAGGATGATACGCACGCGGTAGCGGCCCTGGTGGCTGCCGGCGCTGAAGTCGGCCTGCAGATCGTGCAGCAGCGACAGGCGCTCGCGCACATTGCGCAGCGCCATGCCATGGCCGGGCGTGGACCGGGCCGAGGCCGGCGGCAGGCTGTTGACGAGGGTGATCTCGACACGGCCGCGGTGCAGCCGCGTGGTCAACTCCAGGCTGCCGCCGTCGGGGCTGGGCTCCACACCGTGGCGTATCGCATTTTCCACCAGCGGCTGCAGCAGCAGCGGCGGCAGCCGCGCGCCGCCCGCCGCGGGGTCGAGTTGCCAGTGCGCGCGCAGTCTTGCGCCAAAGCGCACCTGCTCGATGGCGAGATATTGCCGCGCCAAGGCGATTTCCTCGGCCAGCGTGGTGCTGGCGCGGGGTTCGGCCAGCGCGCAGCGGAACAGGTCGCTGAGGTCTTCCAGCAAGGCTTCGGCCTGGGCCGGCTCGGCGCGCACCAGCGCAATGGCGCTGTTGAGCGTGTTGAACAGGAAATGCGGGCGTATGCGCGACTGCAGTTCGGCCAGCCGCGCCGTGGTCGCGGCCGGTGCGCGCGCGCGCGCGCGCAGCTGCAGCGCGGTCACCAGCAGCGCCGACAGCAGCGCGCCCGAGGCCGCGCTGGCCAGCCAGAACGAGGCCGGCGCGTCATCGACCAGCCACAGCATGGCGCAGGCATAGAGGCCGCACAGCGTTCCCAGCCCCATGCCGGCGAGGACCTGGGCCTGCCGGGGCAGGCGCTGCAGCAGGCGCTTCATGCCGCAGGCAACGACCAGCCAC
The DNA here is from genome assembly GCF_036666375.1 of Comamonas sp. Taxonomy (GTDB): domain Bacteria; phylum Pseudomonadota; class Gammaproteobacteria; order Burkholderiales; family Burkholderiaceae_C; genus Comamonas. The sequence goes on along the minus strand of NZ_JAVWWA010000027.1, from coordinate 32,026 downwards.
AGCAGCGTTGCGGGCAGCGTGCCGCTGGTGACCAGCGCCATGCCGGCCAGCCATTCGAGCGCGCTGCCGGCGCCGAAAAGCGCGGCCGTCGCGACCACGCTCTGCACGAACAACACGGCCCGCAGCACCACGCCGACATGACAGGCATCGAACACCAGAACGCGCTGCGCCGCACCGGCCGTGGGGGCTAGTACAGCACCGGATTCGTCGGATCCGGCCGGGGTCGATAAAATTTGCATATCTTGCATTGCGGCATCCGGTTGTTCCGGCTGTCCTGAACCCTCTGATTATTGCCCGTCCATGTCCAACAACTCCAGCACGCAACCTTCCCACAATCAGCTCGATACCAAGGCCCAGGCATGGTCGGCGTTGTTCTCCGAGCCCATGAGCGACCTCGTCAAGCGCTACACCTCGAGCGTGTTCTTCGACAAGCGCCTGTGGCAAGCCGACATCATGGGCAGCCTGGCGCATGCGGAAATGCTGTCCGCCCAGGGCATCATTTCCGCCGCAGACCATGCGTCCATTGAAAAGGGCATGGCCCAGATCACGGCCGAGATCGAGGCCGGCGGCTTTGAATGGAAGCTCGATCTCGAAGACGTGCATCTGAACATCGAAGCGCGCCTGACGCAATTGGTCGGCGACGCGGGCAAGCGCCTGCACACCGGCCGCAGCCGCAACGACCAGGTCGCGACCGACGTGCGCCTGTGGCTGCGCGGCGAGATCGACGTGATCAGCGGCCTGCTGGGCGAGCTGCAGAAGTCGCTGGTCGAAACCGCCGAGCGCCATGTCGAAGTGATACTTCCGGGCTTCACCCACCTGCAGGTGGCCCAGCCCGTGAGCTTCGGCCACCATCTGCTGGCCTATGTCGAGATGTTCAAGCGCGACGCCGAGCGCATGGCCGACGTGCGCCGCCGCGTCAACGTGCTGCCGCTGGGCTCTGCCGCGCTGGCCGGCACCACCTACCCGCTGGACCGCGAACGCGTGGCGCGCAGCCTGGGCATGGAAGGCGTGTGCCAGAACAGCCTGGACGCGGTGAGCGACCGCGACTTCGCGATCGAGTTCAGCGCCGCCGCCGCGCTGTGCATGGTGCACATCAGCCGCTTCTCCGAAGAGCTGATCCTGTGGATGAGCCAGAACTTCGGCTTCATCAAGATTGCCGACCGCTTCACTACGGGCTCGTCGATCATGCCGCAGAAGAAGAACCCCGACGTGCCCGAACTGGCGCGCGGCAAGACCGGCCGCGTGGTCGGCCACCTGATGGGTCTGATCACGCTGATGAAGGGCCAGCCCCTGGCCTACAACAAGGACAACCAGGAAGACAAGGAGCCGCTGTTCGACACCGTCGACACGCTCAAGGACACGCTGCGCATCTTCAGCGAAATGGTCGGCGGCCAGCTCAACCCGGCCACGGGCGTCAAGGAAGGCGGCATAGGCGTGAACGCCGAAGCGATGGAGCGCGCGGCGCTCAAGGGCTATGCGACGGCCACCGATCTGGCCGATTATCTGGTCAAGAAGGGCCTGCCGTTCCGCGACGCGCACGAGACCGTGGCGCATGCGGTCAAGGCCGCGATCACCGAAGGCGTGGACCTGTCCGAGCTGCCGCTGGCGACGCTGCAGGGCTTTCACCCGCAGATCGAGCAGGACGTGTTCGAGTGCCTGAGCCTGCGCGGTTCGCTCAATGCGCGCAACACGCTGGGCGGCACGGCGCCGGCCCAGGTGCGCGCCCAGCTGGCGCTGCACAAGGCACGTCTGGCGTAAATCCAGCCGCGCGCGGCCGCGGCCGCGCCGGCGTTCTTCTGATTCCACTGGAGTGATCCTTCATGCGTCTTTCACGTCGCCGACTTCTGTCCCATGCCGCCGTGGTGTCGTCCGTGGTGGCCTGGGGCGCCAGCGCCCATGCGGCCGATCCCCAGCCGATCCGCATTCTCGTGGGCTTTCCGCCGGGCGGCGGCACGGACGCGATCGCGCGCCTGCTGGCCGAGAAGCTGCGCGATGAACTGGGCACCACGGTGCTGGTCGACAACCGCCCGGGCGCGGGCGGACAGATCGCGGCCCAGCAGCTCAAGGCGGCGCCGGCCGACGGCCACACGCTGTTCCTGACGCACGACCACACGATTTCCATCCTGCCCCAGGTCGTCAGAAAGCCCGGTTTCGACCCGGCCCAGGACTTCGTTCCCGTGACCGGCATTGCCACCTTCGTCAACGCGCTCGCGGTGTCCAGCCAGACGCCGGCAAAGAACCTTGCCGAATACGTGCAGTGGGTGCGCCAGCAGGGCGGCAAGAGCGCCGTGGGCATTCCCGCGCCCGCGTCCACGCCCGAGTTCCTGGTCAAGCAGCTGTCCAGCCGCTTCCAGCTCGATCTCGTGGCCGCGCCGTATCGCGGCAGCGCGCCCATGCTGGCCGACATGCTGGGCAACCAGATTCCTGCGGGCATTGCCGCGGTGCAGGACTTCATCGAGCACCAGCGCGCGGGCAAGATGCGCGTGATCGCGGTGCTGGGCGACCGGCGCCAGGCGTCCATGCCCGATGTGCCGACGCTGGCCGAGCAGGGCGTCAAGGGTTATGAAGACATGCCGTACTACGGTTTCTATGCGCCCAAGGGCACGCCCACGGCGTTCATCGAGCGCTTCTCGGCCGCGACCGCCAAGGTGTTGCAGATACCGCAAGTCCATGAACAACTGGTGGCGCTGGGCCTGACCGTAGGCCATATGTCGCCGCAGCAGCTCGCGCAGCGCGAGCAGGCCTATACGCGGGCCTGGACGGCCATCATTCGCAACAGCGGCTACCAGCCGCAATAAGCGTCCTGCACTGAACGAAAAGCCCCGCAATTTCTGTGGGGTTTTTTTTGGCAAAGCGCTCCGGCCCACCCATGATCGGCCGATACGCCGCAAAAAGCCGCCATCGAGCGGCCCAGGCAGCACCGGCCCGGCCGGATCGAGAGGGTAAGACGTGGGAATAAAACATTGGACAGGCGCCGCGCTGGCGCTGTGGGCCGGCAATGCGCTGGCGTTGGCCGTGGGGCAATTCAACCCGCAAGGCGAAGTTGCGCAGGTGGCGCAGGTGCGCGTGCAGTTCGACAGCGCCGCGGTGCGCTTTGGCGACCCCAAGGCCGCGGCGCCGCTGCAGCTGTCATGCAGCGACGCCTCGGCCGCGGCCGGCACGGGCCGCTGGACCAGCGAGCGCGAATGGGTGTTTGATTTTTCCAAGCCCTTGCCGCCGGGCGTGCGCTGCACGGCGCAGCTGCTCGCCGGCCTGAAGTCGCCCACGGGCCAGGTGTTGTCGGGCACCACCCGCTACCAGTTCAGCACCGGCGGCCCGCAGGCGGTTTCCATCCTGCCGCCCACTTATGAAGCCATCGACGAGTCGCAGTTCTTCGTGCTGCGCTTCAACGGCCCGGTGGCACGCGAGACGCTGCTGGCCAACGGCTATTGCGCGCTCGAAGGCGTGGGCGAGCGCATTCCGCTGCGCTGGATCGACGGCGACGAGCGCCAGGCGCTGCTCAAGATGCGCGGCTGGGACAAGCCGGCCGCGGCCGCGCCGCTGCAGTACGCCACGCTGGCCTGCAATCGCACGCTCACGCCCGGCGCCAAGCTGCGTCTGGTGCTGGGCAGCGGTGTCGCCACGCCCAGCGGCGTGGCCACGCGCAATGCGCAGGAGTTCGCGTACAGCGTGCGTGAACCGTTCTCGGCCGAGATGCGCTGCGAGCGCGAGAACGCCCAGGCCGCCTGCCTGCCGATACGGCCGATACGGCTGTCGTTCAACGCGCCCGTGTCGCGCGCGCTGGCTGAAGCGGTACGCCTGCAGGGCGGCGGCGCGACGCTCAAGCCGGTGATCGACGAAGGCGACGACCCTTCTGTGCGCCCCGACCCTCAGGGGCTGGTCGACGGCTTGCGCTTCGAAGGCCTGGCGGCTCAGACCAGCTACCAGCTGCAACTGCCCAAGGACTTCAAGGACGCGGCCGGGCGCACGCTGCGCAATGCCGCATCCTTTCCGCTCACGGTGGCCACGGGCGACATGCCGCCGTTGGTCAAGTTCGCGGCTTCTCCGTTCGGCATCGTGGAGCGCTTTGCCGAAGGCCCCGAGGGCCCGGCGCTGCTGCCGGTGACGGTGCGCAAGGTCGAAGCCGCGCTGAAAGGCCAGCAACTGCAGCCGGGCAGCGAGGTCAGCCTGCTCGAGCCGCGCACCGATGCCGACATCATTGCCTGGCTGCGCAAGCTGCAGAACTATGAACGCGACCAGGTCACGCGTGCCCAGGCGCGGCGCGACGTGCAGGGCGCGCTGCCGCCGGTGATAGACCCCGATCAGCGCCAGAGCGTGCAGACGCGCATGCTGTCGCTGCTTGCCGGCCAGTCCAACGTCAAGGCCATGTCGCTGCCCGCGGCCCAGGCCGGCGATCCGCGGCCGTTTGAAGTCGTGGGCATTCCCTTGACACCCGGATTCCATGTGGTCGAGATCGCCTCGCCGCTGCTGGGCGCGGCGCTGCTCGATGAACGCTATGGCGAGAAGCGCAGCATGTATGTGCGCAGCTCGGCGCTGGTGACCAACCTCGCCGTGCATTTCAAGCTGGGCCGCGAGAATTCCGCGGCCTGGGTGACCACGCTCGACAAGGGCCAGGTCGTTGCCGGCGCCAAGGTCCAGGTGTCCAGCTGCAACGGCGAAGTGCTGGCCTCGGCCGTGACCAATGCCCAGGGCATCGCCCAGTTTGCCGATCTGTCGCCCCAGCCGCCGCAATGCCACGGCGACGGCTACCGCAATGCCGCCTATTTCGTCAGCGCGCGCGCCCAGACCACGGCCGGCCCCGAGCTGGCGTTTGCCTGGAGCGACTGGCAGCGCGGCATAGAGCCCTGGCGCTTTAATGTGCCGACCAGCTCCAGCGAGAAGGCCGACATGCTCGCGCACACGGTGTTCGACCGCACGCTGCTGCGCGCCGGCGAAACCCTGGCCATGAAGCACTTCCTGCGCCAGCAGAATGGCCAGGGGCTGGCGCTGCCGCCGCAGCGTCCCAGCGAGCTGCGCATCACCCATCTGGGCAGCGGCCAGAGCTTTCGCCAGCCCCTGGTCTGGCGCGAGACCGGCAGCGGGGGCTTGAGCGCCGAAAGCCGCTTTCCCGTGCCCGCGGGCGCCAAGCTCGGCGAATACCAGGTCGAGCTGCGCGAGCCGCAGGATGGAGCCAAGTTTCGCGCGCTGACCAGCGGGTCGTTCCGCGTCGAGGAGTTCCGCCTGCCGGTGTTCGAAGGCCGGGTCGGCCCGGTCAACGCCAAGCCGCTGGTGCGCGCCGAGAAGCTGCCGGTGCAAGTGCAGCTCAACTACCTTTCGGGCGGGCCGGCCGACGGCCTGCCGGTGCGGGTCTCGGCCATGGTGCGCGCGAAGTCGCTGGATTTCGCGGGCTATGACGACTTCCACTTCGGCCCGCCGCGCGCGGCCGCAGACAACGCGCAAAGCGACGACGAGGAGGCCAGCGCGGCGCAGGACACCAAGGTGGTTGCCGACGCGCTGCCGCTGGTGCTCAATCGCCAGGGCGCGGGCCAGGTCGAGCTGCAGTCGCTGCCGCGCGGCAACCAGGCGCGCGAACTGCTGGTCGAAGCGACCTATGCCGACCCCAGCGGCGAAGTGCAGACGCTGCGCAGCACGCAGACGCTGTGGCCCGCGGCCGTGGTCGCGGGCATACAGGCCGAGAACTGGGTCTCGACCGAGCGCGAAATGCAGTTCTCGGCGCTGGCGCTGGGCCTGGACGGCAAGCCCCAGGCGGGCGTGGCGCTCAAGGTGCAGGCGCTGGCGCGCATCACCACCAGCAGCCGCAAGCGGCTGGTCGGCGGCTTCTACAGCTACGACAACCAGACCACGCTCAAGGACCTGGGCACGATGTGTTCGGGCAAGAGCGACGCCCAGGGCCGGCTGCACTGCACGGCAAAGATCGCCCAGGCGGGCGAAGTCGAACTCGTGGCCACGGCCAGCGACAGCGCGGGCAACGAAGTCCAGGCTGCGACTTCGGTCTGGGTCACGCGCCAGGGCGAGCTGTGGTTCGGCGGCGAAGACCATGACCGCATGGAACTGCTGAGCGAGCAGCGCAGCTACCAGCCCGGCGAGACCGCGCGCCTGCAGGTGCGCATGCCGTTCCGCTACGCGACCGCGCTGGTGGCCGTCGAGCGCGAAGGCATTTTGAGCACGCGCGTGGTGCAGCTCGAAGGCCAGAACCCGACGGTCGAATTGAAGATCGAGGAAAGCTGGGGGCCCAACGTCTACGTGAGCGTGCTGGCGCTGCGCGGGCGGTTGCGTGAAGTGCCCTGGTACAGCTTCTTCACCTGGGGCTACCAGGCGCCGCGTGCCTGGTGGAATGCGTTCTGGCACGAAGGCCGCGAATATGTGGCGCCTACGGCCCTGGTCGATCTGAGCCGCCCCGCGTTCCGTCTGGGCATGGCCGAGATCAAGGTCGACGCCGCGGCGAACCGGCTCGCGGTGCAGGTCAGCGCCGACCGCGAAACCTATCCGGTGCGCGGCACGGCCCAGGTCACGATCAGCGCCAAGCTGCCCAATGGGCAACCGGCGGCCGGGGCCGAAGTTGCGCTTGCCGCGGTCGATCAGGCGCTGCTCGAACTCATGCCCAATGGCAGCTGGAACCTGCTGGACGCGATGCTGCCGCGCCGCGCCTGGGGCGTGCAGACCGCGACCGCGCAGATGGAAGTGATAGGTCGGCGCCACTATGGGCGCAAGGCCGTTGCCGCGGGCGGCGGCGGCGGGCGCAGTCCGCGGCGCGAGCTGTTCGACAGCGTGCTGCTGTGGCAGCCTGGCGTGGTGCTCGACGCCAAGGGCCAGGCGCGCGTCACGGTGCCGCTCAATGATTCGCTGACCACGTTCGAGATCGTTGCCGTCGCCGATGCGGGCGTGCAGCTGTTCGGCACGGGGCGCACCAAGATCCGCAGCACGCAGGACCTGCAGATCATCAGCGGCCTGCCGCCGCTGGTGCGCGAAGGCGACCGCTTCCGCGCCCAGGTCACGCTGCGCAACACCACCCAGCGCACCATGCAGGTCCAGGTGCAGCCGCGCGCCGCGCCGCTCACACTGGCCGCGCAGCGCATCGCGCTGGCCGCGGGCGCTTCTCAGGAAGTCGCGTGGGAGGTCACGGTGCCGGTCAACGCCGCGGGCAGCAGCGCGCTCGAGAACCTGGCCGCGGGCCTGGACTGGGAAATCGACGCCCAGGACGTGACGCCGGGCGCGCCGCCGGCGCGCGACGCGATTCGCACGCGCCAGCGCATCGAGGCCGCCGTGCCGCTCACGGTGCAGCAGGCGACGCTGGTGCAGATCGATGGCTCATGGCAGCTGCCGGTGTCGCCGCCGGCGGACGCCCTGCCGGGCCGCGGCGGACTGCGCCTGGCGCTCGCGCCCAAGCTGGCCGACGGCATGACCGGCGTGCGCGACTGGTGGCTGCGCTACGCCTACACCTGCCTGGAGCAGATCAGCAGCCGCGCGCTGGGCCTGGGCGACGCCGCCCAGTGGCAGCAGGTGATTGCCAAGATGCCCAGCTATCTCGACGAGAACGGGCTGGCGTCGTATTTCCCGCCGCGCGCCGGTGCTCCGCACCGCGGCAGCGACACGCTGACCGCCTATCTGCTGGCCGCCAGCCACGAGGCCGCGCGCCAGGACCCGCGCCTGGCCCTGCCCGAAGCGCTGCGCGCGCAGATGGAAAGCGCGCTGATCGCGTTTGTCGAAGGCCGGCTCGAACGCCCGCTGAACAATCCGCGCAACGACCAGGCGCTGGCGCTGGAGCTGCGCAAGCTCGCGGCGATCGAGGCGCTGTCGCGCAACGGCCGCGCCGTGCCGCGCATGCTGGAAAGCATTCGCGTCGCGCCCACGCAATGGCCCACGCACGCGCTGCTGGACTGGGTGCAGATCCTGCAGCGCATGCCCGAAGCCGCGCAGCGCGATACGCGTCTGCAGGAAGCCAAGCAGCTGCTGCAAAGCCGGCTGTCGTTCCAGGGCAGCCAGGTGGTGTTCAGCACCGAGAAGGACGACAACTGGTGGTGGCAGATGCAGGGCGGCGACAGCAATGCCGCGCGCCTGCTGCTCACGGCGCTGTCGCTGCCCGAGTGGAAGGACGACGTGCCGCGCCTGGCCCAGGGACTGATCGCGCGCCAGCGCGGCGGCGCCTGGACCACGACCACGGCCAACCTGTGGGGCGTGCTGGCGCTGCAGGCGTTCTCGCGCGAGCGCGAAAGCACGCCGGTCGCGGGCCGCACGCTGGCCCAGCTGGGCACGCAAAGCGTGGTCAAGGAATGGCGCGGCATGGCGGCGTCGCCCGGTGCTGTGCCGGGCGTTCCTCTGGGCGCCAGCCCCGTGGGCGCGCCGGTCGCCGCCGCGGGCGCCAACGGCCTGTTCCTGCCCTGGGCGCCGGGCCCGCTCACGGTCACGCACGAAGGCGCGGGCAAGCCCTGGCTGAGCCTGCAATCGGTGGCGGCGGTGCCGCTGAGCAAGCCGTTCAGCGCGGGCTACACGGTGCGCAAGACCGTCACCCGCGTCACGCCGTCGCAGCTGCCCGCGGGCAGCTACCAGCGCGGCGAGGTGCTCGATGTGACGCTTGACGTCACCTCGACGGCCGACATGGGCTGGGTCGCTATCACCGATCCGATTCCCGCGGGCGCGACCATCCTGGGCAGCGGCCTGGGGCGCGACTCCGAGATCGCCCAGCAGCAGGGCGCGACCGACAGCGGCGACCAAGGCAGCCAGCCCACGTTCGAGGAGCGCAGCTTCTCGTCGTGGCGCGGCTACTACGAGTGGCTGCCGCGCGGCAGCATCAAGCTGCGCTACCGCGTGCGCGTGAGCAATGTCGGCGAGTTCGCGCTGCCGCCCACGCGCGTCGAGGCGCTGTACGCGCCCGAGATGTTCGGCGAGGCGCCAAACGGGGCCGTAAAGGTCACCCCCTGAGCCGCTGACGCGGCTTCCCCCTCTCAACCTGCGGTGGAGGGGGACGGCAGCCTCGCTGCGCGGCGGCGCTTGCTCGCTGCCCCCCTTGCAGGGGCGCGGCAGTTGCGTTGGCTTCGAGCGTCATGAATAGCTGGTTCTGCGACCATCGTCATCTTTGCACGCAGCGCCCGGGCCGGCGGGCACGGCGGTATAAAGATGTCCGTCACAGGACTGTCGTGGCTTCAGGGCAAGCACCTAGAAAATTGACACGCATCCGTCACATGACTTGCCTAGACTAGGCACTCATGTCCTTGATAGAACTCGATGGTGTCGCAAAGTCCTGGGGTGCAACAACGGCGCTGCGCGCGCTGCACTTGCGCATTGAACCGGCAACTTTCTGCGTACTTCTCGGGCCTTCGGGCTGTGGCAAGTCGACCACGCTGCGCATCATTGCGGGGCTGGAAACCGCGACCGCGGGCAGTGTGCGCATCGATGGCCGCGAAGTCGGCCACCTGCCTCCCGCCGAGCGCGGCATCGCCATGGTGTTCCAGAACTATGCGCTGTTTCCCCACCTCACGGTGGCGCAGAACATAGGCTTCGGCCTGTCGGTGCGCAAGGTGGCTGCGGCCGAGTCCGCCAAGCGCCTGGCCGAGACCGCCGAGCTGCTGGGCCTCACGGCCCTGCTCGATCGCCGGCCCGCCCAGCTGTCCGGCGGACAGCAGCAGCGCGTGGCGCTGGGGCGCGCGCTGGTCGCCCAGGCCAAGGTCTGCCTGATGGACGAACCCCTTTCCAATCTCGACGCCCAGCTGCGCCAGGAAATGCGCAGCGAGCTGCGCGAACTGCAGCAGCGCCTGGGCCTCACGGTGGTCTATGTGACCCATGACCAGGCCGAAGCCATGAGCATGGCCGACCAGGTGGTGCTGCTGCACCAGGGCAGCGTGGAGCAATGCGCGACGCCGCGCGAAATGTATGCCCGCCCGGCAAGCCGCTTTGCCGCGCGCTTCATCGGCACGCCCGCAATGAATCTGATCGCGCTCGAGCATGGCCGCATCGCTGGCAGCGACGTGGGCGTGGGCGGCGGCAGCGCGCGCTGCATGGGGCTGCGCCCCGAAGCCATTGCCGTGGTCGCCGACGGCCAGCGCGGCATAGACGCCCAGGTGGTGGGCCAGGAATATCTGGGCGCCGATCTGGTGCTGCGCTGCCAGGTGGGCAGCGAAGTGCTCACGGTGCGCGCTCCCGGCCCGCAGCAGGTGCCCACGGGCGCGCAGGTGCGCCTGGCCTGGCAGGACCACGACACCCATTTCTTCGGCGCCGACGGCCTGCGCCTGGGCGCGCGCGCCGGCTGATTTTCGCCTTCCGGTTTTCGGGCCTTGCCGCGGCAGCGCCCGTCATTCATTGCATTTCTTTCAGGAGCTTTCATGCAGCGCAAGACCTTCCTCCAGACCCTGGCCGTCGCCGGCGCAATGGGCACCATCGGCATGTCCGGCCAGGCCCTGGCCCAGGCACAGGTCGAAGTGCCGTTCTACTATCCCGTGGCCGTGGGCGGCGCGATTGCCAAGACCATAGACGGCTTTGCCGCCGATTTCATGAAGGCCAACCCGAACATCAAGGTGACGCCGATCTACGCCGGCACCTACCAGGAAACCATCGTCAAGGCGCTGACCGCGCACAAGTCGGGCAAGCCGCCCGCAACCTCGGTGCTGCTGTCGACCGACATGTTCACGCTGATCGACGAAGACGCGATCGCCCCCATAGACCAGTTCGTCAAGACCGCCGACGACCAGGCCTGGCTCAAGAGCTTCTACCCGGCCTTCATGGCCAACAGCCAGACCGGCGGCAAGACCTGGGGCGTGCCGTTCCAGCGCTCCACCGTGGTGATGTACTACAACAAGGATTTGTTCAAGCAGGCCGGGCTGGACCCGAACCGCGCGCCCCAGACCTGGAAGGAACTGAGCGAGGCGGCGCAAAAGCTCACGCGCAAGGACGCCAGCGGCAAGGTGGTGCAGTACGGCATACAGATTCCATCGACGGGCTTTGGCTACTGGATGCTGCAGACGCTGACCACGCCCAACGGCGTGCTGCTGGCCAACGACACCGGCACCAAGGTGACGCTCGACAATCCCAAGGTCATCGAGGCGCTGGACTACTGGGTCAATCTGGCGCGCAGCGGCGTGCACCCCAGCGGCGTGGTCGAGTGGGGCACTACGCCCAAGGACTTCATCGAGCAGAAGGCGGCAATCATCGTCACCACGACCGGCAATCTGACCAACCTCAAGGCCAATGCCAAGTTCGACTTCGGCGTGGGCCAGATCGCGGGCAATGTGCGCAAGGGCTCGCCCACGGGCGGCGGCAATTTCTACATCTTCAAGAAGTCGACGCCGGCGCAGCAGCAGGCCGCGTTCGAGTTCATCAAATGGGTCACCCAGCCCGAGCGCGCCGCGCAGTGGAGCATGGACACCGGCTATGTGGCGGTATCGCCCGCGGCCTACGACACGCCGGTGCTGAAGAAATACGGACAGGACTTTCCGCAGGCTCTGGTCGCGCGTGACCAGCTGCCGGTGTCGGTGGCCGAGTTCTCCACGCATGACAACCAGCGCGTGACCAAGCTGCTCAACGACGCCGTGCAGGCCGCGCTCAACGGCAGCAAGACCTCGGCCCAGGCGCTCAAGGACGCGCAGCGCGAAGCCGACCGCCTGCTGCGCAGCTACCAGTAAGACCATGGCCGCGGGCACGAACTTCGCCGCGCCGCGTGCTGCAGTCAGCCAGCATGCACTGCATGCCTGGCTCTTGCTGCTGCCGGCGCTGGCGCTGCTGGTGGCGTTCACGCACTGGCCCGCGCTGGCGACGCTGATCGACAGCTTCTTCTCGACGCCGCGCGGCAGCCGGCCGGGCCACTGGGTGGGGCTGGAGAACTACCAGGTGATGGTCGATGACCCGGTGTTCTGGCAGGCGGTGCGCAACAACCTGTGGTTTGCGGGCGCGACCATTCCGCTGTCGATAGGCCTGGCGCTGGCGATGGCGCTGTGGGTCAACGAGCGCATGCACGGCCGCGCATTCCTGCGCATGGCGTATTTCACGCCCACGGTGCTGCCCATGATTGCCGTGGCCAATATCTGGCTGTTCTTCTACACGCCGCAATACGGCCTGCTCGAGCAGATCACGGGCGCGCTGGGCCTGCCGTCGCACAACTGGCTGGGTGATCCTTCGACCGCGCTGGCCTGCATCACGCTGGTCGCGATCTGGAAGGAAGCCGGCTTCTTCATGATCTTCTACCTCGCGGCGCTGCAGACGCTCAACCCCAGCCTCAAGGAAGCGGCCGCGATAGAAGGCGCGTCGCGCTGGTATTACTTCCGGCGCGTGCAGTGGCCGCTGCTGATGCCGACCACGCTGTTCGTGCTGGTCAACGCCGTGGTGAATGCGTTCCGGCTGGTCGACCATGTGTTCATCCTGACGCGCGGCGGCCCCGACAACGCGACCAGCCTGCTGCTCTACCACCTCTACGAAGTCGGCTTCAAGTTCTGGGACGCGGGCTATGCGGCGGCAATCACCGTGGTGCTGGTGGTGGTGCTGGCCAGCGTCGCGCTGTTCCAGTTTTTCGTGTTGGACAAGCGGGTGCATTACAAATGAGCGCAGTCAAGGATTCGCCGCGCCAGGGCCCGGCGCTGTACACGGTCTCGTGGCTGGACACGCTTGCCGCCTGGGTGCTGGCGCTGCTGTGGATACTGCCGCTGGTCTACGCGGTCTGGACGGCGTTTCACCCCGCGGAGTTCTCCACGCGCTTCGATCTCGCCGCGCCCTGGACGCTGGAGAACTTCCGCCATGCCTGGCAGGCCGCGCCGTTTGCACGCTACTTCCTCAACACCACGCTGCTGGTGGGCATGATCCTGGCCGCGCAGCTGGTGCTCAGCACGCTGGCCGCCTATGCATTTGCGCGCTACGAGTTCCGCGGCAAGAACGTGGCGTTCGCGCTGGTGCTGGTGCAGCTGATGATCATGCCCGACATCCTGCTGGTGGAGAACTACCAGACCATGGCGAAGCTGGGCCTGGTCGACAGCCTGCTGGCCATAGGCCTGCCGTACTTCGCCTCGGCGTTCGCGATCTTCCTGCTGCGCCAGACCTTCATGGGCATTCCCAGGGAGCTCGACGAAGCCGCGCGCGTCGAGGGCGCAAGCGCGCTGCAGACGCTGTGGCGCGTCTATGTGCCCCTGGCCAAGCCGGTCTACACCGCGTTCGCGCTGGTCTCGGTGAGCTTTCACTGGAACAACTTCCTGTGGCCGCTGATCATCACCAACAGCGTGGAGTCGCGGCCGCTCACCGTGGGCCTGCAGGTGTTCTCGTCGGTGGAGCAGGGCGTCGAATGGTCGACGATCACCGCCGCGACGCTGATGACCTCGGCGCCGCTGCTGATTGCCTTCCTGCTGTTCCAGCGCCAGTTCGTGCAGAGCTTCATGCGCGCGGGCATCAAGTAGCGCCGGGACCGGGACGCACAGACGGCATTTGCTGGCTTGGACCGCTGCCGCCTTGGGGTGTAATGCTTGCATGAAAATCCTCAGCTGGAACACCCAATGGTGCTGTGGCCTCGACGGCCTGGTCAGCCCGCAGCGCATCATCGAACGCGCGCGTTCTCTTGCCGACGCCGATGTCCTGTGCCTGCAGGAAATCGCGGTCAACTATCCGGGCCTGCAGGGCGCTCCCGGCGACCAGCTCGCGCAGCTGCAGAAGCTGCTGCCCGGCTGGCAGCTGTTCTTCGGCGCGGCCGTCGATGAGTTCACGACCACCGGCCGCCAGCGCTTCGGCAATTTGATCGCCACGCGTCTGCCGGCGCTGCAGGTGCAGCACTATCCGCTGCCGTACCCGGCCGATGCCGGCGTGCGCAGCATGCCCCGCATCTGCACCGTGGTCACGGTGATGGACGCGCGCCTGGGCGCGGTGCGCGTGATGACCACCCACCTCGAGTACTACTCCAAGGCCCAGCGCATGGCCCAGGCGCTGGCGCTGCGCGGCCTGCACCTCGCGGCCTGCAGCGTTGCCGATGCGCCGCCGCAGGACTGCCGTGACGGCTCGCCGTTCCAGACCAAGTCGCATACGCACCAGGCGGTGCTGTGCGGCGACTTCAACTTCGAGCCGCAGGAGGCCGAGTACGCGGCGCTCACGGCGCGCTGGGCGACGGGCGAGGAGGGCGCACTGCAGCCCGGCCAGTGGCATGACAGCTGGCGGCTGCTGCACGCCGACGACCCCCAGCCGCCTACGTTCAAACTGTTCGATCGGCGCTACGGGCCCGAGCCCGTGGCCTGCGACTTCATGCTGGTCAGCGACAGCCTGCAGTCGCGCGTGCGCGACTGGCAGACCGATGGCCACACCCAGGCATCGGACCACCAGCCTGTCGTGCTGACGCTGGGCTGAGGCCATGGAGCAGCTCAAGCGCGCGTGGCGCGCGGCGGCATTGTGGTGCCTGGCGTGCATGGCCGCCCCCGCGGCCTGGGCCGTTCCCAGTTATGACGAAGTGCGCGCCGCCCACCGCCCCTCCGAGACGCTGGTGCTGTCGCGCGAGGGCGAAGTGCTGCAGCGGCTGCGCACCGACGCCAGCGTGCGCCGCGGCGAATGGATCGCGCTGCAGGATGTTTCGCCGGCGCTGCGCAACGCGCTGGTGCTCAGCGAGGACCAGCGCTTCTACGAACACAGCGGCGTCGACTGGTCGGCGGTGTCGTCGGCCGCCTGGGGCCGGCTGTGGCACCAGCGCACGCGCGGCGCAAGCACCATCACGATGCAGCTCGCGGGCCTGGTCGACGGCGACTGGCGCCGCGGCCCGGGCGGGCGCACCCTGGTGCAGAAGGTGGGCCAGACCGTGGCCGCGCAGGTGCTTGACCGCCGCTGGCGCAAGGACCAGATTCTCGAGGCCTATCTGAACATGGTGCCGTTTCGCGGCGAGCTGGTGGGCATAGACGCGCTGGCGCGCACGCTGTTCGGCAAGGCCGCCCATGGGCTGGACGCGCGCGAAGCCGCCGTTGCCGCGGTGCTGGTGCGCGCGCCCAATGCCGCGCCGCAGCGTGTCGCCCAGCGCGCCTGCGATCTGCTCGAAAAGCTGCAGGCGCGCAAGATCGATTGCGCGGCGCTGCAGCTGTTCACCGAAAGCAGCCTGCAGCAGCGCCAATGGCCCGCGGCCGAAGGCGTGGCGCCGCATTTCGCGCGGCGCGTGCTCGCGCAGGCCGTCCAATCTTCGCCAAGCTCGGGACGAACCGACGCCGGCCAGGAGCTGCCCGCGCGCCTGCGCAGCACGCTCAGCGCGCCGCTGCAGCGCCAGGCGATGCGCAGCCTGCAGCAGCATCTGCGCGAGCTCCAGGGCCGCAATGTCGAGGACGGCGCGGTGCTGGTGCTCGACAACGCCAGCGGCGAAGTGCTGGCCTGGGTGGGTTCATCTGGCGCGCTGAGCCAGGCGGGCGAAGTCGACGGCGTGCTCGCGCTGCGCCAGCCCGGCTCCACGCTCAAGCCGTTTCTCTATGGCCAGGCGCTGGCCGAGCGCCGGCTCACGGCGGCCTCGCTGATCGAGGACTCCTCGGCCCACATTCCGACGGCCGGCGGCCTCTACATTCCGCAGAACTACGACCGGCGCTTCAAGGGCTGGGTCTCGGTGCGCACGGCGCTCGCGGCCTCGCTCAACGTGCCGGCGGTGCGCACGCTGGCCATGGTCTCGCCCGACGCGTTCTTTGCCCAGATGGGCGCGCTGGGCATGCCGCTGCGCGAAAGCGGCAGCTACTACGGCTACAGCCTGGCGCTGGGCAGCGCCGAAGTGCCGCTGCTGCAGCTGACCAATGCCTATCGCGCGCTGGCCAACGGCGGCTGCTGGCGGCCCGTGGCCGAGGCGACGCTGCCGGCAGCGCCACGGCCCGCGCCGGCCTGCAGCAGCGCGCTCGATGCGCGTGCGGCGTTCATCATTGGCGACATACTTTCCGACGGCAACGCGCGCGCGCCCACGTTCGGCACCGACAGCGTGCTGGCCACGCGCTTCTGGACGGCGGTGAAGACCGGCACCAGCAAGGACATGCGCGACAACTGGGCCGTGGGCTGGTCGCAGCATTACACCGTGGGCGTCTGGGTCGGCAACGCGGGCGGCGAAGCCATGCATGGCGTCAGCGGCAGCAGCGGCGCCGCGCCCATCTGGGCCGAGCTGATGGGGCTGCTGCATGCGCAGCGTTCGAGCCGCGCGCCCCCGCCTCCGGTTGCTTCTGCCAATCAGCCCGCGCTGCTGCGCGCTGCTGTGCGCTACGGCCCCGACCCGGCGACGGGCGAGCCGCTGGCCGCGGCGCGCAGCGAATGGTTTCTGCCGGGAACGCAGCAGGCGCTGTTTGCGCTGGAGCAGGGCGCTGCCCCCTCGCTGACGGCCGTAGCGCAAGGCCGGATCGCGCGGCCCGCGCCCGGCACCATCATCGCGCTCGACCCCGACATTCCGCCCGATCGACAGCGGCTGCAGTTCGCCGCCCGGCTCGCGGCCGGCGACGCGCGCGCGCTGCGCTGGTGGCTCGACGGCAAGGAGGTCGCGCGCGGCGCGCACTGGGCCTGGCTGCCGTGGCCGGGGCGCCACCGCATGGAGTTGCGCGATGCCAAGGGGGTGGTGCTCGACAGCGTGGCATTCGAGGTGCGCGGGGCCGGGGTGCGGTAGGTCTGGCTGAGGGCGGGCCGTTCATGGTTCGACGGGCTCACCACGAACGGGCTGCAGACATTGCGCCCAACAGGCCTCCCCGTTGGCCCTGAGCTTGTGGGCCTTCCCCGTTCGCCCTGAGCTTGTGGCCCTTCCCCGTTGGCCCTGAGCTTGTGGCCCTTCCCCGTTCGCCCTGAGCTTGTCGAAGGGTGAACGGCCGCCGCAAACAACGGCCGCCGCAAACAACAGTCCCGTCCTTTGTTCGAGCACGGGCCGCTCATGCCGCGATGGGCTCAATACGAAGCTGGCGGCGGAGAAAATTTCACGTCCCCAGAAATCCTTTCAGCACCCCAGCCCCCACGGCGGCGGCGCCGCGCATTACGATGCAGCCTGATTAAAAAAGGGGGCACAGTGGCATCCGATCTTTCCAAAATCACCTGCATAGAAGACCTGCGCGCCGTGGCCCAGCGCCGCGTGCCGCGCATGTTCTACGACTATGCGGATTCAGGCTCGTACACCCAGGGCACCTACCACGCCAACGAAGACGACTTCCGGCGCATCCTGCTGCGCCAGCGCGTCGCCGTGAACCTCAGCGGCCGCAGCACGCGCAGCACCATGCTGGGCCAGGACGTGGCCATGCCGGTGGCGATCGCGCCCACGGGGCTCACGGGCATGCAGCATGCCGACGGCGAGATCCTGGGCGCGCGCGCGGCCAAGGCCTTCGGCATTCCGTTCACGCTGTCGACCATGAGCATCTGCTCGCTCGAGGACGTGGCCCAGGCCACTGACCGCCACCCGTTCTGGTTCCAGCTGTATGTGATGCGCGACCGCGAATACATAGAGAACCTGATCGATCGCGCCAAGGCCGCCAACTGCTCGGCGCTGCAGATCACGCTGGATCTGCAGATCCTGGGCCAGCGCCACAAGGACATCAAGAACGGCCTGTCGACGCCGCCGCGGCCCACGCTGCGCAACCTGATCAATCTCGCGACCAAGCCGCACTGGTGCCTGGGCATGCTGGGCACGCAGCGGCGCACTTTCGGCAACATCGTGGGCCATGCGAAAGGCGTGTCCGACCTGTCGTCGCTGTCGGCGTGGACCGCCGAGCAGTTCGACCCGCAACTGAGCTGGGCCGACGTCGAGTGGATCAAGAAGCGCTGGGGCGGCAAGATCATTCTCAAGGGCATCATGGATGCGGAAGACGCGCGCCATGCGGTCGACAGCGGCGCCGACGCGCTGGTCGTGAGCAACCACGGCGGGCGCCAGCTCGACGGCGCGCCCTCGTCGATTGCGGCGCTGCCCTCGATCGTGGAGGCTGTGGGCAGGAACATCGAAGTCTGGCTGGACGGCGGCATTCGCAGCGGCCAGGACGTGCTCAAGGCGCGCGCGCTGGGCGCGCAGGGCACGCTGATCGGGCGCAGCTTTCTCTACGGCCTGGGCGCCTACGGCCAGCCCGGAGTGACGCGCGCGCTGGAGATCATCCAGCGCGAACTCGACATCAGCATGGCGTTCTGCGGCCGCACGCAGATCGACCAGGTGGACCGCTCCATCCTGGTGCCGGGCAGCTATCCCTTGCCCTTTCCCGCGGCTTGATCGGCGCCGTCGCAGCAATCGCTGATCGCTGCGGCGCGCCTCGCCAAAAGCGCAGCCGCGCGCCGGCGGCGGGCGCTATGCTCGGCGCAGGGGCATTCGGCCCCATCTTCTGGTCCGCCGCATGTCCTCCTCTCTGATCGATTTCTCCTGGCTCTGGGTTCCCATGGTGCTGTTCGCGGCCCTGGCCCAGACCGCGCGCAACGCGGCCCAGCGCTCGCTGACCCAGGCCATAGGCACTCTGCCCGCGACGCTGGTGCGCTTTCTCTACGGCCTGCCGTTCGCGCTGCTGTGGCTTGGCCTGCTCTATCTGCTGACGCCACGCGCCTTGCCGCATTTCAGCCTGGCCTATCTGGCCTGGATCGCGCTGGGCGCGCTGTTCCAGGTGGGCGGCACGGCGATGCTGCTGCTGGCAATGAAGGAGCGCAACTTCGCGGTGGCGGTGACGCTGTCCAAGACCGAAGTGCTGCAGGTCGCCTTGTTTGCCAGCGTGTTCCTGCACGAACTGCCGACGACGCTGGCCGTGGTCGCCATGGTCATCGCCACCATAGGCGTATTCACGCTGTCGCTGCCGGCGCGCGACAAGCGCTGGTCGATGTCGGCCTGGTTCAGCCGCTCGGCGCTCTACGGCCTGGCCTGCGGCGCCTGCTTTGCAATTGCCTCGGTGGGCTTTCGCGGCGGCGCGCTGGCGCTGGGTGAATCCTCGCCCTGGATCAACGGCGCCTGGGGCGTGACGCTGGCCCAGACGCTGCAGTCGCTGGTGCTGGGCGCCTGGGTCGCCTGGCGCCATCCCGGCGGCATTGCGCCCGTGTGGCGCGCCTGGCGCGTGTCGCTGGTCGCGGGCAGCATGGGGGCGGCCGCGTCGCTCGCCTGGTTCAGCGCCTATGCGATGCAGGGCGCGGCCCAGGTGCGCACGCTGGGCATGGTCGAAGTGGTGTTCAGCTACCTGGTCTCGCGCCGCGTGCTGCGCGAGCCGCTGAGCTGGCCGGAAAAGATCGGCATGCTGCTGATGCTTTGCGGATTGGTCATGGTCACGCTGGAGTATTGATGGCCTGCCGGCGCGCCCGCGCCGCTGCCCGCACAATCCCTGGGTGACTGCCGAAACGCCCCTGCCGCGCCGCATTGCCCATCTCGACATGGATGCGTTCTACGCTTCCGTCGAACTGCTGCGCTACCCGCAGCTCAGGGGCCTGCCGCTGGTGATAGGCGGCGGCCGGCGCGCGCCCGACAACGCGTTGCTGCAGCGCTATGCCGGCCAGCCGCTGTCGTCCATTCCGGTCGAGGAGTTTCCGCTGCTCAAGGACTACACCGGCCGCGGCGTGATCACCACCGCCACCTATGCGGCGCGCCAGTTCGGCATAGGCTCGGCCATGGGCCTGATGAAGGCCGCGCGCCTGTGCCCGCAGGCCATCCTGCTGCCCGTGGACTTCGCCGAATACCGGCGCTATTCGCGCTGGTTCAAGGAGATCGTGCTGTCGATGGCGCCGCTGATGGAGGACCGCGGCGTCGACGAGGTCTACATCGACTTCACCGATGTGCCCGGCGGCCAGCGCCAGGGCGGGCGTTCGCTGGCCAAGCTGATGCAGGGCGCGATCGCCGATGCCACGGGGCTGAGCTGCTCGATCGGCGTCGCGCCCAACAAGCTGCTGGCCAAGATGGCCAGCGAATTCAACAAGCCCCAGGGCATTTCCATTGTCCAGGCCGAAGACCTGCAGGCGCTTATCTGGCCGCTGGCCTGTCGCAAGATCAACGGCATAGGCCCCAAGTCCGAGGCCAAGCTGCAGGCACTGGGCATAGAGACCATCGCCGATCTCGCGGCGCGCCCGCGCGCCTGGCTGCTGCAGCATTTCGGCAAGGCTTATGGCGCCTGGCTGCACGAAGCCGCCTGGGGCCGCGACGACCGCCCCGTGGTCACCGAAAGCGAGCCCGTGAGCATGAGCCGCGAGACCACGTTCGAGCGCGATCTGCATGCGCGCGAAGACCGCGCGGAACTCGCCCAGGTCTTCACCGCGCTGTGCGAACAGGTCGCTGCCGACCTGCAGCGCAAAGGCTATTCGGGCCGCACCATAGGCATCAAGCTGCGCTACGCCGACTTCAAGACCGCGACGCGCGACATGACGCTGGAGCTGCCGATTGCCGATGCCGCGGCGATTCGCCGCGCGGCCGGCCAATGCCTCAAGCGCGTGCCGCTGAGCCAGCGCCTGCGGCTGCTGGGCGTGCGCGTGGGCGCGCTGGTCAAGGCGGGCGAGCAGGCCGCTCCGCTCAAAGGTCCGGCCCGGCGCACGCGCCCGGAAGCCGACCCTTTTACTGCGTCGCTGTTCTAGCCGGGGAAAGCCGGGCGCGCTATGCGATGATCGTGGGTTAGACCCTCGAGAGGGGCTGGGCGCGGCCAGGTCGTGCCTGTACAACACATAAAACAAGTCATCCCGAGGAGTACTGCGCATGCGTGTCAATTTGCCCGTCAGCCAAAACAACCATGATTTTTCTGACGGTGAGCTTCTGGTGTCTACCACCAATACCAAGGGCGAAATCACCCATTGCAACGCCGCTTTCGTGCGCGTCAGCGGTTATTCCTATGAAGAACTGATGGGCCAGCCGCACAACCTGGTGCGCCACCCCGACATGCCGGCCGCGGCTTTCAAGGACATGTGGCGCACCATCGCCCATGGCTATCCCTGGACCGGCCTGGTCAAGAACCGCCGCAAGAACGGCGATCACTACTGGGTGCGCGCCAACGTCACGCCTATCATGCAGAACGGCAAGCCCAACGGCTATATGTCGGTGCGCAGCAAGCCTGGGGCCAACGAAGTGCGCGAAGCCGAGGCGCTGTATGCGCGCATGCGCGCCGAGGAGGCCGCGGGTCAGGCGACGCTGCGCCTGCGCGGCGGCGAGGTGCGCTACCTGGGCTGGCGCTCCATTGCGGGTCTGTGGCATGACCTGGGGCTCACGGCGCGCATGGCGCTGATGCTGGCCGTCGTGGCCTTGCTGACGCTGCTGCCCGATGTTCTCGGCTGGTCCGGGCCGCTGGCCTGGGGCACGCGCCTGCTGGTGCTGGCGCTGGGCTCGGCCTGGGTGCTGTGGCGTTTTCAATCGCGCTGTGCCTCGGGCCTCGAAGCCGCGGGGCAGTTTGCCTCCGACCTTGCGGGCTGCAACCTCATGACCGCCCCTGACAACCGCTACGCGGGCGAAATGGGCAACCTGCTGCGGCGCATGCAGCAGATCCAGATCAATCTGCGCGCCGTGCTCGGCGATCTGCTGCACGATGTGCAGAGCTTTGCCCAGACTTCGCAGGAAATTGCCCAGGGCAGCGCCGACCTTGCCAACCGCACCGAATCGCAGGCCACGAGTCTGCAGCAGACCGCGGCGTCGATGGAGGAGCTGTCGGGCACCGTGAGCCAGACCGCCGAGACCGCGCAGCGCATGGCCGGTGAAAGCGAGCAGAGCACCCAGGTGGCCAGCCGCAGCGGCGCGGCCATCCAGGAAGTCGGCGCAGCCATGGAGCGCATTCGCGGCTCTTCGACGCGCATGCGCGAAATCATTGGCGTGATTGAAAGCATTGCCTTCCAGACCAATCTGCTGGCGCTCAACGCGGCGGTCGAAGCCGCGCGCGCGGGCGAGCAGGGCCGTGGCTTTGCGGTGGTGGCCGGCGAAGTGCGGGCATTGGCCCAGCGCAGCGCGGCTTCGGCCAAGGAAATCGGCACGCTGATCAACAGCACCGTCGAAGGCATCAACGACGGCAATGTGCGCATGGCCCAGGCCGGCGACACCATCCAGGGCATGGTCACGGCCGTGGACCGCGTGGGCAGCCTGGTGCACCAGATCAGCATCGCCACGCGCGAGCAGTCGGCGGGCATTGGCCAGGTCAACGAAGCCGTGGCGCGGCTTGACGCGGTGACGCAGCAGAACGCCGCGCTGGTCGAGCAGTCGGCCGCATCGGCCGCTTCGCTGGGCAACCGCGCGCAGATGCTGCGCCGGTCGGTGGCGGTGTTCAGGCTGGATTGAGGTTTTTCACCGGGGGGCTTCGCCCCCCGGCGCGAGCTACGCGAAGCGAGCAAGCGTGGGGGTCAGACAAGCCGCCGCCGGGCCGCCCAGACAAAACGCATCTGGGGGGCTCCGCCCCCCAGCGCGAGCTACGCGTAGCGAGCAAGCGTGGGGGCCATATTTATTGCCTTGCGTTGCGGATATTGGCCGGCAGCGCCTGCGGATGGCTGGTGCGCAGCGGGTTGATGTCCAGGCCGCCGCGGCGCGTGTAGCGTGCGTAGACCGAGAGCTTGAGCGGAGCGCAGCGCCGCCAGATGTCCATGAAGATGCGTTCCACGCACTGCTCGTGGAATTCGTTGTGGTTGCGAAAGCTCACGATGTACTGCAGCAGGCCTTCCTCGTCGATCTTCGCGCCCGTATAGCGGATCTGCACGCTGCCCCAGTCGGGCTGGCCCGTGACCAGGCAGTTGCTCTTGAGCAGGTTGCTGGTCAGGGTTTCGGTCACCGCGGGCTGGCTGTCGTCGGCGCGCAGCAGTTCGGGCGCGGGCTGGTAGTGCGTGCATTCGACGTCGAGGCGGTCGAGGCTGATGCCGTCGAATTCATGCACCTGCTGGCGGTCGAACATCTCGGGCGACAACAGCGTCACGCCCACGCTGGAGCCTTGGTCGCTGCCGCGCCAGGCGGCTTCTCCCAGGTCGGCGCGCAGCCGCGCCAGCACTTCCGAGGCATCGGCGAAGCGCGCATTGTTGAAGCTGTTGAGATAGAGCTTGAACGACTTGCTCTCGATGATATTGGGCGTCTCGCAGGGAATGGTCACATGCGCGAGCGCGACCTGGGGCTTGCCGCGCAGGTTGAGCCACGACAGCTCGAACGCGGTCCAGAGGTCGGCGCCGAAGAACGGCGGCTGCGCGTCCAGTCCCAGCTCGGCGCGCTTGGTTTTGCGCGGCAGCGGAAACAGCAGGCTGGCGTCGTACTGGTCGATATACGCAGAGGTCTTGCCCAGCTGCGAGTGTTCAGGGGTGTTCATTCGGAAAATCTTTGGAGATGCGGCGCCGAGGCGCCGAAGTGGGCCGGCCAGCCCGGCAGGAGCGGCCAGATCCCGGGCGCAATGCCCGGCTTAATCAAATCTGCCTTCGCGCAGCCATTTGGTGGCAATCCATTTTTCGCCCTTGATCACGGGCGCGCCGCCGTGCAGCGTGCGCGTGCCGGGATCGGGCTGGTCGTAGCTGAAGAACACCGCATGGCCGCGCTGGGGCACGACCTGCAGCGCCGATTCGGGGAAGATCGTCGCGCCGCCCTGCTCGGGTTCGTTGAGGTAGATGATCAGGGTGCCCACGCGCTGGCCGCCGCGGCGCAGGATGGTCGCCGTGCCGGGCTCGTCGGGCGCGAAATAGTCGTGGTGCGGCTTGTACTCGGCGCCCGGGCCGTAGCGCAGCACCTGCAGGCCTTCGCCATTTTCAATCGGCCAGTTGAGCAGCCGCGCAATGCGCTCCTCGAGCTGCTGCACCAGCGGCAGCTCGCCGCGCTGGAAGAACATGCCGTCGCTGGTGCGGTCGGCGTTGATTTCCTCGCCGCCCGACGTGGTTTCAACGGTCAGCGAGCGCGAAAGCCTGGGCTTGGCGGCATCGATCAGCGCCGCGCATTCGGCATCGGACAGGATCTGGCCGAACAGCACCACGCGCGGCGCCTTCATGCTCATCAGCACGCGCACCTGGCGGTCGCCGACATCGATCATGCCGGGCTCGCCCGCGAGGTCGGGTTCGGGCAGGCCCGAGGTGGGCGCGGCGCGCTGGGCCGGCCCCTGCAGGGCTTCACGCGCCACGGCTTCATTCCAGCCCGCGGCGGTCATCGCCGTGAGCATGGTGGCGTCGAGCACGCCGATGCGGCGCTGCTCGTCTATCCATTGGAGCAGTTGCGGGGAGGCGCCGGCAACAGCCTGGCCTTGCGCTGACGAGGAGGAAGTCATGGATTGGGACATGGCAATCAGGGGGGATGCGGCCTGGGCCTGACCGCCTATTTTCACCTGAGCGAAAAAAAGCGGGTCCGGTGTGGATGCGATCAGTCGGCCCGGCGACGGAACACCAGCCGTTCGGGCGTCGAGACCGCATCGGCAAAAGCATAGCCTTCGGCCGCAAAACCCTGCAACTGCGCGGGCCGCGTGAGGCGCTCGCGCACCGCGTGGCGCGCCATCATGCCGCGCGCGCGCTTGGCGTGGAAGCTGATGATCTTGTACTTGCCGGCCTTGAAGTCCTCGAACACGCACTCGACCACGCGCGCGCGCAGGTGCTTGCGGTCCACCGACTTGAAGTATTCCTGCGACGCGAGATTGACGACGACCGGATCGGTCTGGTCCTTCTGGCGCTCGTTCAGGTGCTCGGCAATCTGCCGGCCCCAGAACGCATACAGGTTGCTGCCCGCGGGCGTCGCCAGGCGCGTGCCCATCTCGAGCCGGTAGGGCTGCATGCGGTCCAGCGGGCGCAGCACCCCATAGAGGCCGCTGAGCATTGCCAGGTGATCCTGGGCCCAGGCGATGTCGGGCTTGGACAGCGTGCCCGCCTGCAGGCCTTCATAGACGTCGCCGTTGAACGCAAACAGCGCCTGGCGCGCGTTCGCGGCGGTGAACTCGGGACTCCAGGCCGCATAGCGCGCCACATTCAAGGCCGCGAGCTTGTCGCTCAGTCCCATCAGTTCGGCCAGCGACTGCGGCGTCTGCAGGCGCAGCACATCGATGAGTTCACTCGATTGCGCGATGAACGGGGGCAGCGTGTGTTTGAGGCCCGCGGGCAGCGGGGTTTCGTAGTCGAGCGATTTGGCGGGGGACAGCAGCAGCAGCATGGACGGAAAGCGGAATCAATGGAAACAACAGGCCCAGAAACAACCAGGGGCCCTGAAGGCCCCTGGTTTCAGCGCATTTAAGCGTTGCTGGACTGCTCGAACGGCAGAGTCATGTCGCGCAGGTCACGACGGGTCTCGACCAGCACCAGCGGGCCTTCGTCGAGCACCACGGGCGCGGGGCGCTCGCGCGGCACATGCACGGGCTTGGGTTCGGCGGCGATCGCTGCCTGGACGGCGGCAATCTTCTCGGCGTCCGAGTTCACCCATTCCAGGCCCGATTCACGCGCAATGCCATGCAGCGCATCGACGGGCAGCGTGAAGCTGGCGATCTGCGGCAGACCGGCGGCGACGGGCGCTGCAGCCTGAGGAGCTGCTACGGGAGCTGCGACCACAGGAGCTGCGACCGGGGCGATCTCGACCGGCGCGAGCACCGGAGCTTGTGCCACGGGAGCGGCGACCGGTGCGGCCACGGGCGCGGCTGCGACCGGTGCCGCAGCTGCGGGCGCTGCGACCACGGGCGCGACTGCAGGCTGGGCTGCAGGTGCTGCAGGTGCTGCGGTTTCGGCGGGGGTGGCGCTGAAGTAGCTGCGGCGCGCGGGCTCGGCGTCGTTCTGCTCGGGCACAAACACCTGGGCCTGGCCTTCGGCGGGCTCGGCGGCATCGAATGCCGGCTGGGCAGCGGCGTCACGCGCGGGGCGCTCGCCGCGCTCGCGGCGATCACGGCCGTAGCGGTCGCGCGAACGGCGCTGGCGGGGTTCGCCTTCGGCATTCGTGGCCTGGGGCAAGCCTTCGCCTTCGACCACAGCCGCTTCGAGCACGGGAGCGTTCAGGTCCTGGGGCTGGCCTTCGGCCGCTGGGGCCTCGGCAGGGCGGGGAGCGCGTTCACGGCGCTCGCCACGTTCACCGCGTTCACGGCGGGCGTTGCCTTCGGGGCGCTCTGCGCGCTCGCCGCGTTCGCGACGGGGTGCGCGTTCGCCGCGGCCATCGGCCTCGAGCGAGACTTCGCCGTCCACCGCACCGACTTGCGCCAGATGTGCGGCGGCTTCCAGCGGCTGGCGTGCTTCCTGTTCACGGCCTGTGCGGTCACCACGTTCGCCGCGGTTGCGGCCGTTGCGCTCGCCTTCGGGGCGGCTGTTGCGTTCGCCTTCAGGGCGGTCGTTGCGGCTGTTGCGGCCTTCGGCGCGTTCGCCGTCGCGGCCCGGGCCGTTGCGACCGTCGGCGCGCTCGCCACGGCGACCACGACCTTCACCGGCGTTGCTGCCATCACGGCCGCCTTCACGGTTGCCATCGCGGCCACCTTCACGGCCGCCTTCGCGTGGGCCGTTGCGCTCGCCGGGGCGGCCCTCGCCGCGGCGACCGCGGTTCTCGCCAGGGCGACCGTCGCGGCGGGGTTCACGCGCTTCGCGTGCTGCCGGCGTTTCGGGTGCGGGCGTGACCGGCGCGGCTTCCACTGGAGCGGTGCCAAAGCCGAACAGGTTCTTGAGCCAGGCGAAGAAGCCTTGCTCGCGCGGTGCGGCGGCCGCAGCGCGGGGCGTGGCCGCCGGGCGGGCCGCAGCGCCTGCAGGGCGCGCAGCGGCGCCCGCGGGTGCGGCAGCGCGCGGCGCGGCGTCGGGACGCGGCTCGGCCACGGGAGCGGGCGTATCGCGCAGCACGCCCTTGATGACCGGCGTCTGCTTGTTGGTCGGCTCCTGCGAGCGGCGCGTCACGGCGGTGTTGGCTTCGACTTCGTCGGCGAGCTTGTAGCTGGCGTCGAGGTTCTCGAGGCGCGGGTCGTCGTGCTTGAGGCGCTCGAGCTTGTAGTGCGGGGTTTCCAGCGACTTGTTGGGCACCATCAGCACCGACACGCGCTGCTTGAGTTCGATCTTGGCGATCTCGGTGCGCTTTTCATTGAGCAGGAACGAAGCCACTTCGACCGGCACCTGGCAGTGCACGGCGGCCGTGTTGTCCTTCATGGACTCTTCCTGGATGATGCGCAGGATCTGCAGCGCCGAGCTCTCGGTGTCGCGGATATGGCCCGAACCGCCGCAGCGTGGGCAGTTGATGTGCGCGCCTTCGGACAGCGCGGGCTTGAGCCGCTGGCGGCTCATTTCCATCAGGCCGAACTTGCTGATGCTGCCGAACTGCACGCGGGCGCGGTCCTGGCGCAGCGCATCGCGCAGGCGGTTCTCGACTTCGCGGCGGTTCTTCGACTCTTCCATGTCGATGAAGTCGATCACGATCAGGCCGCCCAGATCGCGCAGGCGCATCTGGCGCGCGACTTCGTCGGCGGCTTCGAGATTGGTGCGCGTGGCCGTTTCCTCGATGTCGCCGCCCTTGATGGCGCGCGCCGAGTTCACGTCCACCGAGACCAGGGCTTCGGTGTGGTCGATCACCACCGCGCCGCCCGAGGGCAGGGTCACGGTGCGCGAGTAGGCCGACTCGATCTGGTGTTCGATCTGGAAGCGGCTGAACAGCGGGGCGTCGTCGCGGTAGCGCTTGACCCGGGCAGTGTGCTCGGGCATCACGTGCGCCATGAACTGCTGGGCCTGTTCGTAGATGTCGTCGGTATCGATGAGGATGTCACCGATCTCGTTGTTGAAGTAATCGCGGATGGCGCGTATCACCAGGCTCGATTCCTGATAGATCAGGAACGCGCCCTTGCCCTTGGTCGCGCTGTCGATGGCGCTCCAGAGCTTGAGCAGGTAGTTCAGATCCCATTGCAGTTCGGGAGCGCTGCGGCCTATGCCTGCGGTGCGCGCGATGATGCTCATACCCTTGGGGTATTCGAGCTGGTCCATCGCTTCCTTGAGTTCGGCCCGGTCTTCGCCTTCGATGCGGCGCGAGACGCCACCGCCGCGCGGGTTGTTGGGCATCAGCACCACATAGCGGCCGGCCAGCGAGATGAACGTGGTCAGGGCCGCGCCCTTGTTGCCGCGTTCTTCCTTTTCGACCTGGACCAGCATTTCCTGGCCTTCGCGGATCACGTCATTGATGCGCGCCTGGCTGGCGGGAACGCCTTCGGCGAAATACTGGCGCGAGATTTCCTTGAAGGGCAGGAAACCGTGGCGGTCTTCGCCGTAGTCGACAAAGCAGGCTTCGAGCGAAGGCTCGACGCGTGTCACGACTGCCTTGTAGATGTTTCCCTTGCGCTGTTCGCGGCCTTCGATTTCGATTTCGTAGTCGAGGAGTTTTTGACCGTCGACGATGGCCAGGCGGCGTTCTTCGGCCTGCGTAGCGTTGATAAGCATCCGTTTCATGATGCGTTTCCTTTATTCGTTATAAGACGCGCCTATCGGCAGCCATACGCTGTCGTAGCGGCACGTCTGTGACTCTCAATCAAAGACGGGCTCTGTCGGAGCCGATGATGCCGGACTGACGTCTTGAAACGAAAAGGAATGGCCGGGGATGCCGCGGGTTGCTGACCATCATTGAGTTATGTCAGCAAAGGGGGCAAAGGCGCGTGGATGGGAGCGAGTAAATGCGCGCGCAGTTTCACCATGGTGCGTGAAAGTGGCAACGCCGGGGAGGCGGGAGTCCTGAGAGCGCGGACGGCCGAGTGCGGAGGTGAAGACCTCCGACCCATAAAGACCATCCATGCATAAAAGATCCACATGCTCGCTTTGATCCGTTGGCAGGTTGCGAACGCTTGAGGTTCGCCGAAAGCCGCCAACTGTGAGATTCCGTTGTTTCAATTCGTCAGAATGCCCGGTGTGACACAGGCCAATACAGGCATCTGGCCTGCAATCTGCGTGTGCGAAACCGGCTGGCATCGACCTGCCTGCGCAGCGGGAAATGGCTGGGTGGACTAAACTCCATGCAAATCAACCACTTACACTAGTATCGCGCAGGTGAAACACATTATAGAGGGCAAACCGGCGATGGACCGAGCCCAAGGCATTGCAATTCCCGCTGCACGCCTCATCGCAGTCGACGCCGATTCCGCTGGCCAGCGCCTGGACAACTTCCTGATACGGCACCTCAAGGGCGTGCCCAAAACCCATGTCTACCGCATCATTCGCAGCGGCGAGGTGCGCATCAACAAAGGCCGCGCCAGCGCCGACACGCGCGTGGCCGAAGGCGACAGCGTGCGCCTGCCGCCGGTGCGCATTTCCGAGAAAGTCGCTGAAAAGGCGGCCCATCCGGCACCGGCACGCGAATTCCCGCAGCTGCTCGAGGACGACCATGTGCTGGCCATAGACAAGCCCGCGGGCGTCGCCGTGCACGGCGGCAGCGGCGTGAGCTTCGGCGTGATCGAGCAGCTGCGCCAGGCGCGTCCCGAGGCCAAGTTTCTCGAACTCGTGCACCGGCTCGATAGGGAAACCTCGGGTATCTTGCTGGTCGCGAAGAAGCGCTCGGCGCTCACCGGCCTGCAGGACCAGTTCCGCGAGCGCGAGACCGGCAAGACCTATCTGGCGCTGGTGCAGGGCAGTTGGCCCGCGAACAAGAAGGTCATAGACACGCCGCTGCACAAATATCTGCTGCCCGACGGCGAGCGCCGCGTGCGCGTGACCACGCCCGACGACCCCGACGGCATGCGCTCGGTGACGCTGGTCAAGGTGCGCAGCCACATTGCCGCGCGGCCGCTGCAGGGCCTGCCCGCGATGAGCCTGCTCGAAGTCACGATCAAGACCGGGCGCACGCACCAGATCCGCGTGCACCTGTCCTCGCAGGGCCATGGCATTGTCGGTGACGACAAGTATGGCGATTTCGATCTGAACCGCCGCGTGCAAAAGCACGGCCTCAAGCGCATGTTCCTGCATGCGTGGCGTTTACAGTTCAACCATCCGGCTTCGGGCGAGCGCGTCGAACTGCGCGCCGAGTTGCCCGCCGAGCTCGCCAGCTTTGTGGCCTGAAGGCCTTGTTGATTTCCGACGGAACTGCCATGTCTTTTGTTTCCCCCCGCCGCTTTGACCTGATTGCCTTCGACTGGGACGGCACGCTCTACGACTCGACAGCCGCCATCACCAAGAGCATCCAGGAAGCGGTGCGCGATGTCGGCGGCCAGGTGCCTACCCAGGAGGCCGCTTCCTATGTGATCGGCATGGCGCTGACCCAGGCCCTGGCCCATGCGGCGCCCGATGTACCGCCCGAGAAGTACGCCGAGCTGGGCAACCGCTACCGCTACCACTACCTGCAGCACCAGAACGATCTGACGCTGTTCGACGGCGTGGTGCCGCTGCTCGAGACGCTGCGCGAGCGCGGCTATCTGCTCACCGTGGCCACGGGCAAGAGCCGGCGCGGGCTCAATGAAGTGCTGGCCAGCGTCGCGCTCAAGGGCCTGTTTGACGGCTCGCGCACCGCCGACGAGACCGCGGGCAAGCCGCATCCGCTGATGCTGCAGGAATTGATGGCCGAATTCGGCGTCGAGCCCGAACGCGTGCTGATGATCGGCGACACCACGCACGATCTGCTGATGGCGCGCAACGCCGGCTGCGCGCGCGTGGGCGTGTCGTACGGCGCGCATGCGACCGGCGGCTTTGGCGAGTTCGAGCCGCTGTACGTGGCGGAATCGGTGGCCGGGCTGCACCAGTGGCTGCTGGCCAACGGCTGAGCCTGCAATGCCGGCGGTCTTCCTGTGTCGCAGCGAGGACCTGGCCGAGGGCGGCCTGGCCCAGCCCTTCGATGTGCTTTACGCCGGCCAGCGCTGCCGGGCCTTCGCGGTGCGCTTCCAGGGCGGCGTGCACGCCTATCTGAACCGCTGCACCCATGTTCCCATGGAACTGGACTGGCAGCCCAACCGGATATTCGACGATTCCGGCCAATGGCTGTTGTGCGCAACCCACGGTGCGGCCTACGCGCCCGACACCGGTGCCTGTGCGGGCGGACCCTGCCGCGGCGGTCTGGTGAAAATAGTAGTGTGCGAAGCTCAGGGTGTGGTGCACTGGCATACTTCCCAAGACCTGCACCCTGTCGAGCTCTGACATGACCACCCCTTTGCCTCCTGGAACCCCTGGCTCCGAACCCGTCCACCCCGCAGCCCCCGATCTGTGGGCGCAGGCGCGGCCCGAAAGCGCCGCCCCCGCATCCGCGTCCTCCGCTGCGCAGTCGCCGGGCTGGGAGCGCGAGGTGCTTGAAAACCTGGTCATGGCGACCATTCGCGAGCAGCGCGCCGCGCGCCGCTGGCGGCTGTTCGGCCGCATGTCGTGGCTGCTGGTGCTGCTGGCGCTGGGCTGGATGATGTTTGGCCGCGACGTGGCCACCACAACTGTCAGTGGCCCGCACACGGCCGTGGTCGACATCAAGGGCGAGATCGCCACCGGCGCCGAAGCCAGCGCCGAGTTCGTGGTCGCCGCGATGCGCAGCGCGTTTGAAGACTCGGGATCGCGCGCCGTGGTGCTGCTGATCAACTCGCCGGGCGGCAGCCCGGTGCAGGCCGGCATCATCTACGATGAGATCCAGCGCCTCAAGGCCAAGCACAGCAAGCCGGTCTATGCGGTGGTCGAGGAAACCTGCGCTTCGGCCGCCTATTACATCGCCGCCGCGGCCGACGACATCTTTGTCGACAAGGCCAGCATTGTCGGCAGCATAGGCGTGCTGATGGACGGCTTCGGCTTCACCGGCACCATGGAAAAGCTCGGCGTCGAGCGCCGTCTGCTCACTGCCGGCGAGAACAAGGGCTTTCTCGACCCGTTCAGCCCGCAGACCGAGGCCCAGCGCCTGCACGCGCAGTCGATGCTCAATCAGATCCACCAGCAGTTCATCAACGCCGTGAAGACCGGCCGCGGCGAGCGCCTGAAGATCGACTCCGACACCTTCAGCGGTCTGTTCTGGACCGGCCAGCAGGCCGTGGAGATGGGCCTGGCCGACAAGCTCGGCAACCTCGACTACGTGGCGCGCGAAATCGTCAAGGTCGAGGAAGTGATCGACTACACGCGCCGCGACAACGTCGCCGAGCGCCTGGCCAAGAAGTTCGGCGCGGCCATTGGCGGGGGAGCGGTGCAGACCATGCGCTCGGCCCTGCCGGTCTTGCGCTGATCCTACCCGCCCCCGTTCGCCCTGAGCCTACCCGCTGCGTTCGCCCTGAGCCTACCCCCCCCCGTTCGTGCTGAGCGTGTCGAAGCAAGAACGGCCAGCGCACATGGCATTGGGGCGTGCCCGACCACCACC
>NZ_JAVWWA010000026.1:47223-49075 GCF_036666375.1 Comamonas sp. | reverse complement strand
AATTTGACTGGTTTTTGATCAGTCGCTGGGCATATGCCGCAGGAAAAACAACCAGCATTCGCTGGCCATGTGTTGCATCGACCAGTTCAATTTGAATCGCCCCGGCTTTTCTAGACACTCTGAGTCGTTGGGTGGAGTGGCACGAATATTCGAACAATGACTTATCTGTCACCCTATGCGGTTTCGCGCCGCGCTCTGCGGCCCGGGCGGGATCGTATCCCGCTATCTCAAATGCCGCAGCGCATTCATCGTTGAGTTGGCGGCATGCTCGGTCATGGCCCTTTCCGCCGCCGCGCCATCGCGCGCCATGATGGCGTCCACGATCTTTGCGTGCTCATCATTGGAATGGGCCAGCCGGTTTTCCGTCACGAAGAACACCTTGGAGCGGAACGGAGCCAGCCGCTGGCGCAGGGTTCTGGCGATTTCCTCGAGCGTGCGGTTGTGCGCGCCCGCATGGATCTGCGCGTGAAACTCTTCGTTCAATTGGGCGTAGGCATTCTCGTCACCCCGATTCTTCGCATCCATGGCCTGCAGATGCAGGTACTCGATCTGCTTTTGCTCCGATAGCGCTGCACGCAAGGCACACAGCTTGGCGCACAGTGCCTCCACTTCTCCCGCCGCTTCAAAGAGCCCCCTGAGCTCCGAGGAATCCACCTCGGCGACCGAAAACCCCCGCCGAGGCAAATATTCGACCAGCTTGGTCGAGGCCAGATGCTGCAGGGCATCGCGCACCGGGCTGCGGGAAACGTTGAAGCGCAGGGCGATCGACTGCTCGTCCAGCCGCTCGCCGGGCCGGAACTTGTGCATGACGATCTCTTCCGCCAATTGCTCGGAGATGGTCTGAGAGAGAGTTTTGCTGCTCATGTGGACACCTGTGCCGCGAAAATGTGCACAGAATCAAAAATTTGAGTGCATTTTATACAACTACGTCGAAGTATCGCTTTTTGTATAAAAAATTGCATGGACTTATTTCCTTCCATGTCCGCCTCCGCGGACGGCGATTTGCTAGCCATTTTTCTCACGAAGTTTTCACCCCACTGACGCCTCCAGCAGGAGCGCTGCATGGGTGTGCGCGCACGCCGCCAGCCGCCGCCTGGTCCATAGACCAAGATCAGTATTTACCCTTTATTGAGCTCTTTTTCAAAAAATTGAGTGCAATTTTCAAAAAAAGAATCCACAATCCGCTCAACATTATTTTTTACACATCGCTCAAGGAGACAGACATGACATGGATCGCATTGGCCACCTATGCAGGCCCCCAAGGCAACGCCCCGGCACTGGTGCTGGATCAGCAGCTCTACGATCTGTGCGCCTTGCATCAGGCAGGGCTGGAGCCGGTGCCGCTGGCCTATCTGGAAGGCGGCGTCGAGGCCATCGTGAAGGATGGAAAGAACGGCCAGCGCTGGCTTGAAGCCGTGGCCGCACAGGCCCAGGCTCTGGTGCAGGAGCGCAAGGTGGGTCCGGTGGAGGAAGGTCCCAGGAAGCTTCAGGCTCCTTACGTGCCGCAGCACATGTTCTGCGCCGCATCCAACTATGCAAAGCACGCCAACGAGATGGGTACGGTGCTCGCGGCCAAGTCCGAAAGCAAGCCCTACATGTTCCTCAAGCTCTCCAATACGGTCATCGGCCCGGGCGGCACGGTGCTGATGCCGCCCGAGACCACCAAACTGGACTGGGAGATCGAACTCGCCGCCGTCATCGGCAAGCGCTGCCGTCGGGTCAGCGTGCAAGAGGCGCTTGACTGCGTGGCGTACTACACCATCCTCAACGACGTGACAGCGCGAGACCTGAACCTGCGTTCCGACTACCCGTTCAAGCACGACTGGTTCCAGGGCAAGTGCCACGACACCTT
>NZ_JAVWWA010000026.1:40581-47123 GCF_036666375.1 Comamonas sp. | reverse complement strand
GATCGCATGCTCGCCTCCATCAACGGAATCGGCGAGCTCGCCAACCAGGTCCGCGCGCAAGCCGTCTAGGTCGCCCACAGCGTTCGATGCATCCACAAGAACATCAAGGAGACAACATGCGAACCCAACGGAGACAAGACGCTAGAAACAGGATCTCGCGCGCGGCAAGAATGCTGGGAATCTGTGCACTGGCGGCCGGCGCGCAATGCGCCCTGGCCCTGGAGAAACTGAGCTACAACATGGCCTGGCTGCCACAGGGAAGTTCGGTGGGCGTGATCGTGGCGCAGCAACTGGGCTACTTCAAGAATGCCGACCTCGAGGTGAACATCGTGCGCGGCTACGGCGGCAACCGCACGGCCAATGAAGTGGATCAGGGCCAATTCGACATCGGCTACGTCGACCCCGTCAGCGTCATGCTCAACCGCGCCAATGGAGGCCACATTCGCCTGATCGGCGCCATCAACACGCGCTGGCCTGCCGGCATCTGCTTCGACACGAAACGCTACAACCTCAAGACGCCGGCCGATCTCAAAGGCCTGCTGCTCGGCGGCGGATCGGGCTCGGTGGTGCACAACATTCTGCCGGTCTGGCTGGAGCGCAACGGCCTGCCCAAAAACAGCGTGCGCCTGATGCGCATGGACCCGGCCGTGGTCGATGCATCGCTGATCGAGGGAAAGATCGATCTGGCCGAATGCTGGCGAGCCAGCAACCGCGTGGTCACGCAGAAGCAGGCCAACGATGCGCGCGTCAAGCTCGGCTGGATAGAGTACAGCGATTTCGGCCTCGATGCCTACGGCAGCGGTTTTGCGGTCAGCGACGAAACCCTCAAGAAGCGCCCCGATGCCTTGCGCAAGTTCCTCAAGGCCTCCTATCAAGGCTATGACTACGCGCTGGCGAATCCCGAAAAGGCCGCCGATCTCATCGCCAAGGCCTTCCCCACGACGGACCGCAATGTGGCCCTCAATCAGATCAAGGACATCGGCGATCTGATCATCGACCCCGAGGTGAAGGACAAGGGTCTGGGCTTTCTGCGCGCGGACCGCATGCTCAAGACCGTGCAGTTCATCGACAGCGCCTTCAATCTGAACGGCAAGGTCAAGGCCCAGGACGTCTACAGCGACGCGCTGCTCAAACCATGAAGGAGTTGCGAGAAATGGCACGACGCCCCAAGCCCCAGCGTATCGGACATCTGGTTCTCAACGTGAGAGACCTGAAGGCCTCGGTGCGCTTCTATACCGACATCGTAGGACTGACGGTCTCGGATTACATCGCCGACCAGATGGCCTTCCTGCGCTGCTCGGATGAGCACCATGATCTTGGCCTGGCACAGATTCCTCCCGGGAGTCCCCTGCTCCAGGACATCTACCGGCCGCAGCGGCCTGGACTGGAGCACTTCGCGTACCGACTCGAATCACTGCAGGAGATCGAGGAAGCCGCGCAGTTCCTGCAGGACAGAGGTGTGGAGATCGTGCGCGGCATCGGCAAGCACGGGCCCGGAGAGAACCTGTTCCTGGTGTTCAAGGACCCGGACGGCAATTACTGCGAGTTCTATGCCGAGATGGTCCAGGTCACGGTCGACACGCCACACACGGCACGCGTCTGGGACAACGATCTCAAGGCGTTCGATCAGTGGGAGTTCGAGAAATTCGTGGTTCCTCCACCTGACTGGGGACCTTCGACGCAGTCCTGAAGCCCCATCGCCGAACCGGCATCGATGCGCCGAAAAAAACCAAGGGCGCATCCCACATTCATTCATCGGAGACATTGCCGTGAACACAAATTCTTTCGCCACACGCTCATGGCGGCAGTTGATCGACCCGCTCGTGCTGACCGTGATCCTGGCCGTGCTGTGGCAGCAGTCGGTCGACTGGTTTTCCATCAAGCCCTATCTGCTGCCCCCGTTGAGCCAGGTTCTGGAGAGCCTGTGGTCCAACCGCCTGACCTTGCTCAGCGAGGCCTGGGTCACTATCAAGGAAGTGCTGGCGGGCTTCGTTCTCGCCGTGGTGGGCGGGGTTCTGCTGGGCCTGGTGATCTACGCGATTCCGCTGGTCAAGCGCTCGCTTTATCCGCTGGTGGTGGTCTTCCAGGGCCTGCCAAAGATCGCCCTGGCTCCGCTGATGGTGATCTGGTTTGGCTATGGAGACACATCGAAGGTGCTCATGGCCTTCCTGTTCGCTTTCTTCCCCGTCACCGTCGCCACCTTGGGCGGCCTGGCCGGAACGCCGGCGCATCTGATCGAGCATTTCAAGGCCATAGGCGCGCCAGCGGGCATGACCTTTCGCAAGCTTCTGGTGCCTGCCGCCATGCCTTCCATCATGGACGGATGCCGCGCTGCGATGCCGCTGGCGGTGATAGGCGCCATCGTCGGTGAGTTCGTGGGCTCTGAACATGGCCTGGGCCATCTCATCCTCGAAGCCAATGCAAATGCGCGCACCGACTATCTGTTCGCGGCACTCATCGTCATCTCGGTCGTGGCCGGCGCACTGTATGCCGTGGTGGAGCTGGTCGCCAAGCGCGTCTGGTGGCGCGGACTGTAGAGCCCAGTCCCCCAGCCTTCCAACCGACCGCCCCCCTTTTGCGATTTTCAATTTCAACCAGGAGACAGACATCATGGCCAAACTTCGTCACATTGCCCTCGCCGTACCCGACCCACAAGCCGCGGCAGAGTTCTACAGCAAGGTCTTCGACATGGAGATCATCGAGCCCACGCACTCCCCGATTGCGGAAGGCGTCTACCTGTCCGACGGCACGGTCTGCCTCGCGCTGCTGAACTACAAGACCGATGAAGCGGCGGGCCTCGAGCGCGGCAAGAACTGGGTCGGCACGCACCATTTCGGCTTCTGGTGCGACGACCTGGAAGAGCAGCGCAAGCGCATCGAGGACAGCGGCGGCACCTTCTTCATGGACCTGCCGCACGACAAGAAGAGCCTGTACTACGAGATGAAATTCCGTGACCTGCATGGCGTCGTGTTCGACATCTCCGAAGGCGGCTGGGTCGGAGCCAAGAAATGAGACCGGCACTCATGGCTGTGCAGACACCATCGCAAGCCCCGGCCAGGGACATTGCCATCGAGGCACGGCGCGTGGGCAAGACCTTCGGCGCCGGCATGCTGGCGCTCGACCATGTGGACTTCACCATCGAGCGCGGCGAGTTCGTCTCCATTCTCGGTCCCAGCGGCTGCGGCAAGAGCACGCTGCTGCGCGTGATTGCCGGGCTGTACGAGCCCGACGCCGGCGGCGATCTGCAGATCCTGGGCAAGCGCAGCAACGGCGTGAGCGAGGATGTGGGCGTGGTCTTTCAGACGCATAACATGCTGCCCTGGGCGACCGTCGAGGCCAACATGCGCCTCGCCGCAGAGGTGCGGCGCATTCCCAAGCGCGAGATCGACGAACGCATTGAACAGTTGCTGCCCATTCTCAAGCTGGAGAAGTTCCGCCACAGCCATCCGCATCAGCTCTCGGGCGGCATGCGCCAGCGGGCGGCGCTCGGGCAGATCCTGATCACCCGCCCCAAGGTCCTGCTGCTGGACGAGCCCTTCGGCGCGCTGGATGCACTCACGCGTGATCAGCTCAACGTGGAGCTGCTGCGCATCTGGCAGGAAATGCGCCAGACCGTGGCCCTCATCACGCACAGCATCGCCGAGGCCGTGCTGCTGTCCGACCGCGTGCTGGTGATGTCGGAGCGGCCAGGAAAAATCGTCAAGGAAATCCACATCGATCTTCCACGCCCTCGTGACCCCCGGCTGACCAAGGA
The DNA here is from genome assembly GCF_036666375.1 of Comamonas sp. GTDB lineage: Bacteria > Pseudomonadota > Gammaproteobacteria > Burkholderiales > Burkholderiaceae_C > Comamonas. The sequence continues at coordinate 43,369 of NZ_JAVWWA010000026.1, read as the reverse complement.
ACAGGTGCGCTTCGGCCAGTACGTGACGCAGCTCGGTCAGCTGATGGGCGTGGACTAAGCCGCCCCGGCTCTTGAAAGACACACACAACATGAATCTCGAAAAATTTCACGGCGTGATCCCCGCCATGGCCACGCCATTCACCAGGGACTTCGAGCTGGACGAGTCGCGCGTGCGCACGCTCATCGACGAGTACATCGCCGCCGGCGTGCACGGCATCTCGGTCGCGGGAAGCCAGGGCGAGTTCTTCGCGCTCTCGACGCGGGAACACATCCGCCTGCTCGAAATCTCGATGGATGCCATCAACGGCCGCGTGCCGCTGTATGCCGGCACCGGCGCAGCGACCACGCGACAGGCCATCGAGCTCACGCGGGCCGCGCAGTCCATGGGCGTCGATCTGGCGCTGGTCATCACGCCCTACTTCGTTCAGCCCACGCAGAGCGAACTGGTGGAGCACTTCACGGCCGTGGCACAAGCCACCACGGCCCCCGTAATGCTCTACAACAATCCACCGCGCACCTCGGTGAACGTCAGCGCCGCGACACTGGCCGAATGCATGCGCAGGCAGGCCAACATCGTGGGCATGAAAGACTCGAGCGGAGATCTCACGCAGTCGATCGAGTATCAGTTGCTCGCGCCCCGCCCCGCCTTGCTGTTCTCGGGCCGCGACACCATTGCGCTGGCGATGATGCTGCACGGCGCGCAGGGAACGATCTCGCCCGCTGCCAACGTCTTCCCCGAGCTCATGGTCCGCATGTACGACGCATTGCGCGCGGGCCAGCACGAGGAAGCGCTGCGCATCTCCAACATCTTCGCGCCACTGCGCGCCGCCTGGGCCTGGGGTTCCTTCCCGGTGGTGATCAAGGAGGCCATGCAGCTCATGGGCCGCGACGCCGGCCCGACCCGGGCGCCGATCGCCGCGCTGCCGCCCGCCGTGCGCGAGAAGTTGTCGGAAGTGGTCGAGCGCATTGCGGCGCAAGCCTGAGAACAGGGCCATGCTCGACAGCCACGCCCTGGACACCCTGTTCCGCCGCGCCCGGTCACACAACGGCTGGCTTGATCGGCCGGTCACGGACGAACAACTGCGCTCCATCTACGACCTGGCGCGCTGGGGCCCCACCTCGGGCAACAGCTGCCCCATGCGAGTCATCTTCGTGCGCACCCCTGAAGGGCGGGAGCGATTGCTGCCATGGATCTCGCCGGGCAACGTGGACAAGGTCTTGCGCGCCCCGGTGACCGCCATCGTCGGCTATGACAGCGAATTCCATCGCGCACTGCCGCGTCTGTTCCCCCATAACCCGGGCTTCGCCGGGACCTTCGAGGGGCCGGACAAGGCGGCACACAGGCAGGACACCGCGTTTCGCAATGCCAGCCTGCAGGCGGCCTACCTGATGCTGGCGGCGCGCGCGCTCGGCCTCGACTGCGGCCCCATGTCGGGCTTCAATGCCAAAGGGGTCGATGACGCATTCTGGAGCGGCACCTCGGTGCGCACCAACTTCCTGTGCGGCCTGGGGCACGGCGACGGCAGCAAATTGTTCGACCGCCTGCCACGACTCGATTTCGACGAGGTCTGCAGGCTCCAGTAAGGGCGTGCAAGACCTTCGCGATCGGCGCGGCGCAAGTCTTCTTGGCATTCGCCGCCATCCCCACCCATGCTTTTCAAGCCAGCGTGTGAGTAACCTTGGAGTCCACTGAAATGAAGAAATATCTTGGTCTGGTCGCGATGCTCGCCGCCTGCGGTGCCGCCACGGCCCAATCCTCCGTCACCCTGTTCGGCATCGTCGATGCCGGCCTGACCTACGCAAAGGCCAGCGGCGGTGACTCCGTATACGGCATGAGCAACAGCGGCAACCTCACCAGCCGCCTGGGCTTGCGCGGCATGGAGGATCTGGGCGGCGGACTCAAGGCGGGGTTCTGGCTCGAGGGCGGCTTCAACAACGATTCCGGCGCGGGACTGACCGCGGGCGCCTTCGATTTCAAACGCCGCGCCACCATCAGCCTCACGGGAGACTTCGGCGAAGTACGTCTGGGCCGGGCTTTCACCCGCGCCTACGAGAACCTCAGCCGCCACGACGTCTTCGGCCAGGTCGGCATAGGACAGAACCAGACCTGGTACAACGCCCCGGCTGCGGTGGTGCGCGGCAGCAACATGCTGACCTACCTGTCGCCGTCCCTTTCGGGCTTCAGGGCGTCGGCCGACCTGGGCTTTGGAGAAACCGCAGGCAGCGCATCGAACAATCGCTACCTCGGCGCCGCGGCCACCTACGACAATGGCCCGCTGAGCCTTTCGCTCGCCGCCGAACAATGGAACGATGCCGCCTACACAGCGGGAACACAGACCATCGTGCTGGACAATACCTCGGCCTATGGCCTTGGCGCCGGGTACAACTTCGGCGCGATCAGGCTGGCGGGACTGGTGCGCCAGCAACGCAACAAGCCCATCACGGGCGAAAGCGTGAAGTTCAATACCGCCCACGTCGGCGCCGTCGTCCCCCTGGGCGCGGGTGAAGCCCGCGTGGGCTACAACTACTACGACAACGCCAGCACGCAGGGCAAGGCCCATCAGCTTTCGCTGGGCTATGTCCACAATCTTTCCAAGCGCACGGCGCTCTATGGCACCTACGCTTTCATGAAGAACAAGAATCAGGAACGCTTCATGCTGACGGCAGCGGGCCTCAACCTGACAGCTCCCGCGCCCGGCAAAAGCCAGAATGCAATCACCGTGGGAATTCGCCACAGTTTCTGAGGCACCCAATCGACACTGTTGCACTACAGGGTCATTCCGAAGGA
>NZ_JAVWWA010000026.1:0-40481 GCF_036666375.1 Comamonas sp. | reverse complement strand
CCAGGCGGTTCACCCGTCTCGGGAGTCGCCATCCGGTGCCACGCGGTGGAAAAACTCCCCCGGCGTGGCATGAAACAGCTTGCTGAATGCGGCAATGAACGCAGACAGCGAGTCATATCCGCAGGCCAAGGCGACGTCCGTCACGCGCTCGCCGCGCTCCAGGCCCGGCAGCGCGCTGAGCAATCGCATGCGCATGTCCCAGACGCGGTAGGTCAGGCCGGTCTCGCGCAGAAAGCGGCGGCTGAGCGTCTTCTCTGAAACGCCGAAGCGCTTGCTCCATACGTCCAGATGGATTCTCTGGCTGGGCCTGGCCTGCACGCTGCGGCAGAGCTGGCGCAGCTGCGGGTCCGCAGGCATGGGCAGGATGAGGTCCTCCTCGCGGGCGCTGGCAAGCTGGTCCAGCAGAACCGTGGCCAGACGTTCATCCGCGCTGCCCGGCGCGTATTCGACCGGCAGGGTGCTGAAAGTGCGAATGAGCTCGCGCAGCAGCGGGCTGACCTCCAGAACACGGCAGCGGCTGGGCAATGCAAGGTTCTCGCTGTCGGCGATATACAGACTGCGCACGCAGGTGCGCTCGGCACACAGCACGCGGTGCATGACTCCGGCTGGAATCCATACGCCGCGCTGCGGCGGCGCGACAAAGCGGCCGGCGTCGGTGCGGACTTCGAGCACGCCCTCCACCGCATAGGCGAATTGAATCCAGGGGTGCCTATGCCGGAAGGCGAGCACGGTGTTGGGCAGCGATTCGGCATGGCCATGGACAGGCCGCGACAGCACCGTCAGGTGCGCCAATTCAGCCGAGGAAAGCGCCGCGGTTTGTCCTTTGGTCGACACTTGTTGGTCTTTCAGCGTTAGCCGGTAATTCTACGCGGCGCTACATTCCAGCCTCATCTTGAATGGGGGTCGGATCATGAGAATACTCAGAACGCTTTTTGACAACTTCACCCTGGCCTTGCTGGCCGTGATGCTCGCGGCAACGGTGCTTCCCTGCGAGGGATACGGGGCGGTGTTTTTTGAAACCCTCACGTCGCTGGCCATAGGCTTGCTGTTCTTTCTTCACGGAGCGCGGCTGTCGCCGCAGAACGTACGCAGCGGCGCAAGCCACTGGCGACTGCATGCACTGGTCTTCTTCTGCACCTTCGTGATGTTTCCGCTCATCGGCCTGGCCCTCAAGCCCATCGTCTCGCCGCTGGTGGGCCGGGAACTCTACGTGGGCCTGCTGTACCTCTGCGCGCTGCCCGCGACCGTGCAGTCGGCCATTGCCTTCACCTCGCTGGCGCGCGGGAACGTGCCTGCCGCGATCTGCAGTGCGGCCGCATCCAGCCTGCTGGGCATCTTCCTGACGCCGCTGCTGGTCTATCTGCTGGTGGGCGTCGAAGGCGCCGCTGTCGGGCTGCAGGCCGTGCTCAAGATCGTTCTGCAACTGCTCGCACCGTTCGTGCTGGGACAGATGGCGCGGCGCTGGATCGCCGGCTGGGTCGAAAGGCGCCGCGGCTGGCTCAGGTTCGTCGACCAGGGCTCGATCCTGCTGGTGGTGTACACGGCCTTCAGCGAGGCCACGGTCTTCGGGCTGTGGCATTCCGTGCCCCTGCAAAAGCTCGCGCTGCTCGGCGTGGTCTGCTGCGCATTGCTGGCCCTGGTGCTGTGGCTGACCCAGGCGCTGGCGAAGCGTTTTGGTTTTTCCATCGAGGACCGGATCACCATCCTCTTTGCCGGCTCGAAGAAAAGCATGGCCACGGGCGTTCCCATGGCGCAGATCCTCTTTTCGGGCGGCGCTGTGGGGGCCGTCATCCTGCCGCTGATGCTTTTCCATCAGATCCAGCTGATGGTCTGCGCGCTGCTCGCGCAGCGCTATGCCCGACGGGTCGGCGCCGCTCCCGTGGAGGCATGAGGTCATGGGCATGCAGCTTCAGGGCATTCTTGCGGCGGTGGATATGTCGCCGACCTCCGCCGCCGTGGTCGCGCGCGCGGCCGTGATCGCAGCCAGGCATGGCGTCGGGCTCAAGTTGATCGACGCCAGCGCGCTGTGCGCGGGCTCGCCGGCGGCGCAGCCCCTGGACTTGGCCGCACTTGCAAGGCAGGCCGCCGACCGCTTCGATGTGCGTGTTGAAATGCTCGAAGAGCGTGCCGCAAGCGTGGCCCAGATTGCCCGCGAAGCGGGGCATCAATGCCTCATCGTGTTGCCGTATGAGCGGCGCGTGCGGCTGCGCTCGCTGTGGCGCGGCTCTCTTGCGGACCAGCTTTTGCGTCTTTGCGCCAGCCCCGTGCTGGTCATCAAGAGCGCGGCAGTCGCGCAAGCGCGTTACCAGCGCGTGCTGGTCGCGGTGGACCTGACGCCCACCGCCCGCGACCTGGTGACGATCGCCGGCCAGCTGGACGACCAGAGCGCGCTGCAGATCTTCCACGCGATACGTCCCTTGCACCCCAATCCGCTGCGCAACGCGGAAGTACCCCAGCGCATCATGAAGGCCTATCTGGCACGCAGAAAGCTGGAGGCGCAGGAGCAATTGCTGGAGATTGCCAGTGCCGCCTTGAAGTGCCAGAAGCGCGTGCAGACCGTCTTTTGCGAAGGCGAGCCGGCGCGGCACGCGGCGGTACAACAGTCCCATGCAAAAGCCGGCCTGGTGGTCGTTGGCAAGCGGCGCTATTCTGCGCTGCCGGATGCGCTGTGTTGCGGCGTGGCGAAGCGAATCATGGCCTGGTGTGACGCTGACATCCTGGTCGTCCCCTTGGATCGCGCTGAGCCAAGCGGTCGATTGGCAGAAATGGCCTGACAAGACGAGCGATTTGGTCAGGCCAGTTTTTTAGCTTTCAGAAATTGGCCTGACAGTTTTGTGTGCAATCATGGCCTCGCAGGCCTGGCCACACGCTGTCAGGGCGTGACCCAGCGCTCGGCCGCCGCGCGAATGTGGGAGCGTATTGCCGCCTCCGCCGCCAGCGGATCGCGCGACTGCAGGCAGCGCAGGATCTGCTCATGCTCGTGCAAGGCGGCATTCCATACCGGCTCGCCCTCGAGCAGCGTTCGCATATGGTTTGCCAGCGGTTCGCGGCGCATGTCGAACAGCGTCCCGACCAGGCCGACCATCACCGAATTGCCCGTCATCTCGGCGATGCGCACATGGAATTCGCGGTCGTGGTCCAGCACGTCGCGGCCGGCGGCGATGTCGGCGCGCATGCTCTCCACGCTGTCCTGCACCCGTGCCAGGCCCTGCGGCGTGGCATGCACGCAGGCTTGCACGATCACCGCGCCCTCGAAGGCGGCGCGCGCATGCATCACCTCGACAGGGCTCTCGCCCATGAACGAAGGCAGACGGTTGCGCCACATGCCGCGCTGGCATACGTAGACCCCCGATCCCATGCGGATCTCCACCTGGCCTTCGATCTCCAGCGCGATCAGCGCCTCGCGCAAGGAAGGCCGGGATACGCCCAGCTGCTGCGCCAGCTCGCGCTCGGGCGGCAGACGCTGACCCTCCTTGAAGTCGCCCTGCTGTATCAGCAGGCGCACCTTGTCGGCAATCAACTGGTAGAGGCGCCGCGAGGCGTCGGTCGGCTTGAAGGATTCGTCCATTCGGAGATCAAGAGTGAGTACGGGTGCAGGGTAGCAGGCAACAGGCCTGCCACCGAGTATCGGCCTTACCAATTGCGCGCGGCTCAGGGTAAATACGGTAAGGCCAAAATCTTGCATAGGTTAAATTGGCCTGACCAGATTCCAATAACAGACAAGCGGTTGCGACCGAGCACGGATTCCCACCTTGAAATACGACTTCGACTTCAGCGCCCCGCTGGCCTATTGGCCTGACCTGCTGGCCGGCGCCTGGACCACCCTCTCCCTGTCCCTGGCCTCCACCTTCTTCGGCTTCCTGCTGGGCGTGTTCTGCGCGCTGGCCAGCACCGGACGCAGCCTGTGGCTGGCGCGGGTCGCCACCGTCTACATCGAGGTGATACGCAACACGCCGCTGCTGGTCCAGGTCTTCATCGTGTATTTCGGGCTGTCCTCGCTGGGCCTGCAGGTGGGCGCGTTCACCGCGGCCACCGTGGCCCTGGTGGTCAACGTGGGCGCCTACACCAGCGAGATCGTGCGCGCCGGCGTGGAGTCTATCCCCAAGGCCCAGCTGGAAGCCGCCGAGACCCTGGGCCTGAGCCGCTGGCAGACGCTGCGCCACGTGGTGCTGCCGCCGGCCATCGAGCGCGTGTTCCCGGCGCTCACCAGCCAGCATGTGCTGCTGATGCTGGCTTCCTCGATCTGCTCGCAGATTTCCGCCGAAGAGCTGACGGCTGTGGCCAACCGCATCCAGTCCGACACCTTCCGCTCGGTCGAGACCTATGTGCTGGTGGCCGGCGCCTATCTGCTGATGTCGCTGGTGATGCGCGCCGTGTTCTGGCTGGTGGCGATGGTCGCCTTCCCCCGCCTGCGCCGCCTCGGCACACCGCTTTGAACGGAGCAGCGCCATGGGATTCCTCAACGCCGCACATATGCAATTTCTGTTCGACGGCCTGCTGTGGACCGTCGGGCTGTCGCTGATCGCCTTTGCCGGCGGCGGCGCCCTGGGCTTTCTGGTGGCGCTGGGCGCCTCCTACGGGCCGCGCTGGTCGCGCCTACTGGTCTCGCTGTACGTCAAGCTGATCCAGGGCACGCCGCTGCTGGTGCTGCTGCCGCTGGTGTATTTCGGCCTGCCGTCGCTGGGCTTCAATATCGCGCCGCTGGCCGCGGCCGGCATCGCGCTGTCGGTCTATGTGTCGGCCTATCTGGGCGAGATCTGGCGCGGCTGCCTGGCCTCGGTGCCGCGCACCCAGTCCGAAGCCGCCGAATGCCTGGCGCTGCGCTGGCACCAGCGCGTGCTGCACGTGCTGCTGCCGCAGGCCATCAAGATCGCCACGCCGCCCACCGTGGGCTTCATGGTGCAGATCGTGAAGAACACTTCGCTGGCCTCGGCCATCGGCTTCGTCGAACTGGCCCGCGCGGGCCAGATCATCAACAACTCCACTTTCGAGCCCTTCGTCATCTTCATGATCGTCGCGGCCCTGTACTTCGCCCTGTGTTATCCGCTGTCGGTGCTGAGCCGCCGCCTGGAGAGGAGCTTCCATGTCGCAAATCGTTGAGGTCAAAAACATCTCCAAGTGCTTCGGCAGCACGCGGGTGCTGGAGGACGTGTCCTTCACCGTCAAGAAAGGCTCGGTGGTGGCCATCATCGGCCAGAGCGGCTCGGGCAAGAGCACCGCGCTGCGCTGCATAGACCGGCTGGAAACCGTGGACCAGGGCCATATCCGCGTCTGCGGCCACGAGGTGACCGCGCCCGGCCTGGACCTGCACCAGCTGCGCCGCGACGTGGGCATCGTGTTCCAGAGCTACAACCTGTTTCCCCACCTCACGGTGGAGGAAAACATCATGCTCGCGCCGCGGCTGGTGCAAAAGGTCAAGAAAGCCGAGGCGCGCGAGCGCGCCCAACAGGTGCTGGCCCAGGTGGGCCTGGCCGAAAAGGCCGGCAACTATCCATCGCAGCTCTCGGGCGGCCAGCAGCAGCGCGTGGCGATTGCGCGCTCGCTGGCCATGCAGCCCCAGCTGATGCTGTTTGACGAAGTCACCTCCGCGCTCGACCCCCAGCTCACCGGCGAGGTGCTGCGCGTGATGGAGAAACTCGCCGCCGACGGCATGACCATGATTCTGGTCACCCATGAGATGGCCTTTGCACGCAAGGTCGCGCACGAGGTGATCTTCATGCACAAGGGCCGTGTCTGGGAGCACGGCCCGGCCTCCATCCTCGACAACCCCGAAACCACCGAGCTGCGCGACTTCGTCGGCAACGGCCTCTGATTCCCGCCCCCCGTTCCACCACAAAGGAGACAACCATGAAAAAAACGACGCTGAGATTCGCCACCGTGGCCGCCGCCGCCGTCCTGCTGCTGGGCACGGGCGCTGCCCGCGCCGACCTGCTCAAGGACATACGCGAAGCCAAGAAGATCCGCATCGCGCTGGACACGGGATCGCCGCCCTACGGCTTCGTCAACGAAGCCATGAAGCCCGTGGGCTCCGACGTGGAGACCGCCCAGATGCTGGCCCAGGACCTGGGCGTGGCGCTGGAGATCGTGCAGACCACCAGCCCCAACCGCATTCCCTTCCTGCAGACCGGCAAGGCCGACATCGTTGTGGCCTCGCTGTCGGTGACGCCCGAGCGCGAGAAGGTGATTGACTTCTCCACGCCCTACGCCCAGATCCTGGCCGTGGTGGCCGGCCCCAAGGACCTGGCCATCAATGGCTTTGACGACCTCAAAGGCAAGCGCGTGGCCACCACCCGCGGCTCGAACAACGACAAGGTGGTGACGACCGGCGCCAAGGATGCACAGATCGTGCGCTTCGACGACGACGCCACCCTGGTCACCGCCGCCGTCAGCGGCCAGGCCAGCATCATCGCCACCTCGCCGGCCATCGTCAGCACCGTGCTGCAGAAGGCCCCGCAAAAGGACATGGTCACCAAGTTCACCATGTCCACCGTGCCGCTGGGCATAGGCCTGCGCAAGAACGAGCCCGAGCTCAAGGCCTGGATCAACGACTGGGTCACCAAGAACACCGCCAACGGCAAGCTGGTCGCCATCTACAAGAAGTACCACGGCTCCTGAAGCCAGCCTGCGCATCCCCGCCGGCTCGCCGGCCCCACTCCCAAGCCCCCTGGAACCACCATGCTGACCGTCATCTGTGAAACCCCTGGCAATCTGCGCGCCGAGCAACGTGAGCGCCCCCTTCGCGGCGAAGGCGAAGTGCTGCTGCGCGTCAAGCGCGTGGGGGTGTGCGGCACCGACCTGCACATCTTCACCGGCAACCAGCCCTTTTTGCAGTATCCCCGGGTCATGGGCCACGAGCTGTCGGGCGTGATCGAAGAGGCTGTGCCCGGCGGCCGGCTGCAGGTGGGCGATGTCTGCTACGTCATGCCCTATCTGTCGTGCGGCACCTGCGTGGCCTGCCGGCAGGGCAAGACCAACTGCTGCGTCAACATCCAGGTGCTGGGCGTGCACCGCGACGGCGCCTTCACCGAGTACCTGTCGCTGCCCGAAGCCTTTGTGCACAAGGTCGAGGGCGTGACGCTGGACCAGGCCGCCATGGTCGAGTTCCTGGCGATCGGCGCGCACGGCGTGCGCCGCGGCGACGTGAAGCCCGGCCAGCGCGTGCTGGTGGTCGGCGCCGGCCCCATAGGCATGGCGGCGATGATCTTCGCCAAGGCGCGCGGCGCCACCGTCACCGCCATTGACGGCCGCCAGGACCGCGTCGATTTCTGCCAGCGCGAGCTGGGCGTGACCCATGCCGTCACGCTGGGCGAAGGCGACAGCGACCAGCTGGCCGCCGTGACCGACGGCGAATTCTTCGACGTGGTGTTTGACGCCACCGGCAACGCCAAGGCCATAGAGCGCGGCTTCGGCTTTGTCGCCCATGGCGGCACCTATGTGCTGATCTCGGTGGTGCGCGACACCATCAGCTTCTCCGACCCCGAGTTCCACAAGCGCGAGACCACGCTGGTGGGCAGCCGCAACGCCACCACCGAGGATTTCGAGACCGTGATTGCCGCCATGCGCGACGGCCTGGTGCCCACGGCCGCACTCAACACCCACCGCATGGCGCTGGCCGACGTGCCGAGCGACTTCGCCCAGCTGCTCGACCCGGCGCGCGGCGTGGTCAAGGCCATTGTCGAGGTCTGAAGAACATGGCGCAGGCGATTCTCCAGTTCGGCACCAGCCGCTTTCTGCAGGCCCATGTGGACCTGTTCGTGCACGAGGCCCTGGCCGGCGTTGCCGGTGCCGGTGAGGCGCTCGGCGGCATCACGGTGGTGCAGACCACAGACCGCGCCGACGGCGCGGCGCGCATTGCAGCGCTGGCCGCCGGCGGCGGCTATCCGGTGCGCATCCGCGGCCTCGCGGGCGGCGAGCGCATAGACCGCACCGTCATGTGCACCGCCGTGCGCGAAGCCTGGCAGGCCGGCGCCCAGTGGCCCGCGCTGCGCGCTGCGGTGGCCGGCGAGGTGCAGGTCATTGTCTCCAACACCGCCGACAAGGGCTATCTGCTGGACGAACGCGACGGCCCGGCTGCGCTGCTTGCCGCCAGCGCGGCACCGCACAGTTTTCCGGCCAAGCTGCTGGTGCTGCTGCACGGCCGCTGGCAGCGCGCGCCCCAGGCAGCGCTGACGCTGCTGCCCTGCGAGCTGATAGAGCGCAACGGCGAAGTGCTGCGCGACGTGGTCGCCGGCCTGGCGCGCGACTGGCGGATGCCACAGGATTTCACGGACTGGCTGACGCAGCACTGCGTCTGGGCCAACTCGCTGGTCGACCGCATTGTGTCCGAGGCCATAGAGCCCGTGGGCGCGGTGGCCGAGCCCTACGCGGTATGGGTGGTGGAGCGCCAGGCGCGGCTGGTCATGCCCTGCACCCATCCCTCGATCGTGCTCACCGACGACCTGGACTTCTACGAGCGCCTCAAGCTGTTCCTGCTCAACGCCGGCCACACCTGGCTGGCCGAGCGCTGGCTGAGCCAAGGTCTGCCCGCGGGCCTGACGGTGGGCGCGGCCATGGCCGACGCCGAGCTGCGTGCCGGCCTGGAAGACCTGTGGGCCCATGAGATCCTGCCGGTGTTCGACACCCTCGGACCCGCGGCGCGCGAGCAGGCCCAGGCCTATCTGGTGGATGTGCGCGAGCGCTTTTCCAACCCCTTTCTTGACCACCGCATCGCCGACATCGCGCAAAACCATGCGCAAAAGAAGCAGCGCCGCCTGGGCCCCATCGTGGCGCTGGCGGCAGAACGCGCCCCGCAGCTGGCCCAGCCCGGCCTGAAGGCGGCGCTGGCCTCTTCCTACTGACCGTGTTTCACCTTGTTTGACCTGATCCGCCCTCCACAGCCCCGACGATGAAGCCCGAAAATTCCTCCCCGCCCCAGGCCATACAGCTGGCCGCGGCCGACAATGTCGCCGTGGCGCGCCAGGACCTGGCACCCGGCAGCACCGTGCTACTGAATGGCCGCGCCATCACCGTGACCGAACCCATTGCCTCGGGCCACAAGCTGGCCCTGGCGGCCATTGCGCGCGGCGCGGCAGTGCTCAAGTACGGCCAGGGCATAGGCGTTGCCACTGCCGACATCGCCGCCGGCCAGCATGTGCACGTGCACAACGTGGGCATGGCCGAGTCCAGCCACGCGCATGCCGCCGGCGCCGGCTACCGGCCCACGGCGCCGGCGGAAACGCCGCTGAGCTTCGAAGGCTATGTGCGCGACGACGGGCGCGTGGCCACGCGCAACTACCTGGGCGTGATCTCCAGCGTCAATTGCTCGGCCACGGTCTGCCGGCACATTGCCGAGGCGTTCAAGGGCGAAGCCCTGGCCGCCTTCCCCCATGTCGACGGCGTGGTCGCCATCACCCATGGCAGCGGCTGCGGCATGGGCGGCAACGGCGAGGGGCTGGAGCTGCTGCAGCGCACGCTGCGCGGCTATGCCAACCACCCCAATTTCGCCGGCGTGCTGGTGATAGGCCTGGGCTGCGAAGTCAACCAGATCGCCCCGCTGGTCGAGACGCTGCAGGCGCGTGCGCCCGGCATGTTTGCCGCGCTGACCATCCAGGACGAGGGCGGCACGCGCGAGGCCATTGCCCACGGCAAGCAGCTGATAGGCGAGATGCTGCAACAGGCCAACCAGGCGCGGCGCCAGACGGTGCCGCTGTCGCACCTGGCCGTGGGCCTGCAATGCGGCGGCTCGGACGGCTACTCGGGCATCACCGCCAACCCGGCCTTGGGCGCGGCCGTGGACCTGCTGGTCCGGCACGGCGGCACCGCCATCCTGTCCGAGACACCCGAGATCTACGGCGCCGAACACCTGCTGACCCACCGCGCGGCCACGCCTGCCGTGGCCGACAAGCTGCTCAAGCGGCTGTCGTGGTGGGAAGACTACGCGGCCCTGCACGGCGGCGATCTCAACAACAACCCCTCGCCCGGCAACAAGGCCGGCGGCATCACCACCATACTGGAGAAATCCCTGGGCGCGGTCGCCAAGGCCGGCAGCAGCGGACTGATGGAGGTGCTGGAGTACGCCGAGCCGGTGCGCGCGCACGGCCTGGTGTTCATGGACACCCCGGGCTACGACCCGGTCTCGGCCACCGGCCAGGTGGCGGGCGGCGCCAACCTGATCTGCTTTACCACCGGGCGCGGCTCGACCTACGGCTGCAAGCCCACGCCCTCGCTCAAGCTGGCAACCAACACGCCGATGTTCGAGCGCATGCGCCTGGACATGGACTTCGACTGCGGCGGCATTGTCGATGGCCGGCAGACCATAGAGCAAGCCGGGGCAGCCCTGCTGCGGCTGATGATCGCCACCGCCTCGGGCCAGGCCAGCAAGAGCGAGGAAAACGGTCTGGGCGACAATGAATTTCTACCCTGGCAACTTGGAGCGGTGATGTGATGGCAAGCCCCAACGACAAACTCCTGGACGTGCTCACCGTGGGCGAGCCCATGGCGCTGTTCATGGCCGCCGAGCCCGGCGAGCTGCACGCCGTGCATGACTTTCGCCGCGCTGCGGCCGGCGCCGAGCTGAACGTGGCCACCGGCCTGGCGCGCCTGGGCCTGCGCACCGGCTACATCACCCGCCTGGGCGATGACTCCTTCGGGCGCTTCCTGTCCAACGAACTGGCGCGCGAAGGCATAGACCGCGGCCTGGCGCGCGTCGACGCCAGCCGGCCCACCGGCTTCATGCTCAAGACCCGGGCGGCCGACGGCAGCGATCCACAGATCGAATACTTCCGCAAAGGCTCGGCGGCCAGCGCCCTGGGCCTGGCCGACGCCCCCGAAGGCGTCTTTCCCGCGCGCCACCTGCACCTGACCGGCATCACGCCCGCGCTCTCGCCCAGCGCGCTGGAGCTGGTCTTGCATCTGGCGCGCCAGGCCCGTGCGGCCGGTGCCAGCATTTCTTTCGACCCGAATCTGCGGCCCCGCCTGTGGCCAAGCGCCCAAGCCATGGCGCAAACCATCAACGCCCTGGCGGCGCTGGCCGACATCGTCCTGCCCGGCCTGTCCGAAGGCACGCAGCTCACGGGTCACACCACGCCCGAAGCGATTGCCGACTTCTACCTGGAGCGCGGCGCGCGCCAGGTCGTGGTCAAACTCGGTCCCGAGGGCGCTTTCTACCGGCAAAAGGACGGCGCCAGCGGCATCGCCCCCGGCGTTGCGGTCGAGCGCGTGGTCGACACCGTGGGCGCGGGCGACGGCTTTGCCGTCGGCGTGGTCAGCGGCCTGCTCGAAGGCCTGGACTTGGCGGCCGCGGCCGCGCGCGGCAATGCCATTGGCGCGCGGGTGGTCGGCTTTCCCGGCGACTCCGACGGGCTGCCGACCCGGGCGCAACTCCACCTTGCTTTGACTGCCTGACCGATGACGAACATTTCTACCCCGCCACTCAGCGCCGACGCCGTGATGCGCGACGCGCCCGTGATTCCCGTGATCGTGCTGAACGACGTGCGGCAGGCCGTGCCACTGGCGCGCGCCCTGATCGCCGGCGGAATTCGCATGCTGGAAGTCACCTTGCGCACTAGCCAGGCGCTGGCCTGCATAGAAGCCATCGCCAGGGAAGTGCCCGACGCCGTGGTCGGTGCCGGAACCGTGCGCAGCGCCGCCGACGCCGTCGCCGCCCGTCACGCCGGCGCGCGCTTTGCGGTCAGCCCAGGATTCACCCCCGCCCTGGGGCGCCAATGCCGCGAGCTGGATCTGCCGCTGCTGCCCGGCGTGGCCACCGGCAGCGAAATCATGCTCGCGCAGGAAGAAGGCTTCAAGGCGCTGAAGTTCTTCCCCGCGGTCCAGGCGGGAGGCCTTGCCATGCTCAAGGCCTGGCAAGGTCCGTTCGGCGACGTAGTCTTCTGCCCCACGGGCGGCATTCATGCCGGAAACGCCCACGAATTCCTGGCACTGCCCAATGTCGCCTGCGTGGGCGGATCGTGGCTGGTGCCGGCGGATGCCTTGGCGCGCGGCGATTGGGATGCCATCACGTCGCTGGCGCGCGCTGCGTGTGAGTTGAGGCGTTAGAACCCAAGCGGCCAGAGGACCCGCTGTACAAGCGCAGCGCAATCCCTATCGGCATGGCCGATGGGGATCCATGGCTGGCGCGCACGATAAAAAAGCATCGGCATTGCTGCGGTTTGCTCCGGCTGAAGTGTTTGATGGCCTGCATGACGGTGGCAGCCTGCATCGACAGTCTCGCGAATGCCGGCGCAGCACGCGCACCACCTGCCCAAATGCCCAATGGCCTCGGACACATAGAAGCGATCGGGCATCGACCCGCGCGTTCGCTCTCCATAAAGTGCATGCCATAACGGCCACATTCGCCGTTTGGCCGGACAGCCAGATGAGCTTGTCCGTTTTCATGCATGACAAAGGAGACAACGTGGATTCACACACGACCTTGACACCTTCGCAGCGTTCCCGCGCGCACGGCAGTGACTCCGGCAGCGCGCGCGCAAGACCTGCGATGCTTTCGGCCAGTGCACTTGCCATGTGCCTGCTGCTTGCTGCATGCGGAGGCAGCGGCGGCAATGCAGGCAATGCAGATCTCACGGCCGAACAACAGTGCCAGGCACTCAAAGGCCAGAAGTATGGTGAAGCAACCATCTCCGACGCCACGTTTTCGCTGGCAACGGCGTCTATACCCGAGAACTGCCTGGTCGTCGGCCAACTGCCCAAGGCGCTCACATTCAACATGCGATTGCCCACGCAATGGAATCAACGCATCGTCTTCACCGGCGGCGGCGGCTTCGATGGCGTGATCACCGACCCTTCCACGGACCCCAACGTCAGCCCCAACCTGGTGAAGAACGGCTATGTCACCATCGTGTCGAACCACGGCCATGACAGTGGAGGCGCGAGCCCGTTTGCGGCTGCGTCTTGGGCGCTTGATGAAGTGATGTTTGCCGACTACGCCACCGAGTCCGTGCCGCGTGTGCTCGCGTCGGCACGGCTTATATTGAAGACGCGCTATGGCGCGACCGTGGATGCGAGCAAGGCGGTGTTCGAAGGCTGCTCCGGCGGTGGTCGGCGCGCACTGATGCAGGCGCAGCGCCATCCCGAGCTGTTCGACGGAATTGTCGCGCGTGCGCCGGCAAACGCGTACAACCCGCAGTTTCTCTGGTACCAGAAGATCCACAAGCAGCTGTCCCGGCCGGGAGCAGCGTTGAGCGCCGCCAAGATAAAGACCATCTCCAACGCCGCCTATGCCAAATGCGATGCCATGGATGGGCTCGCGGACCGCATCATCGGCAGACCCGATGCCTGCCAGTTTGACCCGGTAGAGTTGCAATGCACCGGAGCGGAAAGCGACAGCTGCCTGACGCCGGTACAGGTCGAGTCGGCACGCGCTTTCTATGCGCCGACCAGCATCGCCGGTGGACGCTACACCTGGCCGGGCTTTCCAGTCGGCGGCGAAGAGGGTTCTTTCTTCACCGGGAGCGACTGGGGCGGCGCGTCGTCAAAGGGACTGATGGAGGGCTATCTGAAGTACATGGTCGCACGGGACCCATCGATAGACCCGTTGCAACTGAAGCCCGAAGAGCATACGGCGAGGATAGACGAGCTGGTGCGCATTCTCGACGCCACCGATCCCGATCTGACGCAATTCAAGCAGCGCGGGGACAAGATGATTCTCTGGACGGGCCAGTCGGATTGGCTGATCACGGCGAACAACGCCACGGAGTACTACGGCAAGGTGGTCGAGAAGATGGGCGGCCAGGCCGCGACCGACGAATTCCTGGAGTACTACACCGCGCCGGGAGTGGGCCACTGCGCCCTCGGCAATGGCGCCGACAGTGTCGACCTGGTCGGGCCGGTATTCGAGTGGCTGGAAAAAGGCACGCCTCCAAGAAGCACCGCGATCACCGCGTCGACGCGCTATCTGCCCCCAGGCCAGGTGGCAAAGAACCGCCCGCTTTGCCGCTACCCGCAATATCCGCACTATGTGGGCGGGGACCCCAACGCTGCGGCGAGCTTCGTGTGCACGCAAGCGGATAACAAGTAACGCTTGCTTGCGGCGCTCAACGGCCGGCACACGCATCATGGGCACGCCCCCCCTTGTGCTGCTTGAGCAGCCCAGGCGCGGACTGGCGAGCACAAGCTGGCATTTGTGGCACTCATTGGATTAGGCTGGGGCGTGGAAATATTGGCGCCCATGCCTACCCATAATTTGTCATGGCGCATTGAAACCAGCTCACAAGGCCGGACTAACCTCAGGCGGCAGCGTAGGCAACGCGTACATCCAGCACCCAGACCACGCCAAACCGGTCCTTGAGCATGCCGTACAGGGGCGACCAATGCGCGGGGGCCAGCGCATGCACGATGGTCGCGCCTGCCGAGAGTTGGTTCCAGAGATCTGCAATCTCCGCAGCGGTCTCGCCGCGCAGCGAGACGAAGTAGGCGTTCACGCCTGGCTGCCACGGGGTGCCCACGGCAACGTCATAGGCCATGATCCTGAAACCATTGTCCGACTCCACTTGGCCATAGGCGATGTGATGCGCGTCGGCTGGATGGCGGGCGCTTGCGGCTTGCTGGTAGGTGACCAGCATGGCCTGGCCTCCAAACACCGATTGGTAGAAATTCAGGGCCTGGCGGGCCTGGCCCTGGAAGTTGAGGTGGGCGGTGGCAATGACGGACATGGCGTTTTCTCGCGTTGGAAGCAGGATGGACTTTGGCTGGCAGATCGAAACGGGTTGCAGCGATGTGCCAGGTGGTACTCTAGCCACCCCTCCTGTCAATTACTGTCAGTTGAAAATGCCCCGACCCGACCGTCTGTTTCGCCTGCTACAGGCATTGCGCACCCTCCCCGCTCCCGTCACCGCCCAGCGGCTGGCGCAGGAAACGGGCGTATCGGTGCGATCCATCTACCGAGATGTCGGCAGCCTGCGCGCGGCCGGTGCCGAAATCGGCGGCGAGCGTGGCTATGGCTACTGCCTGATCGAGGACGGAACGCTGCCGCCGCAGGTATTCAACCGGCTGGAGCTCGAAGCACTCGTGCTTGGCTTGACCGAGGTAAGCCATATGGGTGATCCTGCCCTGGCCCAGGCCGCCGCCGACGCTCTGGCCAAAGTCGCCGCCACCTTGCCTTCAGCAAGCCAGCAGCAGTTGCTGCACGCGGTATCGCAAGTCCATCGTTTGAACGACCGCTATCCGTGCCTGCCGCACATGCCATTCTTGCGCGAGGCTTGCTGGCGTGAAGAAGCTTTGTTGATCGATTACACGGATCTGCAGGGCCAGGAAACGCAGCGCACCATCTGGCCGCTGGCCATCGTCTATCTGGACCATATGCTGGTCGTGCTGGCCTGGTGCTGCCTGCGCCAGGGCTTTCGCAAATTTGCCGCCGCGCGCATCACCGCCGTCGAGAACACCCGAAGCAGTTTTCGTCCGCGGCGCGTGGCGTTGCTGCGCGAGTATCTGGGCCAGCTGAAAAAGTGACGTTGTAGGTTGCCGGGGAACTGGCAGGCCGCGGCATCACTGCCAACACCGCGGCAGCAGGACTGCCCGGGCACATGGACCCGATGGGGGCCGGCTTGCTGCGAGCGCACAGAAAGAGGCTCAATGGAAGCAGCGGCACGCAGGCTGGCGTCGCACACCCGCGCAAGGACGCCGCGCCGGCGCCGGCCTGCCAGCAGTTGGGCCGCCACAGGCCCGTCGGTGGGCCGGCCCCCGGCCCACCGCCAGCGCCTGCCGGCGCTGCACCGGGCTCAGGCCGGGGCCGCCAGGCGGGTGATGGCTTCGCGGCTGCCCGCCTCCTGGCGCAGCCGGAACTTCTGGATCTTGCCGGTCGCGGTCTTGGGCAGCTCGTTGAAGATCACGCGGCGCGGGCACTTGAAATGCGCCAGGCGCTGGCGGCAAAACGCAATGATCTCTTCCTCGGAGGGCGCAGCCACGCCCTGGCGCAGCTCGATGAAGACGCAGGGCACCTCCCCCCATTTCTCGTCGGGCTGGGCGACCACCGCCGCATGCAGCACCGCGGGATGCGCATGGACCACATCCTCCACCTCGACGGAGGAAATGTTCTCGCCGCCGGAGATGATCACGTCCTTGGAACGGTCGGTGATCTGGATATAGCCGTTGTCATGCATCACCGCCACATCGCCGGTGCGGAACCAGCCATCGGCCAGGGCCTTGCGGGTGGCCGCTTCGTTCTTGAAGTAGCCCATCATCACCGTGTTGCCGCGCAGCATCAGTTTGCCCGTCGTCTTTCCGTCCTGGGGCACGGGCGCCAGCGTCTGGGCATCGCCGACCATCAGCCCTTCGAACATCGCGGCGCGCGCGCCCTGGCACACACGCAGTTTGCCCTGTACATCGCCCGGCAGCTCGCTCCAGCCGTCCTGCCACACGCAGCTCACGGGCGTGCCCGAGACCTCCGTGATGCCGAAAACATGTTCCACATCAAAGCCCATGGCCAGCACCGACTCCAGCACCGCCAGGGGCGGCGGCGAACCCGCCGTCAGCACGCGCACCGGGCGCTCGAGCTTGCGGCTGCGCGTGTCCGCCAGCATGGCCATCACAATCGGCGCGGCGCACAGATGGTCCACCTGGTGCTGGTCTATGGCGTCGAGCACGTTGTCGGCCGACACCCGGCGCAGGCAGACATGGGTGCCGGCGGCGGCCGTGATGCCCCAGGTGAAGCACCAGCCGTTGGCATGGAACATGGGCAGCGTCCACAGATAACGCGGCGCGCGCGGCATGGCCCAGTTGGTGATCTGCAGCTGGCTCATCAGGTAGGTGCCGCGATGGCTGGCGACCACCCCTTTGGGGTCGCCGGTCGTGCCCGAGGTGTAGTTCAGCGCGATCGGCTGCCATTCGTCCTCGGGCCAGACGCCCGGGAAGGCGGGGTCGCCCTCGGCCAGAAGGCTCTCGTAGTCCGTCTGCCCGATGGCCTGGCCTTCGGGCGCCAGATGGTCGTTGATGTCGATGACCGCCGGCGGATTGTCCAGCATGGCCAGCGCCGCGCCCGCCACCGCCGCATACTCGCGGTCGACCAGCAGCAGCTTGCATTCCCCGTGGCGCAGGATGAAGGCAATGCCTTCGGCATCGAGGCGGTGGTTGATGGCGGTGAGCACCGCGCCCGACAGGGGCACGCCGAAATGCGCCTCCAGCATGGCCGGGGTGTTGGGCGCCAGCACCGACACCGTGTCGCCGACCCGGATGCCGCGGGACACCAGGGCCGAGGCCAGGCGGTAGCAGCGCTCGCGCGTCTGCTTCCAGGTCTGGGTGTGGCTGCCATGGATCACGGCCAGGCGATGGGGCTGTACCAGGGCGGCGCGGTCCAGAAAACCCAGCGGCGTCAAGGGCAGGTGGTTGGCGTCGCAACGCTCCAATCCTTTGGAATACGAATCTGCACTCATTTTTATGTCTCCGGCTGCTTGTCGTGGAAAGTGGTGAACGCGGACACCGGCTCACGCAGCGTGGTGAGCGAGTTTTCCACCCGGGAGTCGTCCGCATATCCCAGGCTCATGCCGCACACCAGCATCTGCCCGACCGGAATTCCCAGCAGGGAGCCGATCTTGCGGTGGAATTTGAGGAAGGCGGCCTGGGGGCAAGTGTGCAGGTTGCGGCTGCGCGCCGCCACCATCACGCTTTGCAGGAACATGCCGTAATCCAGCAGGCTGCCTTCCTGCAGCTCCCGGCTGACGGTGAAGAACAGGCCTACCGGAGCGTCGAAGAAGCGGTAGTTCCTGCCGTGCTGGGCATGCATGCGCTGCTTGTCGCCCTTGGCGATTCCCAGCAGGCCGTACAGGTCCCAGCCGACCTTGCGCCGGCGCTCGAGATAGGGGGAAAACCATTCGCGCGGATAGTAGTCGTAGGGCTCGACCAGCGCGCCGGCCTGGGCGGGATCGTCGTCCAGCTTGGCGAGTTCGGCCGAAAGATGCGCCTTGGCCGCACCGGTCACCACATGCACCTGCCACGGCTGCATGTTCATGCCGGAGGCGCTGTAGCTGGCCGTGGTCAGTATCGCCTCCACGTCTTCGCGCGCCACCGGCGTGGGCAGGAACGCCCGCACGCTGCGGCGCGAGGTGATGGCCCAATCCACCGCATCCCGCAAGGCCTCGGCATTCACCGGGCTGGCGGCATTGCGGTCTATGACCGCGGGGTCCTCAAGGACAAGAAGTTTCGCACTCATGGCAATCCCATATCGGCGCGGCAGCCGCGCCGCCGCGCATGTCAACAATCACAGTTTCACCGCCCCTGGCCCACAAGCCGCGGCTTGTACCGGGGCCTCGTCTGAATCCCACTGTAGGAACAGTCAGGCCATTCG
Organism: Comamonas sp.; assembly: GCF_036666375.1. GTDB lineage: Bacteria > Pseudomonadota > Gammaproteobacteria > Burkholderiales > Burkholderiaceae_C > Comamonas. The sequence continues at coordinate 22,207 of NZ_JAVWWA010000026.1, read as the reverse complement.
TCTATGCCCGCAGGTCCCAACCCTGGCGGGGCCGGCGGGCAGCGGCAGGGCGCGTCAGTTCGCCAGCGCTCCACCTTGCTTGACGCGCGTCGAATCCGCACGCGACTGGTTGACCAGCATCACCGCCACTGCGCCGATAACACCGGCCACGGCAATGGCCATGAAGTTCTGCTCCATGGGCAGGTCCAGCGACACCAGCCAGCCAATCAGCACGGGCGCAACGATGGCGCCGATGCGGCCCACGCCGGAGGCGAAGCCCACGCCGGTGGCCCGGTTGGCGGGCGGGTAGAAGTCACCCGCATAGGCATAGGCCAGCAGCTGGGTGCCCAGCGTGGAGGCACCGACAATGAACACCATCAGGAACAGCAGTTCGGTGGACTTGGTGAAGGCCAATGCGGTCAAGGAGATGGCGCCGACCACATAGAAACTCACCAGCACATGCTTGATGTTGAACTTGTCGCTGAGCAGCCCGCCGCCGATCGCCCCGACAATGGCCCCCACATTGAAGACAATGACGAAGTTCAACGCCGAACCCAGGCTGTAGCCGGCCATGGCCATCAGCTTGGTCAGCCAGGAATTGAGCGCGTAGACCATGAACAGGCCGGTCATGAACGCCATCCAGATCATGACGGTGCTGAAGCCGCGTCCTTCCTCGAACAGGCTGCGCACGGGGGCGCTGCGGACCTTGTCGGCGGGCGAGCCGACAAAGACCGTGTCGGCGCGCAGATTGCGCTCGGGAGCGATCTTGCGCGCCAGGCGAGCGAGCTCCTGCTGGTCACCGCGCTTGACCAGGTTGGAAAGCGACTCCGGCATGGTCTTGAGAATGAACGGAATCAGCAGCACCGGCAGGCCGGCGACATAGAAGACCGATTGCCAGCCGTGGCTCTCGATCAGCTGCTTGGCGGTCAGCGCCACCAGGATGCCGCCCACCGAGTAGCCGGCAAACACCATCGTGACCAGCCGGGTGCGCAGCTTGGCGGGAGCGAACTCGCCCATTTGCGCGGTCATGATGGGCAGCACGCCGCCAATGCCCAGGCCGGCGATGAAACGCATGACGCTGAAGCTGATGGGGTCGTTGGTCAGGCCCGCGCCCGCCGTGAACAGGCTGAACAGCGCGACGCACACCGCCGTCATGCGCGGGCGGCCGATGCGGTCCGCGAGGGAGCCGAGAAAGATTGCGCCCAGCATGGTGCCGAACAGCGCCGAGCCGGCCATCACGCCGGCGCTGGTGGCATCAATGCCCATGTCTTTCATGATCGAGGGCAGCGCGGCGCCGACCACCGCCAGGTCATAGCCGTCGATGATCAAGATCAGGACGCACCAGAAAAGCACCAGACCGTGGAAGCCGTTGAAGCGCGATTGCCCGGCCAAGGCATGTACATCTACCTGTTGCATGTTTGTCTCCTGTCGTTGTGAATGCCGCATTGCTTGCGGCTACGACGGAGATTAGGTTCAACGGGCCGGCGAAACCATGCCCGCACGCCTCGACCGGTGTGGGGTCGATGGGCAGGAGGTCTCAGCGCGCGCGGCGCACGCTAGCGCCGGTCGTCATGGCTGCTGCTGCGATAGGCGCCCGGGCTCACTCCGGTCCATTTCTTGAAGGCGCGGTGGAAGGCGCTGGGCTCCTGGAAACCGGTTCTCGCAGCGACTTCCGCCACCGTCAGTGGCGTCGCGGACAGCAGGTCGATGGCGATGTCGCGCCGCAAATCGTCCTTGAGGCGCTGGTAATTGCTTCCCTCCAGCTGCAGGCGGCGCTGCAGCGTGGTGGCGGAAATGCACAGCGCCTGCGCCAGCGCCTCGAGGTCGGGCCATTCTTCCGGAGTCTGGCTGCGCAGCCGCTTGCGGATCTGCGCCGTGCTGCTGGCGTCATTGCGGTACTGGACCAACAGATTCGCCGGGGCCGCGCGCAAAAAGCGCTCCACCGTTTCCGGCGTTTCCACAATCGCCAGGCCCAGCAGGTCGGCCGGGAAGGCAATGAACGTGGTGTCGCCGTTGAAGACCAGGTTGTCACAAAAGCGCGTGCGGTAGTGGCTGTCGTCTGCCGGCGGCGGATTGCGAAACTGCATGCTGGTCAGCTCGATGCGCCTGTGCACCAGCCAGCAGGCCAGGCCATGCACCAGAATGAACCAGGTGCCGTAGCCGAACAGCCGGCGCATGACGCCGCCGTCATGCAGATAGATGCGCGCCTCGTTGTCCTCCAGCACCAGCTCGCCGCGGAAGTCGTCCAGCGTGGAACGCAGGAAGCGCACTATCCTGCGGATCGCATGCTCGAGATTGTGCGCACTCACGGCCGCGCGCGTCATGAGCGCGTAGCTGCCGCGGCGCAGCCCATGGCTGTCCAGCCCGAAGAACTCATCGTCCATCAGATCGGCCAGTGCCACCCACATATCGGAATAGGACTGCGCTGAAATGCGCGCCTTCGCGGAGCGCAGCAGGTCGCGATCGAGCTTGGCGGCCTCAAGCACCCGGGCGACCTCCAGGTTTCTGACGTTGGCCGCGTTCAAGGCCTCATGCACCAGCTCGATGGACACCGTGCCTCTGACTCCGGCAGATTTCATTCAGTCGCTCCGTTTCTTCAACACTTCACGACCTCCGTGTGCTGGATCAGTCCCCCGCTGGTCGCATTGAGTCAACACACTCTTGCATGCCCGGCATAGACAAGCCATGACAGGTATGTGCCGCTATGCACAGTCAGCAGCATAGCCGCCAGCCGTGGAACCGGCCCCCATCCCATGGCCCAGGCCGGGTCCACAAGCAGTTGGCGCAGCGCCAACGTGCGCGTGGCCAGATCGGTGCCAGGGCCTGTGCCCATCCGTCCATCCTGGGCAGTGTTCAATGTCCGCCGTGCAGCCGGTGCCGACGCTGGTCTTAGGACGGCGAACATACGCTGCCCGGGATCAAGCGTACGCTGAGACTGGTGAACCCGGGCGGCGTGAAGCTCAGGTGTGCCAGATCCGGCTGCCGTAGACCCTTTGCGACATCATCCGCACCTTGGCGCTGTGACCCTGCCCGGGATTGAAATGTCGAACCAGCAAGAAATCAGATGCGCAAGGCTTGGGCGGCGCGATTGCCGAGCAAGCCACTGCCGCAGGGATGGCTGATTGCGGCATGCGATCAGCCTGTTGCCCTGGTCCGTCAACGCCTGGAAATCCGCGCAGCCCGGCCATGCTCAGGCCTTGCGCGCCAGTTCGATGAAGGCCCGCAAATAGTCGATGGCGGTGTCCGCCTCGCGTACTCCCAGGAAGATCTGCTTGGCGATGCCGCGCGCGCCCAGGCGCACCGGCACCACGTCCATCTTGGCCGCGTATTCCTCGACCAGCCAGCGCGGCAGCGCGGCCACGCCGCGGCCGCTGGCCACCATCTGCAGCATGATGTCGGTGGTTTCTATGGCTTTGTGGCGTCTGGGCGTGACACCGGCTGGCAGCAGGAACTGGTTGTAGATGTCCAGGCGCTCGATGTCCACAGGATAGCTGATGAGCACTTCCTGGCTCAGTTGCTGCGGCTTGACATAGGCCGCAGAAGCCAGCGCATGGCCCTTGGCCACGACCAGCACCTGCTCGTAGTCATACACCGGCTCGAACCTCAGCCCCGGCTTGAACAGCGGATCGGGCGTGACCAGCAGGTCGATCTCGTAGCCGAACAGCGCGCCTATGCCGCCAAACTGGAACTTCTGCTTGACGTCCACCTCGACGTCGGGCCAGGCGGACAGATAGGGCGCGACGATCTTCAGCAGCCACTGGTAGCAGGGGTGGCACTCCATGCCTATGCGCAGCGCACCGCGCTCGCACTGTGCAAATTGGCCCAGACGCTGCTCGGCCAGGTCCAGCTGCGGCAGCACCCGGTTGGCCACCGCCAGCAGGTACTGTCCGGCCTGCGTCAGGCGCAGGCTTCGGCCCTCGCGCAGCCAGACGTCGGTGCCCAGCTGCTGCTCGAGCTTCTTCATGCTGTGGCTCAGCGCCGACTGGGTCAGATGCACCACGCCCGCGGCCGCCGTCAGCGACCCTTGCTTCTCGACCTGCTGAACGATGGATAGGTGGATGCGCTCAAGCGTTCAGATGATTCACATTCATCGATTCATGAAATAAGACCATTTTACCTCATTGATCCCAATGCATAGCATCTCACCCTACTGTTTGCCTGCTGCCGTCGCCGCAGTCCGACCACCGTATGCATCCATCGATAGGAAAGAAAAAATGACAAGTCCCCTGTGCTTGGCAGCAGATTCCGGCGGCCTGCAACGCCCCGCCCACCCTATTTGTCTTTCACCGCAAGAAGATCCAGTGAGCCTATCGCCAGGCACGCGGAATTCCGCTTCAGCCTCAAGAGCCTTTGTTTCGATGAAAACTACCAGCCATCGGACAGCACGCGCATCACCACCAACTTTGCCAACCTGGCACGCGGAAAAAGCCGGCAACAGAATCTGCGCCACACGCTGAAGATGATAGACAACCGCTTCAACGACCTCGCGCATTGGGACAATCCAAGCCGCGATCGCTGTTGCGTTGCACTCGAGATCATCTCGGTGGAGTTGAGTCTTTCGGCGAAAGACATGCGGCCTTTCCGCTGATCGAGATACTCCAGCCAAGCATTCTCGACAGGAAGACCGAGCAACGCATCGAAGGGATCGCGGGAAACAACTTCTCCTCCTACCTGCGCGATTACGATCGCAGCATACTGCTTCCCGAATACAACGCCAATCGAGCTGAATTCGGCACGCCCGAGGATTTCGGCGCGCTGCATGGAAAGCTGTTCAAGCAGTTTTCCCATTCGCACACCTACCAGCAGCGCTTTCACAAGCCGCCCCGTCATCTGCATCAGCGCCTCGACCAGCAAGATCTACAGGCGCAGCGCAAACCAGCACCCGGTACTGGGAGTCGAGTAGCTGCAAAATGAAAGCTCCTCGACCGACCGCTACCTTGAAAGGATGGGGCTGCAGGTGCGCTTTTTCCTGCCGCCCAACGGCGTGGCGCCGCTGGCTTTCTATTTTGATGGCGACCTGCTCAACGATTACACGCCTCTCGAGCTGATAACTACCATCAGCACCATGGAGAGCTATCAGAAGATATATCGGCCCGAGATCTACAACGCCAACGCCGCGGCCGGCAATGTGCCTAAGGCGGCAACACGGTAGTCGTCGACCAGATAGTTGTTCACCTCGGCGCGATAGTCGTTCCATTCCGTCGCCAGCCGATGGAACACATTGGCAAAGATGGCCTGACCACCTGACCCCAAGCGCGTTCGCCATAAAGTGGTCAGATCAACAACTGGAAAGTAGTCCAGCTCCAGTTTTAGAAATGGCCGGATATGGGCGAGACGTCAGTCATTGAGGCCTTCCATTTGGTGTGGAGCAACTGCCTTGGAAGCTTGGCCTGTGCCACTTAAACTCACGCAAATGCGCCAGCTTTTGCGAACGCAGGAACGCGTTCGCTGTTGTTTTACACCGCCATGTGTATCAGCAGTCTTGAAGATTTTTGGAGCCGCACATCGTTGCTCTTGAACCCACGTCGTCCACCAACCCATCGGCCACCGAAACCATGCCTAATTCGACTCCAACCGCATCCGTCAGTGACCCATACGCGTTTGCCGCTTGGCTTAAAACGCATGACGTCGCTTTGGCGTTTTCAACCTACCGCGCCAACCGGCTGATTTTTATGGGCCGCTCTGATACTGGAAAGCTCAAGCTGCACGAGCGCTTGTTTGACCGGCCGATGGGCCTGTATGTGGAAGACGGCGCGCAAGGCCACAGCCTGTGGATGGCCGGGCGCAGCCAGATATGGCGTTTTGACAATCTACTGGAGCCCGGTCAACGCCATGAGGGCGGCGACCGCCTGTATGTACCAGCCGTTTGCTACACCACGGGAGAGGTCAATGCGCATGAGATTGTTTTGCTGCCTCACGCAGAAGGAACGGCGCAACCGCTGTTCGTAAACACCGCCTTCAGTTGCTTGGCCACCTTGGGGCAAGGCAGCAGCTTTGTGCCCACCTGGAAGCCATCTTTCGTCTCCAAATTGTCGGCTGACGACCGCTGCCATTTGAACGGGGTCGCGCTGCGCGGCGGGGCTCCCACATGGGTAACGGCCTGCGGTACGCTGGACACGCCAGCGGGCTGGCGTGAGGCTCGATCAGGCGGCGGCGTGGTGTTGCACGTCCCTTCCAACACGGTGGTAGCCAGCGGCTTGGCGATGCCACATTCGCCGCGCTGGCACCAGGGCAAGTTGTGGCTGCTCAATTCAGGTACCGGTGAGCTGGGCTGGCTTGACAGCAGCAAACAAGCGGGCGACCAATTCACGCCGTTTTGCTTTATGCCCGGCTTTGCGCGCGGATTGGCTTTCGTGGGTGGTGCTGTGGATGGCGAACCAGGCTATGCCGTAGTGGGTTTGTCAAAACTGCGCTCACCGCAATTTACCGGTTTACCGCTTGAGCAAAAGCTCCAAGACCTGGGGCTGCCAGGAGGTTGCTGCGGCCTGCGAGTGATTGATTTAGCCACCGGCCAGATCGTTCACAGCCTGGATTTACCCGAGCCAATTGACGAATTGTTTGATGTGGTGGTATTGCCGGGTGCACAACAGCCGCGTGCGCTGGGCCTGCAAAAAGAAGACATCCATTGCCTGGTCAAACTGCCCGGCCACTCCCAGCTCACCACGATCCGCCCGAAAGCGCCCAGCGGCAATCCGCACCAAGCCAACCCGCCACCAGTGTTTGGCTTGCCGTTAGCGCTGGCAGAACAAGCCACGCCCGGTACAAATACCGCCGTAAAAAACGCTTTGCCGATTCGCTACCAGCAAGTGTTTCAACTAACGCCGCACACTCTGGCCCCTTATGCAGCGATGACCTTCCCCAGTTTGGCACCTGGCGCAGCGGCACTGGCAAAGTTGGCTGGCGAACTGCTGGCCGTCTCGGCCATGGCCGATGGCACCATGGTGGGCCTGGCCATTGCCGAACGGCAAGCAGATGGTGGAGCGGCGCTGGTGTCGTTGATGGTAGCGCCGCCCCTGCGACGCCAGGGCATCGCCAAACGCATGGTGCGGGAACTCAAGCGTTTTCTGGCGCAGCAGGGCGTACAAACCCTGGCTGCGCAAGACCCAATCGCCTCGAAAATTCTTGCGCCATGATGTGCGCCTTGCGGCCATACCTGACACTCGGCTCACCATAGTCCAGGTGGCCAGCCTGGGCACCTTTGACGACAACATCTGATGGCCGCATGAACTCTGCGCTGCGCTGGCTGCTCTACCCGGTGTAGTTCCTTGAATTGCTCACCCGGTTTCGTCCCCGGGACGCTGCAGCCTTGGCAGCCGATGTTCTGGTGTTGACCATGAAGTGGGACGCAAAGGCGCTCCGGCTGCAATGCCACGCCCGCCCACTTGCCCCAATGCTCCGGCGCTCGCCAAGGCCTTGCTCACGTTCCCGGTCAGAAGCTGGGCAGCCCCATCAGCACCAGCTCCTGGGCATCCATCACCCGCACATACCCTGCCAACGCCTGATAGCCATCCTCCTGCCCCGGCCCTTGTTCTGGCTTCAGCCCCTGCAGCTCCAGCCGGTACGCTTGCCCACCAATCTGCAGCAGCTCCACGCTCCTGAGGATGTCCTCCTCTCCCGAGAGGTTGTGACGCAACACCAGCTCTTGCTGGCCTGGCGCGGCATCGCTGGCCGTACTGGCTCTGAGCTTTAGGCCCATTTGCTGCACCGATCCAAAGAAGACCGCCATGTCGGCGCCGTCCCCTCCGTCCAGGATGTCGTTGCCGTTGCCCCCAATCAGCACGTCGTTGCCTGTCCCGCCCAGCAAGGTATCGTTGCCACTGTCTGCCCCCCAGCCTAGCTCCCCCAATGCGCTCGCCTGCGTGAGGTTCAACCTGCCTTCGTTGGTAATCAGATCGCGCACGTTGGCGTGGGTGACCAGATACTCCAGCCCTGCGGCCCAGGTGCCCCCCTGGGCTAGATAGGCCAAGCCGATCTGGACGTTCTCCTCGCTGGCTTGTGCTGGACCCCAGGTCTGGCTGAACAGGCTGGCCACCTTGTCTCGCGTACTAGCCCCTGCTGGCAGGCTGCTCTCATACCAACTCCAGGCGGCTTCGAACGCCTGGGCTCGGCTCCAGCCCAGTGCAGACAGATCGTTCATTGTGTGCAGTGTGGGAAGCGATCCCACCAGGCCCTGGTGCAGCAGGCTGATGACCTCCAGCACGCTTGCGTCCTGATAGGCCAGCGTTGTGCGTGCGTCCTGAACTTCGCCGCTCCACGTGCCTGAGATGGTGGCCCGTTGCACGTCGGTGAGCAGTCCATAGGTCGCGCTGTAGTCGATGTGCAGCAATCCGTCGGCGCCCCGTGAAGCCGTCCAGGTGCCTGAGTCGCTGACGCCGCCTTGCAGAACGTCGTTGCCTGCGCCGCCCTCCAGGTGGTCGTCTCCTGTGCCTCCTACGATGGCGTCATGGCCGTCGTCGCCAAAGAGGCGGTCGTTACCGCCCTTGCCGGCTACAACGTCGTGGCCGCCGCCGCCGTGGATGACATCATCGTCTGCGCCCAGCACGATCCATTGGTCCGCACCGTCGCCCGCAGCAATGTTCTGGCCCGCACCTCCAATGATGCGCACAGCGCCCACGACGGCGACAAAGTCCACGCTGTCGATCTGAACCAGGGTGCCGCTGGGCAGGGCCCGGGCATCCAGAATGACGGCTTGTTTACCGTCTGCCGGGTTCGTGCTTCCGCTGATCACAAACGGCGTGTCCGGGTTGAAGCCCGCGCCAGGTGTGGCGGTGATGACCTGTACAACGAGAGGTTCGTTGGGGTCCATGCTGGCATGGAAGACTTGGCCGCTGTTGGTCAGCTCTGCATCATCTCCTGCGATGCGCTCGATCCGCAGGCCCAGCTCCGCCAGGGCTGCCTCGCCGCTGACAGGTTTGGGCAGGCCTTGGGCCTGCAGGCCCACGCCTACGGGAACACTGACCTGCACGATGGGGCGTCCGTCGGGAGCTGTCACCAGCGGGATGTCGGCCAGATCACTGTTGGGGGTGTCCGGATCGTCTATTCGCGTGCGCAGTACCACGGGAATGGTGACAATGGTGGTGCCGCCTTCACCGCGGCTGGTGACCACGGGCACGCCGTCGACCATAGGGGCGGGGGCTGGTGGGGGCGCAGGCGGTGGGGCTGGTGGGGCTGGTGGGGGCGGCGTAAGTGTGAGGTTGGTCGCCGCCGTGGCGCCAAAGCTCTCTACGTCGTTGCCTGCAGCGTCCTGGATGGCGTCGACGTCGTTGCCAACAGATGGGTCCATGTACGCAACGGTGACCACTTGGCCTCCACTGACGGCCGCGCTCAGCGTCAGGGTCACGGTCTTGGCTGCCGCGTTGATTGCCACACCTGTGACTGTACGCGGGGTACCGCCGACTTCAACTTGGAAGTCTCCGGCAGCAGGCACGTTGACCGCATCCAGGGTGCCGGCTTCTGTGTAAGTCAGAACCAGTTGAGTGCCGTTGACTGTGGCGCTGGCGAAGGTCGGGACCGTGGTGTCAATGGTCAGGCCCAGGGAGGCTGAGGCAGCGCTGATGTTGCCCGCCACGTCAGTGGCCTTGGCGGTCAGAGTGTGCGAGCCCTCTGCCAGGGTGGTGCTGGTGATGGACCAGTTGCCTGAGCCATCGGCGGTATCTGTGCCCAGCACTGCAATGCCATCAGTGTCGTAAAGGGTGACAGTGCTGCCCACTTCGGCCGTGCCGTTGAAAGTGGGCATGGCCTGCGAGGTGTTGTTGTCCGCGTCAGAGGCGCCCGAGTCGCTGCTAGCGACCATGTCCGGTGCAGACGGCACTGCCGGTGCCTGTGTGTCGAAGGTGATCGAGGGGGTCAGGGTGGCCGCAGCGCCGTTATTGCCCGCGGAATCCGCGAAGCTGCCCGCAGCCACCGTCACGGTGGCGGTGCCGTTGTTGGTGTCAGTCGTGGGCGTGAAGGTGGCTGTGCGGGTAAGACCGGAACCACCAATGGCGCCAAGTGTGCCTCCTGTGACCACCACATCGCCAACACTACCATTCCAGGTGAACGAAGCGCCGGGGTCTTCGCTGAACGTGAAGGTGATGGTCGCTGTCTCTGCGGCTTTAAGCGTCGGCACATCGCTCGTAATGGCGAGAGTCGGGGCCGTGTTGTCGATGGTCAGGCTCAGGCCTGCGGAGGCCACACTGACATTGCCCGCCACGTCAGTGGCCTTGGCGGTCAGAGTGTGCGAGCCCTCTGCCAGGGTGGTGCTGGTGATGGACCAGTTGCCTGAGCCATCGGCAGTCGTGATACCCAGCACTGTTGCGCCATCCGTGTCATACAGGGTGACGCTGCTGTCGGCTTCGGCCACACCGGTAAGGGTGGGGGCGGTATGGGATGTGATGTTGTCAGATGAGGACACACCCGTGTCGCTACCCGCCGTCATGTCCGGGGCTGAAGGGGCTACAGGCTCCAATGTATCAAAGGTATATACCTGGCTCAACACGGAGCCATCGTTACCAGCGGCGTCAGCCACTTTGACCAGCAGGGTGTCGCTGACGCTGAGTGTGAGGCCAGCCAGCGACCAAGTGCTCTGGCCGACGGTGGCAGAGGCTGTGTTCCAACTGCCGCCGTTGTCGAGAGAAACCAGCACAGATTCTCCAGCGACCAAACTGGCCGACAAGGTTCCGCTGACGGTTTGCGCCGCAGTCTTGGTAATAAAGTCACTGGACGAGGCGCCGCTATCAACTGAGAAGCTAACACTGGCGATCGAAGTAGTGGGGTCGGTGGTATCGAGCACATAGGCTCGCATGTAGGCGGTTCCATTGTTACCGGCCTCATCGGTCACTCGAACCACAAGCGTATCGCTGCCAGTCAGAGTCCTACCGGCCAGAGACCAGGTGTTTGCACCGGTTGATGTAACAGCAAGCGTCCAGGAACTGCCGTTATTGAGCGATACGTAAACGTTCTCACCCGCGGCCAGATTAGACCCCAGCGTGCCGCTGATGGTCTGCGCCGGAGCATTGGTGATGAAGTCGGTATCGGACGTCCCAGTGTCTGCCGAGAAGGCGGCGGTAGCCACTGTATTGGTCGGCGCAGCGGTATCGATGACGATGTCGGTGGTGGCACCCAGCGAGCCAGAGGCTGAGGGTTCTGCCAGGGTGAGGATGGCGTCATTGCCAGCCGCGTCTTTGATGGTGCCGCCATTCAGCACCAGCGCACTGGCGCTTTGCTGGGTCAGGTCGGCGCTGCTGTCACCTGCCTGAACGGTGTAGTTGAAGGTCAGGGCCTTGGTCCCAGTGCCAGAGACGTAGACGGCATTGCGGTCGGTGGTGCCAGTCTCCAACAGCAGCGTGGGTGTGCCGCCAACTGTGTTGACCAGCACGTTTTCGTTGAACTCGACCGTCACAGCGATGACTGTGCCCACGCCGTAAGTGCCATTGGCCGTGGCGGATGTGACTGGTGCCACCGGGTTAGCACTGTTGATATACACTTGGGTGTTGCCATAGCGATTGCCCAGCAGGGCATCCAGATCGCCATCACGATCAATGTCCACAAAATTGGCGCTTGACGATTCTCCCACATCGGTCAAGCCAAAGGGATTGGTCACACGCGCGCCAAAAGCTGGACTGCTGGCCGTGCCGGTATTCTGGAAAAAATAGGTGTTACCCAGAAACTCGCCAATAAACACATCCAGGTCACCATCGGCGTCAATGTCAGTCAGATTGACATTGGCGTAATCGCCTACGTCGTCCAATCCGTAGGGATTTGTGAGCGGTGCGGAAAAAGCAGCCGTGCCAGCTGTACCGATGTTCAGAAAAACCAGCGTGTTGCCATCACCGTTGCCAATGAAGGCGTCCAGGTCACCGTCAGCATCAATATCCACAAAACTGGGCATGGCTGAATTGCCTACATCAGCGAGGCCAAAAGGATTGGCAGCGGCAGTCGGGTCGAAGGCGGGGATGCTGGATGTGCCCGTGTTCAGTTGAAGCCTGGTGATGCCGTCGCGGTAGCCAATCAGCGCATCTAGATCTCCATCGCCATCAATGTCCACAAAGTTGGGGCTGGAAAATGAACCACTGTCTAGCAGGCCAAAGGGATTGACTTCAGGAGCGGAAAAAGCGGGACTGCTAGAGCTGCCGGTGTTGCGGTAAAAGCGTATTTCACCAGCGGTTGCACCGATAAACGCGTCCAAGTCGCCATCACCATCAATGTCGACAAAACTGGCGTTGGCATAGTTGCTGCCGTTGGTCAGACCATAGGGGTTGGGCACCGGTGTGGTGAAGACGGGGGTGGGCAACAGGGCGCCACGGGGGGCGGTGGTATCTGCCATGGCGACGCGCTCCAGTAGGTCAGGGTACGAATGTCAGTGCATTGAGAACGATGCACAAACGGGTAACAAACGTTAATAGTAGCGTCAATCGTTTCAGGCAGCGAGATACGGTTGCAGCACTCTGGGTTTAGTGCTGGGCCAGGGCGCGCACAGGGCGGGATACCAGCAAGAATGTCCAGAATGCCGGCCACGGCGTAGGGGTGTCGAACGAAATGACAGTAACGCTCTTGCGCACAGCATCGCTGCGGGCGATGCGCTGCTCAAACAACTGGTCGCCCGGCGAATCGGCTCAGATGCGGTCGGCGGGGCTGCTGGGCTGCTGGGCTGCTGGGCTGCTGGGCTGCACAAGGGCAGACGGTCGTTGACTTCGCACAGCGCCAGGGAAACTCTGCACGACTCGGCCTGCAATGTGCTTCATGTGACCGATACGCTGAGAGAATCGCGCAATGAGTCAAGCCGACCTGGGTCTGAACTTGACGACGAAACGCAGACGCAAGCGTGAATTGCTTGACGCGTTGGAACGCGTGGTTGCGTGGGCTGCATTGGTTGCCCTGATCACGCCCTACGCGCCTGAAAGCCGGCGCTGGCGGCCACTATTTGCCATGGAAACCATGCTGCGCGCGCACTTTATGCAGCAATGGTGCAAGCTGAGCAATCCGCCGATGGAAGAGGCGCTGCACGACATGCCGCTGTTCCGGCAGTTTGCAGGGCTCCATGGGAATACGGCAGGGCCCGACGAAACGACGATTCTTGGTTGCCGTCGGCTGCTGGAGTAACTCAAGCTGGCCCCGCAGATCCTCGCGCTGGTCACCGAGTTATTGGGTGCCAAGGGCCTCCAGCTGCGCGCCGGCACAACAGTGGATGCAACGCTGATTTACAGCTCCCAGCTCGACCTAGAATGCATCTGGCGAACGCGACCCCGAGATGAAGCAAAGCTAGAAAGCCAACCAGTGGTTCTTTGGCATGAAGGCCCACATCGCAGTCGATGCCGACTCGGTCCTGGTGCACAGAGTGAGCGGCACCTCAGGCAATATGAGTGACGTGATTGAAGCCAACAGCGTAAGCGACCGGTTGAACCAACTTGAAGCCGCAGGCTAAGGAATAGACCCTGCTGTCCCCCTAAGTTAGCCGGACAGAAAAATGCAAGTCAAACCGAAGCAACGGCGCCGTCACAGCGCAGCGTTCAAGGCCGACGTCCTGGTAGCATGCGCCGAGCCCGGAGCGTCGATTGCGGCAGTGGCCCTGGCATTCAAGTTGAACGACAACCTGGTGCATCAGTGGCGCCGCGGCCGTGGCGCTCCGAAGGCTCTAGGTGTGCCTTCGTTGGGCATTGCCGAAGCACCGCCCCGCTTCATCGAGTTGACCGTCGCATCGGCAATGTTACCGGCGCCTGCCCCGCCAGCGAGTCCTCCCAGCCCCACGTCGGAGACGATCGCGCTTGAGTTCAAATATGGAACGTTGGGCGCCAGCGTGACGTGGCCCGTCAGCGCCGCAGCGGACTGCGCAGCGCGGCTGCGCGAGGTCTTGCGATGATCCGCATTGACGCCCTCTGGCTGTGTGCGGCGCCGGTGGACATGCGCTCGGGCACGGAGCGCCTGCTCGCCCATGTGGGGCATGCGCTCGGCTGCGCTCACGCCCATCACGGCTGTTTGTTTGCCAACGTCCGGGCCACGCGCATCAAGATGCTGGTGCACGACGGCTTTGGCGTGTGGCCTCGCGAGATCGATACGGCGGCGCCGCTGGCGCTGACCCAGGCGCAACACGTCTGTAAATACAGCGGCTTCCGAGGCCGTTGCCAACATCTCAACTCCCAGTAGCGGGGCGGGCTCGGTGCCTGCACCCATCCGCCCATGCGCCTGCCGCACCCGCCGCGGGCAGGTCAGCAGTCAACGCGTCCGCGCAGTTGCCCTACATTGCTGGCACCGCTCAACGCCATGGCGACCTCGAGCTCAGCCGCCAGGATATGCAGGGCATGGCGCACGCCGGCTTCGCCTGCCGCCGCCAGGCCGTACAGCGTGGGGCGCCCCAACTGCACGGCATCGGCGCCCAGCGCAATGGCCTTGGCAATGTCGGCCCCATGGCGAAATCCGCTGTCGATCAGCACCGCCATGCGCCCGTCCGCGGCTTCGGCGATGCGCGGCAGCTGTTCGATGGTGGACCCGGCCCCGTCCAGCTGGCGCCCGCCATGGTTGGACACCACGACGCCATCGACGCCGGCCGCAAGCGCCTGGTGGACATGCGCGGCTTGCGACACCCCCTTGAGCACCAGTTTTCCTGGCCAGCATGCACGCAGCCAGTCGAGATCGCGCCAGGTGAAGGCGTCACTGATCTGGCGCTGGACGACCTCGGTGATGGTGCTGCCGGGCTGTATCGGCCCGACGACTTCCGCGAACAACTGCAGCGTCGGTGATCCGCTGCGCAGCATCTGCAGGGCCCAGGAGGGACGGCGCGCCGTGTCGATCAGCTTGCGGGCGGACCAGCGAAACGGCAGCGTGAAGCCGTTGCGCACATCGCGGTTGCGCCGGCCCGTGACCGCGGTGTCCACCGTCAACTGCAGCACTTCGAAGCCCGCGGCATGGACGCGCTCGAGCAGCGCCTGAGCCAGGCCGCGGTCGCGCAGCATATAGAGCTGGAACCAGCGCAGCGGTCCCGCGGCTTCGACCAGCGTCGCCAGCTTGACGGTGGCCGCGGTGCTCATGACAAAGGGTATGTTCGCGGCCTTGGCTGCGCGCGCCAGGCAAAGGTCGCCCTGCGGCCAGTAGGCGCCATTCATGCCCGTCGGGCCTATCACCAACGGCATGGCCAGCGGCTGGCCGAGCACCGAGGTGGCCAGGCTGCGCTTGGACAGGTCGATCAGGATCTCGGGGCGCAGCTGGAAACGCTGGAAACCGCTGCGGTTGCGCCGCGCGGTCGACTCCTCCCCGGCGGCGCCGTCGATGTAGTCAAAGACCATGCGCGGCAAGCGGCGCTGTGCCAGTGTGCGCAGGTCGTCGATGCTGGCGGCGCGGGCCAGCGTGCGGTACATGGCCATGTCAATTGGCCTGCAGCTTGGCGCTGTGCACCAGGGCGCGCGATGTCAGGAATTCGGCGTCTATCATTGCCTGGAAGCTTGCAGGCGGGCCGCCCACCGGATTCGTGCCCAGCGTCTCCAGGCTGGACTTGAATTCGGCGTCCTGCAGGATCTTGTTGATCGCGGCGTTCATCTTGGCAATGTGGGCCGGCGGCGTGGCCTTGGGCGCGAAGATGCCCAGCCAGGTGAGATGGCTGTATGCCGAGCGAGTGACTTCGGCCACGGTGGGAACGTCGGGCAGGCTGGGCCAGCGTTCGGCCGAGGTCACCGCCAGCGGCCTGAGCTTGCCGGCCTTGATCAGCGGCATGGCCGCCGCCAACGTGGATGCGACCACCGGAATCTGTCCCCCGACCGCGTCGGCCAGGGACGGCCCCGAGCCCTTGTAGGGCGCGTGGGCGAAGCGGGTGCCCGATTCGCGCTGAAACAGCTCGAACGCGATATGGCTGGGCAGGCCCATGCCCGGACTGCCATAGGCCAGGTTGCCGGGAGCGGCCTTGGCCTGGCGTATCATCTCGGCCAGATCCTTGAAGGGGGCGGTGTTGGCCGCCACGAAGACCGAAGGGCCGCGCGTGACTTCAATGACCGGAGCGAAGTCCTCCAGCTTGTACGGCGGCCTGGCAAACAGCGACACGTTCACGGTGTGATTGTTTCCCGTGAGCAGGAACGTGTAGCCGTCGGGGGCCGAGCGCGCGACATTTTCCGTGGCGATGTTGCCGCCGCCCCCGCCCTTGTTCTCGACGATCACCGGCTGGCCCCAGCTGCGCGTGAGTCTGTCGCCCAGCAGCCTTGCCACCACATCCGCGCTGCCGCCGGGCGAAGAAGGCACGACGATGCGAATCGGCTTTTCCGGCCATTCGGCCCGGGCAGGCAAGGCGATGGCGCCCAGAGATGCGGCTAGGCACGCGACAAGCACGCTGCGGCGGACAGGGGGCAGGCTGGATTTCATGGGGTTGTCTCGGCGGTAGTTATGGAGGGGCAAGGTTCTTCGGCGGCGGGTACATGCACCACGCCGGCGGCGTTCAGACGCGCAATTTCCGTGGGCCTATAGCCCAGTTCCCGCATCACTTCGGCGGTATGCTGACCGTACAGCGGCGCGCCGCGGCGGGTCACGCCGTTGCCGTTCGAGAACTTGATGGGCAGGCCCAGGGCGTCGATCTCCCCGGCCACGGGATGCTCCACCCGAATCACCATGTCGCGCGCGCGCGTCTGCGGATCGTCAAGCACCTGCTTCATGTTCTTGACCGGGCCGGCAGGCACGCCCGCCTGCTCGAAGATCTCGACCCACTCCTGCGTGCTGCGGGTGAGCGTCGCGCCCGATATGGCGTCGACCATGGCATCGCGGTGGGCCATGCGCGCGGCGTTGGTGGCAAAGCGCGGGTCATGGGCCATCTGCGCCAGTCCCAGCGCGTTGCAGGTGCCCACCCACAGGCTCTGGCTCATGGCGCCGATATTGAGCCAACCGTCCTGGGTGGGAAAGGCCTGATAAGGCGCTGCCACCGGGTGGGCCGAGCCCATGGGGCCGGCTGATTCGCCGGTGGCGAACGCCAGCGCGGCAGGCCAATAGGTATGCACCAGCGAGGCTTCGAGCAAGGAGGTGTCGACGTATTGGCCTTCGCCGGTGCGCAGGCGCTCGATGTAGGCGGAGAGGATTCCGGTCGCCGCCAGAATGCCCGCAGTGACATCGCCCACGGGCACGCCGACCTTCACCGGCGGACGACCCGGGCCTTCGCCGGTCAGCCCCATCAGGCCCGACATGCCTTGCGAAATGAGGTCGTAGCCGGCGCGCTGCGCATAAGGCCCTGTCAGCCCGAAGCCGGTGATCTTGCAATAGACCAGACCCGGGTTGCTCTGGCGCAAGCTGTCGAACGCCAGGCCCATCTTCTCCATGGTGCCGGGCCGGTAGTTCTCGAGCACGATGTCGGCCTGGTCGATGAGGCGCTTGACGAAGTCACGGCCCTCGGGAGTCTTCAAGTCCACCGCGACCCCGCGCTTGTTGCGATTCAGGATCATGAACGATGCCGCTTCCCCATTGATCTGCGGCGGCACGGTGCGGCGGGTGTCGTCGCCGCCGGGGAGCTTTTCGACTTTGACGACATCGGCGCCCATGTCCGCCAGCAGCAGGCCGCCGACCGGGCCGGCCATGACATGCGCGAGCTCGACCACACGCAATCCGGCCAGGGGCCCCTTGCGTCGATTATTGGGAGATGGCTGGTTCATCATTTTCCTTTGAATTGAGGCGCTTGCTTGGCGAGAAAGCTGCGGTAGCCCTCGACGAAATCCTCGGTGTCGTAGCAGGCGTAGCCTTCGTGCTCCTCGGCTTCGGTCAGTGGCCGGGCATCGCGCAGCCGGGCCACGAACTTCTTGTGCCAGCGCGCGGACAGGGGCGCGCCGGCGACGATGCGGGCTATGGTCTTGGCGAGTTCGTCCTCGTATTCCGCGACCGGGATGACGCGGTTGACTAGGCCCTTGGCGTAGGCCTCGGCGGCGCCGAGGATGCGCCCTTCGAGCAGCAATTCCAGCGCCACCTGGGGTCCGGCCAGACGCACCAGGCCCTCGAGCTCCGGATAGGCCAGCACCGCCCCGAGCCGGGCAATCGGCACGCCAAAGCGGCCGTCGTCGCTGCTGATGCGAAAATCGCAACCCGCCGCGAGCTCCAGGCCGCCCCCGACGCAGACGCCGCGAATCGCCGCCACGGTGGGCACCGGACAGTCCCGCACGGCGTGCATCGCGCGGTGCCCGTGCTTGCCAAAGGCGATTCCCTGCTCTTTGGACGCGCGTATGGATGCAAACTCGTCGATATCCGCACCGCTGGCGAAGGCCTCGGTGCCGGCGCCGCGCAATACAAGGCAGCGCAGGTCGGCTTGCTGCGACAGCTCCAGCACGGCATCGCCAAGTGCGATCCACATCGAGCGGTCCATGGCATTGCGCTTGCCGGGATTGTTGATGGTGACGGTGGCGACATGGCCAGCGCGCTCCACAATGATGTTTGCGCTCACGTTTAGGTCTCCGTTGTTTCATCGGAAGTCTGAACGCCTGGCGCGGATATGAAAAATACCGATGCAAGCTTGCGTCATACATGGACGGTATGCCGTGAAAACCCTTGGAGACGCCCCCTTTGGAATTGCGACAACTGAAGTATTTCACCCGCATCGTCGAGATCGGCAGCATGACCCGCGCCTCGCAGTCGCTGCATGTGGCCCAGCCGGCGCTGAGCCTGCAGATCAATCGGCTGGAAGAGGAACTGGGCAAGAAGCTGTTGATGCGCAGCGTACGCGGCGTGACGCCGACGGAGGCCGGGCTGGCGGTCTACAAGCAGGCCCAGTTGATACTCAAGCAGGTCGAGGCCACCCAGTTGATTGCCCACCAGGCAGATCTCGGCCCCGCGGGACGGGTGGCCATTGGCCTGCCATGGACAGTGACCTCCGTGCTCGGACTCAAGCTGCTGCAGCATGTCCGGACGCATTTCAAGTCCGTGCGGCTGGAAGTGATAGAAGGACCGAGTTCGGTGCTGGCGTCGATGCTGGCCCAGGGGAAACTCGATCTGGCCGTGCTGTTCGATGCCAGCGTGGATGCCGGGCTGCGCATGAAGCCCTTGGTGTCGGAACCTTTGATGCTGGTCGGCGCACGCGGCCAGTTGGCCGGACGCTGCTCGAGCACGCTGGCCGACGTGGCCGCCCTTCCCCTGCTCCTGCTCAGCCGCCCCAACGGCATACGCGAGCTGATCGAGCGGGAATGGGCGCGCCAGGGATTGAAGCCCCAGGTCGTGGCGGAGATCAACGCGCCCGCGTTGCTGATCGACGCGGTGCGCGCCGGGCTGGGCTACGCGGTGCTGCCGTCATGCGCCATGGATGAGAATCTGCGCCGAGGTGAACTCGATGCGGTGGAGCTCGAAGGCGAAAGGCTCATCCGAACGGTCTACCTCAGCACATCGCGGCTGTTTGAGCTGACGCTGGCCACCGAGTATGTACACGGCGTCGTCGAACAACTGATGCACAGCGCCGTCGAAGACGGCCTGTGGAAAGGCTGCTGGCTCGGGCCGCGCGATGGTGCGAGCGGCTGATGGAAGGCTGATCGATGGGCGTGCAGGCCGGATCGCGCAGGCGGGTCTGCACCCACTGTTCGGCCTCGCCGATCCGTCTTCCAGCTGCAACCCATAAGAGCTCCCGTGTAGCCCGTTCAAAGGCGGCGCTCGAACTCCCGTTGCCGTCTCAAACCAGCATCGACTGCTGGGCGGAGATTCCCGCCGTCGCGCCGTGCGCTGTTGCCATGGTGACCGAGGGCATGCCGGGGTTGGCGAGGTCGCCGGCGGCGTAGATGCCGGGCGTGCTGGTTTCGCGGCGCTCGTCGACCTTGATGGCGATGCCCAGCGGCGTATCGACGGTCGCCAGCCCCAGTGAGCCATGCAGGCCCGACGACGGCTGGTTGCGTGGATGCGCGAACAGGATGTCGACGGCGATATCGGGGCCGGCATCGAGCTTGACGCTGGCGCTATGTTCGCCGTGACGGGCAATTTCCGTGATCCGGCCATCGATGACAGGTATCTTGCGGCGCGCCAGATCGGCCCGGATCGCGGCTGGGATGTCGTGCCCGTTGGCGAAGACCGTCAGCGTATCGGTCCAGTCGTGGTACAGCCGGACATAGTTGTGCGACGCCGGGCCGGACCAGATGAGGCCCCAATGCCGGCCGGCAACTTCAAAGCCGTCGCAGTAGGGACAGGGCACGATGGCCGAGCCCCAGCTTTCGGCAAAGCCGGGAACTTCGGGCATCCGGTCGACGACGCCATAGCTGAGGATCAGGCGCCGCGCCCTGAGAGTCTCGCCATCGGCCGTGAGGACCTGGAAATCATCGATCACGCCGGAAACGCTCTCGGCGCGCGAAGTGATAAGCCTGACCGAAGGATAGCGCGTGAGCTGCCGCCGCGCCTCGGCCAGGATGTCCAGCGGCGGCTTGTGGTCGTGTCCCAGCAGGCCATGCGAGTGGCCGGCAAAGCGATTGCGCGGCAGGCCGGTATCGAGAACGCTGACCTTTCGGCGCGCGCGGCCGAGTTGCAGCGCCGCGGCCAGGCCGGCAAAGCTGCCGCCGATGATGATGACGTCATCCATGATGATGGACTCCTTGTGGTGGATGTGAGGGATTGCGCGCCGTGGTGATATACGCCGCGCGGCCGGTCATCACTGACCGTTGAAATGGCAGGACTGGAGGGCATCCCGGCGCTCGCCGCTGGAGCCGCTCCCACCGGCGATCTGAAGAATGTTGTGCTGTGCCATGCGGTTTCCTTGTCATGCTCGGGCCTCTCAGCGCTGCCCGTTGGACCGTTGAGGCCGCAAGCGCACAGGCAAGGGGCTGGCCCACCATCGACTGACGCGGGCTTGGTAAGCCGCGTACTCGGCCCCAAATAAAGAGGCCAGCAGACGTTCTTCTGGAATGATCTGGAAGCGGGTGATGTAGAGCACGTACACCACAAGCCACGGTGCCGCGAACGGATTCGCCAGCGACACGGCCCACGCCATCAGGGTCAGCAGCAGCCCCACATACATGGGGTTGCGCGTCAACCGGTACACGCCATCCACGACCAGTGAGGACACCAGGCTGGCCTTCATCGGGTGCATGGTGGTCTTGGCGCGCCTGAGCGCGACGATACCGGCGATGCTGATGCCTTGGCCGACGAGCAGCAAAACAACGGCGAGCATCACCCGGGCCGGCTGGGGCATCTGCACCAGGCCCGCGACGGCTGGCGTCAGCCACATGAACAGCGCCAGCACGAGCGCCACAACGGGGGGCGGAACCTTGAGTTCAAGCGTGCTCATGACAGCCGCCCAAAGCGCAGGGCCAAAGAAATGGCGCCGCCCACCATGCCATCGCGTTGCTTGGGCTGGGCCGTCGGCGCGCCGGAGCCGGTCGCGCTCCTTGCGTCTCGCGCAGTCACCTGCGGAGAAATGCAGTCCTTCGTCGGTTGCGTCATGGCGACTCCTGGAGTTGGCGTCATTTACTATACTCACGAGTACATTAATGTGCGTGCGATATAGTGAACTGTCAAGTACATTAAATAAATCAATGGCCCGCCCCTCCGTTCCCGATCCCAAGCCGCAACGCGGACGACCACGCGATCCCGCGCGCGGCAGGCGAATCCTGGAGGCGGCACAAAAGCACTTCAACGCGCACGGTCTGGAGCGCGCCAGCGTGGACGCCATCGCTGCGGACGCGGGTGTTTCCAAGATGACCGTGTACAGCAACTTCGGCTCCAAGGAAGGGCTGTTCCATGCCGTGGTGCGCGACAGGACGGCGATGGTGATGGCTGGAGTCGCGGACGCAGGAGCGCTGGACCCGCACCAGCCTGAGCAGGCGCTGGCGGCGATCGGCGCCCGGTTTCTTGCCCTCTCGCGCGGGGAGGACGCCCTGGGCGCCTTGCGCTCTGTGTACGGCGTCGCGGGTGCACAGCCGGAAGTCTGCCTGGGCCTCTACCAGGAAGGCCCGGAGCGCGTGAACCGCGAACTCGCGGCGTACCTGCGCCTGGCACACGCGGCGGGCACGCTGAAGGTGGGCAATCCGCTGCAGGCGGCCGACCTGTTCCTGTCGATGTTCATGGGGTCCGGCCATATCCGCGGGCTGCTCAAGCTCGAACTGCCGGATGCCCGGGAAAACAAGGCTCTGCTGCGCGAGGCCGTGAGGGTCTTCATGGCGGCGTACGGCGCCTAGCTCCCCACGCTAAAACCCGCGGCAACCGCCGCGGGTTTTTCATGGCGCGCCCGCATGGCAAAGCGGCAACCCGCACGCCCAGCGCCCGCTGGCTCACTCCCGCTCAGTGGTTTTCCTTGGCGTGATTGACCGTGTACTTGGGAATTTCCACCGTCAGG